>NZ_FOTS01000020.1 GCF_900114615.1 Pelosinus propionicus DSM 13327 | reverse complement strand
CATGCACTCAAAATACAACATTCGGTATTAGCACCACTTTCGCGGTGTTGTCCCCAGCTAGAAGGCAGGTTGTCTACGCGTTACTCACCCGTTCGCCACTAAGATTTTATTACTAAAATCTCCGTTCGACTTGCATGTGTTAGGCACGCCGCCAGCGTTCGTCCTGAGCCAGGATCAAACTCTCCATAAAAGTTATTTATGAAGAACCTTGATGGCTCTTTAAAAAAACAAATTGTTTGTGTTAGTTCATTTGCATGAACCAACTGTTTTGTACTCCAAAACGAGTACCGCACATCTGGCTTATTTTAACCTTACTTACATTGTTTAGTTTTCAAGGAACACATTCGCCCTTACAGCGGATCTTTAGTATAACATGTTTCTTTTAGCATGTCAACTTTTTTTATTGTTTGTTTTTTTACTCTTGCTGCCCTCGCGAGCTACTTTGAAAGTATATCATAATCGGCTATTATCGTCAACTACTAATTACAAAGAATATTAACTTCCATATATAAGATCATTTTCACTTTTAAAATCTGGTTATCCTATTTCTTTAAAGTGCAATACTATGTTACTTCTTTATTTAATTTCTCTATCTTTCATACCTCTACGAAAATGATATATGCTATAATATTGACAATTCCTATCTTTGATACATATTACAATCCTTGAGGCAAATCGTATATTCAGGTTTTAATGTATTACATACATAATCAAAAATACTAAAAAAGGTGATTACGTCGTGAAGCTAAAATTTTTAACTTTCAGCATTCTTATGTTTTTTGTTTTATTCACCAATAGTTGTAAAAGTAATACAACTCCTTATATTGATTTTAGCCAACCTTCAGAATTTGTTTCCTTACAAAATAACAGTAAACTTGATGAGCGTCCCCTTCTTATTGCCTTAGCCTCTGTTTTTTCTCCTCATGAGACAATCAGCTATTATAGACAAATCGCTGACTATGTTTCTAAGCAAACAGGACGCCAAACGATTCTCGTTCAGCGCAAAACCTATGCAGAGGTTAATATGCTTTTAGCAAATGGCGATGTTGATATTGCATTTCTATCTACTGGGGCTTATAGTTCCTACAGAGGTATGAATGAAATTGAATTGTTTGTTATGGCAGAACATGGCGGAAATTCTTTGTATGCACCAGAAGTAATTGTACATAGAGACAGCAATATTTACACAATCAGCGACCTACAAGACAAGGTATTTGCCTTCACTGATCCTCTTAGCTATTCTGGTCATATGGTTATGGAGGAATATTTGAGACAAAGAAATACTGACCCTGAAAAATTCTTTAAACGCTATTTTTATACCTATAGTCACGATAAATCAATTTGGGCAGTCGCTACCAAAGTCACGGATGGAGCTAGTTTTGATAGTCAAATTTATGAATATGCTAAAATTAAAACACCTGAACTTGCAGCAAAGGTGCGTATTATTGCTTCTATGCCCTCTGTACCAACAGGTCCTGTTGTAATTAATAAGCGAATGAATACACAGCAAAAAGAGCAGTTACGCCATATTTTTCTTACTATGAATGAAGATCCTGATACACTGGCAGCCATGCAGCATTTGGTTATAGATAAATTTGTTTTTCCCACACCCAAACTTTATGAACCTTTACGTAAAATATATGATAGGACAAATACGTTTCTATGAAGTGGTTACGACAATTAAGTATTTATTATAAAATCAACGGCATAATTATTAGTATGCTTCTCTTATTAAGTATTATTATTGGCTTTATTATGATGGATACCACCACAAAGCTGCTTGATCAACAAATTGAAAAACGTGGTGCGGAAATGGCTGCCTATGTTGCTGCTCTTAGCAGTAATGACATTTTGCTAGATGATAATTATGCTTTATTTGACCGCATTAATCAAACCAAGAATAATACAGAAGATGTTCGTTATATTTTAATTACAGACTCTGCTGGAAGAATTTTGGCCCATACCTTTGCTGGCAATTTACCTAAAGGATTACCTATCAAGCTTTCTCTTTATCCTAAAGATGAAGATGGATACCAGACAATGAAGTTTAACAGTAATGAAGGTCCTATACGAGAAGTGATTGTTCCCATTGAAAATGGAGCGATTGGGTACGTTCGCGTAGGTATGTCGGAAAAGAGCACACAGCAATTATTATCTCTTAAATTATATGAATTTTTTATTACAACACTTCTAATTTGTTTATTAGCTGCTATGGGTTCTACTTACTTAGCCTATCTTATTATTCATCCCATGCGTAATTTAACCAAAGCTGCCCAGCAAATTCAACAAGGTAATTTTTATGTCCAAACTGAAATTAAAACAGAAGATGAGGTTGGTCGCTTAGCTGGAGTATTTAATGAAATGATCGAAAGTCTAAAAGAAAAAGATTTTGAAAATAACCGTCTTCTAAAAGAATTACGTGCCAAGGAAGAATTACGTACTGTATTGCTAAATAAGCTTTTTACTGTTCAAGAAGATGAACGTAAACGAATTTCTCGTGAGCTCCATGATGAAACCAGCCAATCCATGGCTTCTTTGCTCGCATATATGAAAGTACTGCTATCAAAGTTGACTGACGAAAAACAGCGATCATTACTGCTTGATGCCAGGAATGTAGCAACCAATGTGTTAGGCGGCTTACGCAAAATGGCAGTTGAACTTCGTCCTCCAGTTTTGGATGATCTAGGAATCGTAGCCGCCATGGATAAATATATAACCAATTTCAGCAACCAACAGGATCTGATCGTCACTTTTTCCCCTCCAGATCAAAAATTAATCATCAATAATCAAATTGCACTAACTTTATACCGTATTTTACAAGAAAGCCTAACAAACATTTCTAAGCATGCTTGTGCTACAAGCGTGAATATATCTCTTAAACAAGATGCCAGCTCTATTACCCTTCGTATTGATGATAATGGTCTTGGTATCCGCTCAGGTGCTATTGAAGCTGCTCGTCAAAAAAACCGTTTAGGAATTTATGGTATGAAAGAGCGAGTTGAATTACTAGGAGGTAACTTTACCTTCCATTCCATTAGTGGACAAGGTACAACAATTACTGTAATTATACCGATAAGATGCTTGGAGTGATGATAAATGAAGTCTAAAATTAAAATTATTTTAGCTGATGATCATGCTGTATTAAGAGCTGGATTAAAGCTCTTACTTAATAATGAGCCCGATTTTATTGTCGTCGGCGAAACGTCTGACGGTGAAAAAGTTCTTGCCCTTTTAGAAGAACTAACTGCAGATGTGCTGATAATTGATTTATCTATGCCGAATATGGGAGGACTGGAATGTATAAAGGAAATCAAAAGCCGAGGTTATCCGATTAAGATCTTAGTACTCACCATGTATGAAGATGAACAGTACATAAAGGAAGCTATGCGATCTGGGGCTCTAGGCTATGTAGAAAAACATGCTGTTGATACTGAATTATTTATTGCAGTGAAGACGGTTAATATGGGACAGCGCTATTTAAATCCTCATAATTCTCAGCTGCTATTAAACAGTCTTCTAACAAATACTCCTAAAGAAAGTGCAGATGATCCTTACACCCTGTTAAGTCCCCGTGAACGAGAGGTTTTAAAATATATGGTTAGAGGGTATTCAATGAGTCAAACAGGAAAAATGCTCTGTCTTAGCGTTAAAACAGTGGATACCTATAAGACACGTATGATGGAAAAATTAGGATTAACTGAGAAAAGTCAACTAGTCGATTATGCACTTAAATACGATTTATTGCCAGCGAAAAGCGAGTAAGGAAAAACCTTACTCGCTTTTCGTTATATTATCTTTAAATTGAATACCACTTTTACTAGCTATAATTGTATCTTCATTAATCTCCGCTAATGAATTCGTCATAATGTAGGAATTTATCTTACATTAATTTCTGTATTTTTCCTACTCCATAATCAGATATTTTACGGATACCAGAATTGTCATTATAATGTGATAATTTAGATGATATTTTTTCCTACAATATAGTCAGAGGAGCGTGATAAAACAAAAACTAAACTTTGTAATTAAATAAAAGAAAGAAGGGATGCAAAATGTTTGAAGAAATTATTAAGTTTTTCACAACAGGAAAAGATAAACCCTTGATAAACGGCGATCAAAGCCAAATCGCAGCACTTTTTAATAAACTGCGCTGGCAGGTTTTTACATCAATTACCTTGGGCTATGCATTATTCTATGTTTTACGACTTAACTTCTCCGTTATTAAGAAACCTTTAATGGCAGCAGGAGTCTTAGATGCCCAACAACTTGGTATTATGGGATCAGTATTTTTTATTACCTATGGTATCGGAAAATTTACCAACAGTTTCTTAGCCGACAGAATGAATATTAAACGTTTCTTTGCATTAGGACTTTTTCTCTCATCTATTATTACCGTAATTATGGGATTTTGTAATGAGTACTTGCCATTAGTTGTATTATGGGGAATTAATGGATGGTTCCAATCTTTTGGTGCAGGTCCTTGTATTGTTGCTTTAAATCAATGGTTTAGTAATAAGGAGCGCGGCACTTATTATGGTATTTGGTTTACCAGTCATAATCTTGGAGCAGCTTTCACTTATATGGCAACTGCTGCTCTCGTAGGAGCTTATAGCTGGCGCGCAGGTTTTATTATGCCAGGTATTGTTTGTGCCATCGGCTCCATTTTTATTTACTTCTTCATGTCAGATCGACCTGAAACTCGCGGTTTACCAAATGTTGCTGACTTTAAAAATGACCATGCAGCGATTGTTGAAAAAGATAAGTCTGTTGGCAGTTTACAGTGGGAAGTAGTGAAACGTCCTGCAGTTTGGATACTTGGCCTTTCCAGCTGCTTCTGCTATATCGCACGGTATGCAATTGAAAGCTGGGGTATTATATATTTAACAGAAGCAAAAGGCTATACAACAATGGGAGCTAGCGGTATCTTATCCATTATGCAGTTTGCTGGTATCTTTGGTGCTTTGACTTGTGGTCTTGTATCGGATAAGTTTTTTAATCACAAACGAAATTTACCTTGTTTAATTTACGGTGCTTTATATGCTGCGGCAATTGCTTCCTTTGTATGGGCACCTGCTAACCAATGGATTGATCTGGGAAGTATGGCCGTATATGGCTTTACGATGGGCGCTTTAGTTTGCTATCTCGGTGGGCTTATGGCTGTTGATATTTGTCCCAAGCGGGCCACAGGTGCCGCAATGGGAATGATCGGTCTCTTAAGTTACGGCGGAGCTGCTGCACAAGAAGCTGTCAGTGGTTATTTGATTAATTCACATATGACCATTGTAAACGGGAAAAAAATCTATGATTTTACCCTTGCAGCTGATTTTTGGGTAGCATCAGCTATAATATCAATGATACTAGCGGCTTGTGTTTGGAATGCAAAAGTAAAAGATTAGTAATAAAAAAATGACAGGCTAGTTTATATAACTAGCCTGTCATTTTTTATAGAGTTAATTACCAATTTAACGATTAATCAATATCTGCTTTCTTTTCCACAGCAGCCAGAGCCACAACTTTATCATTTTCACCGGTTTTCATTAATTTAACACCTTGCGTATTTCGGCTAATTACGGATATGGTATCAATATCTATGCGTATAACTATACCTTCACTACTAATTAGCATCAATTCCTGACCAGGGCGCACTACCTTAATACCTACAACCTGACCTGTTTTTTCGGTTACTTTTGTATTAATAACACCTTTACCACCACGTTTTTGGTTTCGATAATTATCAACTGGAGTACGTTTTCCATACCCCTCAGCAGTTACAGTCAATACCTCGCCTTCTTGCTTTAAGGTATCCATTCCAACTACACTATCACCTTCATGTAAACGAATACCTCTTACACCTCGGGCTGTACGCCCCATATCACGAACATCGGTTTCAGGGAAATAAATAGCAAATCCATCCCGAGTTCCCATAAGCACATACTGCTCGCCATTAGTCAACTTAACACCAATTAGTTCATCATCTTCATCTAAGGATATCGCTATCAAGCCTGTTTTTCTTGCTGTATCGAAATCCATTAATTCGGTTTTCTTAACAATACCTTTTGCTGTAGCCATAAATAAATAGCGGGTATTTGTAAAGGCTTTAATTGGAATCACTGCCGTAATTCTTTCTTGTCCTTCTAACGGCAATAGATTTATAATCGATGTACCTTTGGAGGTACGGCTCGCTTCAGGTATTTCATAACCTTTCAATCGATATACCCGCCCACGGTTAGTGAAGAACAAAATATTATGATGTGTTGTTGTCACAAATAAATGCTCTACAAAATCTTCTTCTTTCGTTCCCATGCCAGCGACACCACGCCCACCACGTTTTTGATTACGATAGGTATCAACCGGAAGGCGTTTTACATAACTGGAACGAGTCAGCGTCAGTACAATATCTTCCTCAGCAATTAAATCCTCTACTGCCAAATTCGATAAATCATCTGTGATAATTGTGCGGCGATCATCACCAAAACGTTTTCTAACATCTAATAATTCTTCTTTAATAATATTTAGTACTTTTTGATCATCAGCCAAAACAGACTCCAACCATTCAATTGTTTCTAATAGATCTTTATATTCATTTTCAATTTTTTCTCGTTCCAGACCTGTTAAACGCTGCAAACGTAAATCTAAAATGGCTTGCGCTTGTTTGTCACTCAAATCAAAACCTTCGATTAAAGCTGCGCGAGCAACATCAACAGTCTTTGATTGCCTGATTGTTGTTATGACCGCATCAATATGATCAAGGGCAATTTTTAATCCTTCTAAAATATGTGCCCTAGCCTTTGCTTTTTCTAACTCATATGTAGTACGGCGAACAATTACTATTTTTTGATGTTCGAGATAATAATACAACATTTCTCGCAAATTAAGCACTCTTGGCTTTCCTTCAACTAAAGCCAGCATAATAATGCCAAAAGTATCTTGCAACTGCGTATGTTTATATAATTGATTTAAAATAACATCCGCGTTGATATCACGTCTTAGCTCAATTACAATACGCATACCATTACGGTCACTCTCATCTCTAAGATCCGTAATTCCATCAATTATTTTATCTCTAACTAAATCTGCAATCTTTTCAATTAGAGTAGCTTTGTTAACTTGATAAGGTATTTCCGTAACAATAATCCTAGGCTTACCGTTAGCCATTTTATCTACACGAGCCTGGGCACGCATTTTGACTACTCCACGACCAGTCGTATAAGCAGAGTAAATACCTTCTTTACCCAATATCAGACCTCTCGTAGGAAAATCAGGCCCTTTAATAGCCGTCATCAATTCGGGGATCGTGACCTCTGCATTATCAATCATCATAACCAGAGCATCAATAACTTCTCTTAAATTATGAGGAGGGATATTAGTAGCCATACCTACTGCAATGCCTGATGAACCATTCACCAAAAGATTAGGTACCTTAGCTGGCAGTACGGCTGGTTCTTGCATGGATTCGTCATAGTTAGGGACAAAATCTACTGTATCTTTTTCAATATCAGCTACCATCGCCTCAGCGATACGAGACATTCTAACCTCGGTATAACGCATAGCTGCTGCCGAATCTCCATCGACAGAACCAAAATTTCCATGACCATCTACCATCAGATAGCGAGTTGAAAAATCTTGAGCTAAACGTACAATAGCCTGATATACAGAACTATCACCATGAGGGTGATACTTACCAAGCACTTCACCAACAATACGTGCTGATTTTTTATAAGGCTTATTCGCCGCCATACCAGCTTCATGCATCGCATAGAGAATACGACGATGTACAGGCTTTAATCCATCCCGTACATCGGGCAATGCCCGCATGGTGATAACACTCATGGCATAATCAATATAAGAACCTTTCATTTCCTTTTCAATACTTACAGGCAATACTTTACCTAAACCAAAATCCACATTCTCACCTCAAAAACACAATTTTAAATTGCGATAATTCCTAGACTTGTCTTTTTTCATACCAATGCAAAACAACCATACCACTCAAAATATTTTATGAGTAGTATGTTAATCACTTACTTCAACTTCTTATTATACCATATAATTTCCCTATATTTTTAAAAAATCCTTCTAATCCTTGAATAACAATACAAAAGCTTCATCGTCACCAAAGATTAACCTTCACCATATATTATTTGTAGATACCTTCTCTAACCACTCTACCTATGGGAGGCTATATGAATGACGTTGTGCTATGTATTATTCTTAGGATTTGCTGTAAGTATCGACGGCTTTATTGCTGGTATTTCCTACGGATTAAAAAATATTTTTATATCTAGGATTTCTTTATTCATTGTAGGGCTAACAACAACAATATGTGTTAGTTTGGCCATGGGAAGTGCACATATCTTAGGAGCAATGTTAAATACCAAAATAGCAGTACTTATAGGTGCACTATTACTTACGATCATGGGGTTATTTAGTTTATTTCAAGAGTACTTTTCCGCAAAAGTTCATTCAGATTCTATAACTTCCGGAGTTCCATCTACAAATCTTACCTTTTCCATCGGCCGGCTTGTAATCAACATCATGGCTAAACCAGAAAAAGCAGATGTTGATCATTCTCAGTTCATTAGCTCGATAGAAGCTATACTTTTAGGATTAGCTCTCGGTATTGACAATATGATAGCAATTTTTGCTGCTGCCTTAGTAAGCCCTTTGCCTTTTTACACTCCTATTACTATGGGACTGATACAAATCCTAGTTATCACATTTGGAATCTATGCTTCTAAACACTTTATTTCTGAACAATTAAAGAAAAAGGTTCCGTATTTACCAGGGTTAATTTTAATCTTACTTGGTCTTTCTAGATTATACTAAATTTTTTTATTTTTATTTATGATAACCTAAAGGTAATTTACAAATTTTATAGAATACGTCAATAAGTTAAAAATTTCCATTTAGTTATAGAAAGGAAAATACGCATGGGAACGAATATAAATGCGAAAAAGAATTTTATAACCGAAATACACGATCAGTACACTGAAATTAATTGCCGGGAAAACCCTCAGCTTCTTCATCTTAAATATCAACAAATCATACGACAAAATCAAGAAGAGTATAAGACATTGATCGAGAATTTGCCTCTTATTTTTGCTCGTGTAAATACGAAAAGTCAACATATTTATATTAATCCTGTTATCTTTAAGGATACTGGAATTTCTTCTCAAGAATTTATTGGCAAAACATTTCGTGAAGCTGGCATGCCGCATAACTTTTGTGTATTATGGGAAGCTTCTTTTTCTTATGCTTTTTCCACTGGCAAGGAAGCATTATTTGAATCTGACTTTATTAATCAACAGGGAGAACATTATTATTATCAATGTAGAATCATACCAGAATACAATCAAGAGGACATTATTAAGTCCGCCCTGTATACCTTAATAAATATTACAGATCATAAAAAATTGGAAGCCAAGCTATATCGGCAACATCAAGAATTTCAAGCACTAATTGAAAATACTCCCGATATTATTTCCCGAATTGATAAAACCATGCGGATTACTTTTATTAATTCTTCTATCACTCAGCTAACAGGAATACCTGCTAAAGAATATATCAATAAAACCTTGTATGAACTTACCGATTGCGATACAAATACTTTAAATCTTTGGAAAATAAATGTCCAACAGGTTTTTATAACTAAAAAACCAAATGTATTTGAATATGAATATCCAGGTCTAACTGGAATTCGATACTTTCATGCCCGTATCGTGCCAGAGTTCGGAATCGACGGTTCCGTCGAACGTGCTTTATGTACTTCACGAGATATTACAACTTATACCAATTTAACAACTGAAATAGCCCGTCTTGATCGATTAAATTTAGTAGGGGAAATGGCTGCTAGTATCGGTCATGAAGTTCGAAATCCCATGACCACAGTACGAGGATTTCTCCAAATGATGTCTTTGAAAAAAGAAAATATAAAAAATAATGTTTTTTTTAATATTATGATCGATGAACTTGATCGAGCTAACTCTATTATTTCTGAATTCTTATCTTTGGCGAAAGATAAGTCAGTTCACTTAAAAGAAACAAGCTTAAACAATATCATCAATGCTCTTATGCCTTTAATGCAAGCTAATGCCATTGTTGATAATAAAATAATTCATCACGATTTATCTCCAATACCAAATTTACAGCTGGATGAAAAAGAGATTCGTCAACTGATACTTAACCTGGTTAATAACGGTTTAGATGCAATGAAATCAGGCGGAACAATCTCAATTCAAACCTTTACCTACGATAATACCGTGGCTTTAGCCGTACAAGACGAAGGTCACGGTATACCTAAGGATATTATGAAAAAAATTGGTACGCCTTTTTTCACCACGAAAGAAAAGGGAACTGGATTAGGATTAGCAGTTTGTTATAGTATTGCTAATCGCCATAATGCCACTATACAACCAATAACCAGTCCCCATGGCACTACTTTTTATATTTTATTTCCCATTAAGAATAAAGATGTAGTCAGATATTTACCCCCAGTTGCCAATGTTTAACGCAAGACATCCCATAGCTGCTTACTAATTAAAACAACTGACATAAATAAAAATAGTGGGCGCACATAAGCAGCGCCTTTTTTTATCGCTAATCTAGAACCTGCCAAGGCACCAAGAATCATAGAAAATCCCATAGGTATAGCATAATAATAATTAATAGAATCAAAATAAATAAAAGTAACAACAGCTGCAATATTACTAGCAAAATTTAACGCTTTGGAATTCCCAGCAGCCATTACAAAATCAAATCCAATCATTAAAAAGGCAAAAATAAAAAAGGAACCTGCTCCTGGTCCGAAAAAACCATCATAAAAACCAATAGTAAAAGCAACTATGCCACTTAAGTATGCTGTCCGTTTACTCATACCGTCATAGGTAGATACATCTCCCCATTCTTTTTTTGTAAAAGTATAAATAGTAACCACTACCAGCATAACAACTACCAATGGTTTTAAAAATTGAGATGGTATTTGCTGAACGGCAATAACACCAAATGCTGATCCAATAAAGGAAAGAGGAAATAAATATTTAATAATTTCAATATTTATCTTACCTGACCGCATAAATGAAATCGTACTCGTAAAACTTCCCATTACACTTGCCATTTTATTAGTACCTAATGCGATTGTCGGCGGCAATCCAGAAAGTAATAAAGCTGGTAAAGATATTAATCCTCCACCACCAACTACAGAATCAATAAAAGCGGCAATAAATCCAGCTCCCATTAAAAATAAAATCAGATCTACACTAATATTCTCCAAAATATTCCCTCCTAAAAATAAAAGGTGAGATTACATCAATTGATGTTCCCACCCTAAAAAACATATCCATCAGTTGGACAATCTTTAGTTTCTATTTTTCAATCACTGTAACCTTATTCATAATGTCACCTTCAGTGATTTTATCAACGACATCCATACCCTCAATTACTTTACCAAATACAGTATGTACGCCATCTAAATGAGGCTGAGGCTCATACACAATAAAAAATTGACTGCCTCCAGTGTTCGGCCCACGATGAGCCATTGACAAAGAGCCACGTTCATGAATTCGAGGATTATCTTTTGTCTCACAAGGAATCGTATAACCAGGGCCGCCCGTTCCAGTACCATTAGGACATCCACCTTGAGCTACAAAACCTTTTATAACACGGTGAAATGAAATGCCATTATAAAAACCTTCTGTAATTAATTTTTCAAAATTAGCTACTGTTTTCGGTGCATCTTTTTCAAATAATTCTATTGAAATTTTACCTTTATCCAATTCGATAATTGCTTTTTTCAAAGAAATTCCCTCACTTTGATCATTTTTTCCTTTATTATTATACCATAGTATTATACACTTTTATATTATATTTAATCTATAAAATATGAAAGAATTTAAATGTTTTAAATGTTTTAAATTCTTTGCGTTTTATTACAAGCATTTACTGTTATTTTATATTATAATTATACTATAACCTATTCTTAAAAACTATAGTACCTTACTATATAAATTCGACACATATTATTAAAAAGGAGATCGAAAGATGGACGTACGCCATTTAACTTATTTTATTGAAGTAGCCAGGCACCGTAGTTTTACTAAAGCAGCTCGTTCATTGCACATCACACAGCCGTCGATTAGTAAAATGATTAAAATTTTAGAAGACGAGTTAGGGACAACCTTATTTTATCGCTCTGCAAAGCAAATTGAATTGACTGATGCAGGTAGAGCTGTTCTTCACCAATCCCAGCAGATTGTAACTTCTTTTCAAAACCTAACATCAGAATTAGCCGATGTAATTAACTTAAAAAAGGGTACACTTGTGATTGGGTTGCCTCCAATGGTAGGTGCCAGATTTTTCCCTAAGATCATTGCTGATTATACAAGGTTATATCCCCAAATCTCTCTTAGTCTAATTGAAGTAGGTTCCAAAAAAGTTGAGGATGGGGTAGAAGATGGCAGCCTGGATATTGGCATGGTAGCATTACCCGTTAATGAGAATAACTTTGAAATGTTTCCTTTTGTCAAAGAGCCTCTAATGCTTATCGTTCACCCTGATCACGAATTAGCCAATCGATCTAATGTGGAGCTGAGTGAATTAAAAAATGAATCCTTTATCTTATTACGAGAAGACTTTACTCTTCATGGTCGTATCGTAAATCGCTGCATTCAAAGCGGCTTTGATCCTAAAATTATCTGTGAAAGCTCCCAATGGGACTTTATATCTGAAATGGTTGCAATTAATTTAGGAATTGCTATATTGCCACGAACCATTTGCAATGAACTTGACCCTGCCAAAATTAAAACAGTATCTTTAGCAGAACCTATGGTTCCTTGGCATTTGGGCATGATCTGGAAAAAAGATCGCTATCTATCCTTCGCCAGCCGTTCCTGGCTAAAATTAACCAGCCAATATTTTGGTACTAAGTTGGATTTGCCTTAATTAAGAGCAAACCTATATATAATTTTATCATTAAAAGTCGTACCTTAAGAGGTATGACTTTTATTAATAGTAAGGATTTACATCCATTTTTTCTTGCGAAAATATATAATCATACATCCACTAATAAAGGCCATAATTAATAGAATCGCCGGATAGCCCCACTTCCATTCAAGTTCCGGCATATATTTAAAATTCATCCCATATAAACCTACAATAAAAGTGAGGGGAATAAAAATGGTAGCAATAATTGTTAAGACTTTCATGACTTCATTCGTTTTAAAACTTACATTGGAAAGATAAAGATCAAGCATCCCCGTAACCATATCCCTATACATTTCAATACTATCAATTACTTGTATCATATGATCATATACATCTCGAATATAAATAAGAGTATCTTTTTTAAATAACGCAGAATCTCCTCGAGATAAAGCATTTATAATTTCTCTAAGAGGCCATACGGCTTTTCGTACAAATAACATTTCATTTTTTAGCGTATGGATTTCTTTTAATACCTTAGGCTGAGGATGTACAATAATTCTATTTTCTAATTGTTCAATTTTATCCCCCAAATATTCAAGAGCAACATAATAATTATCTACAATACAATCAAGCAAGGCATAGGCAAGATAATCCACGTCCTTACTTCTAATGATACCGTTAGTGCTTTTGATACGTTCCCGTATTTTTGTAAACGTATCATTGTCATTTTCTTGAAATGATACAATATAATTATTTCCTACAATTAAGCTGACTTGTTCAAAATCAATATTATTCTCATAGCAATGAATCATTTTGACAATAATATATAAATACTCTTTGTTATCTTCCATTTTAGGCCGCTGGTTTGTATTAACAATATCTTCTAATACTAAAGAATGTATTTGAAATGCAGCTCCTATTTTCTCAACCATGCTTACTACATGAACGCCACTAATATGAATCCAGCATTTCTCTGCGCTACTTATGCTTTCCAGCAATTCATCCACTTTATCAAATTCTTTTTCTGTCCAATCATCACTACTATAACATAACTTTCTTATTTTTACTTTTTCACTTCTCTTGGAGCCAATGTGTAAAAGAGTACCGGGAGGAAGACCTACTTTCTTAGTGATCTGCTTATATCGACCTGGCAAACCTACCACCTCATCTATTCTAAATCCGTATTATTAGATTGGGCTGCATCATTAAAATAACGATCACATACCTGATCATAAGTCATGATAATATCCCGAGGTTTACTTCCCATATTGGGACCAATAATTTTCATTTCTTCCATAGTATCAATTAAACGAGATGCCCTTGTATAGCCAATTCGAAATTTTCTTTGCAGCATAGACGCAGATGCCTGATTTAATTCCATAATAATACGCACAGCATCTTCAAATAGTTCATCTTCAAAAAGATTTGTATCATTTTCTTCTTTTTTTAAGTTTTCACAAGCAGTAATTCCTTCCATATATTCAGGAGGTTCTACCTGCTTCTTAATATATTCTGTAAGTTCTTCTACTTCGCTATCAGCAATAAATGCGCCTTGCACTCTAAGGGGCTTAGACATACCTATAGGATAAAACAACATATCTCCCTTACCTAGCAATTTTTCTGCTCCAGCCATATCCAATATGGTTCGTGAATCAATTTGAGAGGACACGGCAAAGGCAATCCGAGACGGTACATTAGCCTTGATTAAGCCAGTAATTACATCTACAGAAGGTCTTTGCGTCGCTAATACCATATGGATTCCCGCCGCCCGAGCTTTTTGGGCTAAGCGGATAATAGCATCCTCTACATCAACTGGTGATACCATCATTAGGTCTGCCAACTCATCAATAATAATTAAAATATAAGGAATTTTTTCTCCACTGGAACCCTCACCAACTGGAAAATTATCAATTAATTCATTATATCGTCCAATATCACGCACTCCTGCAGCTGCAAACATTTCATATCGCCGTTCCATTTCTTGCACTGCCCAGCGCAAGGCAGAAGCAGCTTTTTGTGCATCCGTCACCACAGGTGTCAATAAATGAGGAAGACCATTATAATTGGTCAATTCAACCACCTTAGGATCAATTAAAATAAGGCGTACTTCCTGAGGGGTTGCTTTAAACAATATACTCGTTAACAACGTATTAATACACACGCTCTTGCCAGACCCTGTAGAACCCGCCACTAATAAATGAGGCATTTTCCCTAAATCAGCTGTCACAGTCTGACCAGCAATATCTTTACCTAAAGCCACAATTAACTTTGAGGTTGCTTTCAAAAATTCATTGCTTTCTAGCACGTCCCTCAAAGGAACACTCGCTAAAACCTTATTGGGAACTTCAATACCAATAGCTGCTTTTCCTGGAATCGGTGCTTCAATACGTACTCCAGATGCGGCAAGACTCAAAGCAATATCGTCTGCTAAATTAACAATTTTACTAACTTTTACACCGGGGGCAGGTTCTAACTCATAACGGGTTACAGTAGGTCCTTGACTGATATGGATCATTTTAGCTTTGACATTAAAACTTTCCAGAGTACTCTCAAGAATTTTAGCATTATTAGCTACTTCTTTTGCTCGCTTACTATCCGCCTGATTTGTTGATTTTTGTAATATTGATAGTGGCGGCAATACATACCCTGAAACAAAAGTACTCTCAGGTTCTAAAATAGAATGATTTTCCTCTATTTTTCCCTTGTTATTGGGCTTATGCTTTACTTCAGCAACATTCTCTCGCGCCCTCTGAATCGGTTCATCTTTTCTTATCTTATCGTTTATTTCCTCAGCTTCTTGATACGCAGCCTGTTCTAATAAACTGTCGCTTAGAGGTCTGCCAGTAAACTCTCTACTATCTTCATCCTGCTCTTTTATTTCTTCTTTATTATTTTTCCTTAGAAAATTTCTATCTTTTTCTTGATTATAAAAACTTCCGGCTTTTTCGATTTGCTCATATGCAGTAGACAATCCCTGCTGGGTTCTTTCTTTAGCAACTAAATAGGTTTGATATAATGACCAAGTAGTTGCAATTAAAATGCCACACAAACCTGAAGCAACTAATATTATAAAGGCACCATAGAATCCAAAAAATTTACGCAGTATAAACAACAACATACCACCAATTAGGCCGCCTCCATTAGCTAAACTTTCTGGCAGTATCTCTCTATTTTCAATAATTAAAAAATGATGTGTTAAAGCTAATAAAGATATATATAGCAACGCTAGACCCCAAAAACGAATACTATATACGATGCCATGATCTTTCTTGATATAAAAGCCACCAATAATAATCAGTAATAAAGGAATAATGAAAGCACCTAAGCCAAAAGAGTACTTTAAAAATTTTGATAGATATAGACCAATAGATCCAGTGTTAAAATCCAGCAAACTAATAATTGAGATAATCCCTGCAGCTAAAAGAAAAATACCCAATACCTCAGAGCGGAGCCTTGGATTAACACGTTCTTTATTATCTTCTATTTCGCTTGCTGTATGACGCTTAGACAATATTTACCACCTAATTCTTATTTTATTTATTCTAATTTTATTATACCATTCCTAACTACAAGTCCACAATTTTTTTAGGAACATATGTTTGTTTTACTATATATATATCATTATTGAAACTTCCCTGGTTTATTTTAACTTAATATACTATAATTAAAATTCAAATATTATCAATGGAGGTCTTTATGAATACCCATTCTATTGTGCGTGCTACTATGATTGCTGCTTTATATATAAGCTTTACATATGCATTAGCACCCATCTCGTATGGTCCTTTACAATTTCGCCTTAGTGAGGCACTTACTGTTTTACCAATCTTATATCCTGAAGCTATCTACGGTTTATTTATAGGCACATTAATTGCTAATATATTTGGTGGATTGGGAGTGTGGGATATATTTGGTGGTAGTCTGGCTACACTTATTGCAGCTTGGCTTACCTATCGATTTAAAAGTACTATCTGGGCTTATATGTCGCCAATTATAGTCAATGCTTTTATTGTTGGAGGTTATCTTTCTATATTATATGCTATGCCTTTCTGGTTTACAATATTATCCATTGGATTTAGTGAGGCAATTATTGTCTTTGCTATCGGTTATCCTCTTATTGCCGTACTAAAAAAGTATAAATTATAATGTGCATAAGCGGCTAGAATAGTATCTAGCCGCTTATGCACATTATAATTTAAAACAAAAAGAATACAATATTTTAAAAATATCTCAGATTTCTTTGTCATTACTTTACTCTGTTCACAATGACAGATCTATATAACTTTATTTATTCTTTCGAAAAGCGCTCTAGGATAATTTTATGATCTACTAAATGTAATTCTTTAATACGTGCTTCTACTGTTTTACGTTCACCAAAAATATTTTCAAGATAGATTTCTCCATCCTTAGGAATAATGGTATCGACTCTTTCTAAGAGTAATTCTTCCACATTTTTATTTATTACATAAACGTTAGCTTCACACATGTTTTATCCCCTCCTAAATGCTTTTTAATTTCAAGCAGTACTCCATCGACTAAATGAGGCAGCGGTTCTGTTTTTAATCCAATAATATCAATATTACCACGATATAAAGGTATTAAGATCTTACGCGCCTTACTAGATGTAATCACTTCAGCCATTTTAGGCGTTAGTTCTCCAAGCATTGAATTTGCCATAATAATACTTAATGATCCTATGATACAATCAATATCCTTGCAATTGTGCACGATTGCATTTTCTCCTGTTGCACCTTCATTTGCTCCTGCTTTTAGCATAGCTGAAGTTGCCAGAGCATTTGTGCCTAACGCCAATATTTCAATTTGTTCTTTAAACTCTTTCCTTATTTTTTCTATAATGATTTTCCCCATACCGCCGCCTTGTCCATCAATTACTATAATCCGCATATGACTCCTCCTTACAACGCAATAAAAAAACAATTACTTTAAAAGTAGGAAGGCTAATTATCAAAAATAGATAATTTGCCTTCCTGATTTTTACTTACCTATCACGTATCTAAATTTCGTACATCATGAGCATTATCTTCAATGAACTTACGCCTTGGTTCTACCTTATCCCCCATAAGAATTGTAAACATCTCATCAGCAGCCATAGCATCGCCTAATTCTACCTGTAGTAAAGTTCTTCCTTCAGGATTCATAGTAGTTTCCCATAACTGATCAGGATTCATTTCACCAAGACCTTTATAACGCTGTACATTAATATTTTCTCTGCCTATACGAGCTAATAATTTATTCATTTCATCATCACTGTACAAATACCAACTCTCACGCCCTTTTTTTACTAAATATAAAGGTGGTTGAGCAATATAAATACGACCTGCCTCAATAAGAGGCTTCATGTAACGATAAAAGAAAGTTAATAGCAAAGTACGAATATGGGCACCATCCACATCAGCATCTGTCATGATAATAATTTTGCCGTAACGACTTTTTTCTAAATCAAAATCTTCAGCAATCCCATTGCCAAAAGCCGTAATCATAACTCTAATTTCATCACTGTTGAGTATCTTATCTAAGCGAGCTTTCTCAACATTTAATATTTTACCACGCAACGGTAATATAGCTTGGAATCGGCGATCCCGTCCTTGTTTAGCAGAACCACCTGCTGAATCTCCTTCAACAAGATAAATTTCGGTCTGCATAGGATCTTTCATCGAGCAATCTGCCAACTTCCCAGGTAAAGAGCTGATTTCCAATGCATTTTTTCTACGAGTCAATTCTCTCGCTTTGCGGGCTGCATCTCTAGCTCGAGCAGACATGACTGATTTCTCAATAATCTTTTTAGTCACCGCTGGATTTTCTTCAAAGAACTCACTTAATTTATCAGAAACGATACTATCGACAATACCTCGAATATCACTATTACCTAATTTAGTTTTAGTCTGTCCTTCAAATTGTGGTTCCTCAATTTTTAAACTAATAACTGCAGTTAGACCTTCTCGAACATCTTCACCACTTAAATTTTCATCATTATCTTTTAAAATATTTAATTTACGAGCATAATCATTAACTGTTCTTGTAAGCGCAATCTTAAAACCACTCAGGTGAGTTCCACCCTCCTGAGTATTAATATTATTAACAAAGCTAAAAATATTTTCTACATAGCTTTCATTATACTGCAGGGCAATCTCTACAACACTGGTATCGCGTTTTCCTCCTATGCAAATAGGATCAGGATGTAGTACCGTTTTTGTCTTATTTAAATGATGTACAAAAGAACAGATACCACCTTCATAGAAAAACACTTCGTTAATCTGTGTGCGTTCATCCGTTAAATTAATCGTAATTCCTTTGTTTAAAAAGGCTAATTCCCTTAAGCGTTGCTTTAAAGTATCATAACTATATACTAACTCTTCAAATATTTCACCATCAGGTTTAAACTTTACAGTTGTCCCATGTTCTTCTGTATCGCCAATGATCGTTAAAGGTTTAACAGTATACCCGCGTTCAAACCCAATTTGGTGAATTTTTCCATCTACTTTCACTACTATATCTAAATATGTACTAAGGGCATTTACTACGGATATACCTACCCCATGGAGACCACCAGAAACTTTATAGCCACCACCGCCAAATTTACCGCCGGCATGCAGTACTGTTAACACTACTTCTACCGCTGGCTTGCCAGTTTCATGCATACCAACAGGAATACCACGACCATTATCAGATACAATAATACTATTATCTTGGCAAATCGTTACATCTACTTTATCACAATATCCAGCTAATGCTTCATCAATACTATTATCAACTACTTCGTAAACCAGATGATGCAATCCTCTGGCTGAGGTACTACCAATATACATCCCTGGGCGTTTACGAACTGCTTCTAAACCTTCTAATACCTGTATTTGCTCCGCCCCATAATTACCATTACCTAAAACTTCTTCCTCATTACTCATTGTTAACCTCCAACATAAAATCAACTCATAGAGTGTTATAAAACAACTTTATATGATCTATCTTAAATATTTTCATAGATATGAAAATCAATTGCTCTTTTCTTTAATGTTAAAGATGAAATGGCAGATAGATATACCTTATTTGTAGTAATAATAAAGCTCTTGGGATCATTTTCTGAAACATCAAAAACTTTTTTCTCATCGCGCATTTTATTAATAAATTCTTTATTAATACCTGATCGTGTTGATTTTAGATCAGTAATGGAAATAACATCACGCAACGGAACGACCATATCGGCTCCAAGATGTAAAAACATTACTTTTTCCTCCTGAATTTTTCTAAGGTTTTATTAATAATCGCATCATTTACAGCTTCAATTTTAGCTCCTGTAGTTAGCATGATGAAACTCATGATTTTAAACTTATCGTAATCTCCTTCTTGAATGTCTCGGCTAATAAATGCGGTTAATGTATATTTAGCTTGCTGAAATTCCTCTTCTGTACAAGCAATATGTTCATATAATTCAGCATAGCGGATCCATGGTATTTCTTTTAGAGTATTTATAATAGTATACAGTAATTTGTGCTTTTTATTAAGTGTACAAGCAGTACAATACGTTTCTTCCGGCGGACATAAAACAGTACAACTGGCACACTGGTGCCAGTTATGCTGTTTTTTTATTTTTTTTAAAGCAAAATCCTTGCGCATTATGCGCAATATCTTTTGTTTTAAATATTTATCACTTATATGATTACTAGTTTCCTGCATAGTTTGTACATCATTTTCATCTAATGTGACCTTACTTAATTGGTATTTTATATTAGGTACTGTATTTATATCAGTATTTTCTTCATTCTTGGAATTACTAAAATATCCTGCTTGAAAGCGAATATCAAATATAAGTTTATAGCCAATAAATTTATTTATTTTATCAATAATGCTTTCTTTCATCATCGACAAATGATGAGACCAAACAGAACTATTCACACTAACCATAAGCGTTCCTTGCTGAACAGAGCGAGCGTATGCATTAGCAGCGATATCATCGCCGACGATTTCTGACCAATGTACAATAACAGATTGATCGTTGTACGGCTTCTGTAAGCCTAAATTTCTGATCGTATTCGATACTATATCTTTCATTATTTGCATTGCCATCACTCCACTATAGTACCATTTTCTACATGAAAATATTTTCCAAATTCCCAATCTGGAAAATACTTTTCTTCCGTCGCCGTAATGATGGTTTGTACACGATCCTTGATAAAAACTAATAAATGTTCCCGGCGTGTTGCATCCAATTCACTCATCACATCATCCAATAGCAAAATGGGATATTCTCCTGTTTCCGACTTTATAAATTCCAATTCTGCTAATTTTAACGACAAAACTCCTGTACGTTGTTGACCTTGTGAGCCAAATGTTCTTAAATTTATGCCATTTACTGTAAGGATTAAATCATCTTTATGAGGTCCGATACTTGTACTGCCACGCCAAATATCATTTTGTCGATGCTGCAAAAATTTAGCTTTATATTCTTTTATCAGATTTTCAATTCCCGTTTCGATGATTTCATGCTTATGGTAAACAAGAGTCAAATTTTCTTTACTTGCAGTTATTTTACGATGCATTAAATTAGCAAGCATTGCTAATTTCTTAACTGCCTCTTGCCTCTTCATAACGATTTTACTAGCTGCAATAGCCATTTGTTCATCCCAAGCATCTAGCATATCGGGTTTATCTTTATTTTCTCTGATTTTTTTTAACAAATTATTACGTTGAGATACAATGCGATTATATTTTAATAGCTGCTGGTAGTAACTTGGATTTGCTTGTGAAATCTCTACATCTAAAAAACGCCTACGCATAGCAGGCATCCCTTTGATTAGCATTAAATCTTCAGGAGAAAACAGTACAACATTGAGCAAACCAATAAGTTCTCGAGATTTAATTGCATAATGATTCGATATGATTTCCTTTTTCTGATTATTACTCAGCTTCATAATTAGGCTATTTTCAATATTCATACGCGAAAATAAAATTGTAATACTACCGTCTTCCTGCTGCCAACGAATAAGCTCCCCATCTACATTCGTACGATGAGAGCGCCCCATTGCACCATAATAAATAGATTCAAGGATGTTGGTTTTTCCTTGCGCATTCTGTCCAATAAATATATTAATTCCCTGGGTAAAATCTAAGGAAAGGTTTACATAATTTCGTATGTTTCTCAGAATTATTTTATTAACTTTCATGGTAACACCTTTTATTCAGTCGTTACTTTCCACTTACCAATATTTGTAATTTCAATAATATCACCAGGTTTTATTTTTTTGCGTCGTTCATAACTTTGGGCACCATTAATAAAGACCATACCATCTTCAATCAATAGTTTGGCTTGTCCACCAGATTCAACGATTCCTGCCCATTTTAAAAACTGATCGAGCTGAATGGTATTTGTAGTTATTCCTATTTCATCCATTTAATTTGTCCTCACAGGCGTAATAATATAGTTGTAAGTTGCATCATCAATCGGTTTGATACTTGCAGGACTAAGAGGTGTATTCAGAGAGAATATAAGTTGTTCACTGGTAATGTTTTTTAAGATATCTGTAACATACTTTGCATTAAAAGCAATTTCAACTTCATTACCTTGAACGATTGTTGGTACTGTTTCACATGCTTTACCGATATCAGGGTTGTTAGATGTAATAATAACACAATCATTTTTAAAAGCCAATTTAATAATGTTATAATCACCATCTCTTGCTAATAAGGAGACGCGTTCTACTGCATCCATAAATGCATGTGTATCAATCGTTATAGTAGTAGCAAAACTAGGAGGTATTACTTTATTATAGTCGGGGAATTGCCCTTCAATCAGGCGTGAGATGATATAGATATTATCAAATGCAAAAGATACTTGATTCTTTTGACAATAAATTGTTACATCCATAGGGACATCAGAAATCATAATACGTGCTAATTCATTCAATATTTTAGCAGGTATTATCATTTTTATACTATCTGTATTATGGCCAAGGTGGTCTTTTTTTATTGCCAAGCGATGCGTATTGGTAGCTACCATATTTATTTCATATTGATTAATTTCTAACAAACCGCCGGTAAAGATAGGACGAGATTCATCAGTAGAACATGCAAAAACAGTTTTTTTGATTAGTTCTCTTAAAATATTATCTTTAACAGTTATAACTGTATCACTTGTTGGCTTTTTTAGTACAGGGAATTCTTCTGCCGGTAAGCTTAATAAATTAAATTGAGCTTGATTCGAAGTAATTTGAATCGTTCGGTCTTCTGCACTCGAAGAAATTTCAATAGTCTCTCCTGGTAATTTTCGAACTAACTCTTGGAAATACCGTCCAGAGATTACTACCGTACCTGGTTCGTTAATTGTAGCTTCAATAATGCAGCTAATGCCAATTTCATAATTTGTTGCTTGTAATTCCAATTTATCTTCAAAGGCAGATAAATAGATCCCTGTCAGGATAGGCATTGGGGTTTTAGTGGCAAGAGCCTTTTGTACTGTTTGTACAGCATGGTTTAATTGCTCCTTTGTGCAGGAGATTTTCATTTTTAGTCCTCCATTCGGTATATTAATACTAAATAATATATATATTAATAAAATAGTCGTAATAGTAGTAGGGGGTGTAGATATGTTAATAACTCTAAATTTGCCTTATACACAGTAAAAAACACTTGTTAATAACGTGTCAGTAAGTACTATAGAGGTTATCCACAAATCCACAGATTTTTACTGTGTATAAATTATCAACAAATAATATACAGGCTAGTCCTACTGTTACTAACAGAGTTATACACGTATCGTCAAATAAAGAGTGAATAATGTGAGTAAAATGGCACTTTTGGTGACATAGAAGCGAATAAAGATATTAATTATTTTCAATTCGTTTAATTAATTCCTTAATTGTATTGCTTAACTTAATATCTGCGTTACGTTCACGGCTGATTTTGTCATAAGCGTGAATAACTGTTGTGTGATCACGTCCGCCAAACATTTCTCCAAGTCTCGGAAGTGAAGTCTCTGTTAGCTCTCTGGATAAATACATAGCAATCTGTCTAGGATATGCTACATTACGGGTCCTTTTTTTGGCAAGCAACTCATCAATTTTTAGTTTGAAGTAAGAAGCGATGGTTTCTTGAATCAGTTCTACCGTAATTTGCTTAGGTTTTCCATGAGGAAAAATGTCTTTTAATGCTTCTGTTGCCAGGTCGATATCAATATTCTGGTTTGTTAAAGAAGCATAGGCCATCACTCTAATTAATGCACCTTCCAGTTCCCTAATATTGTTGTCAATACGGCTTGCGATATATACCATAACATCATTAGATACATTTAAATGTTCCATAATTGCTTTTTTACGCAAAATGGCAATACGTGTTTCTAGATCTGGTGGTTGAATATCAGTAATAAGACCCATTTCAAAACGCGATCGCAGTCGATCTTCTAAGGTTTGAATCTCACGGGGCGGTCGATCGCTAGACATGATAATTTGTTTATTTGCCTCATGTAATGTATTAAAAGTATGGAAAAATTCTTCCTGTGTATGTTCTTTTTTTGCTAGAAATTGAATATCGTCAACTAAGAGGACGTCAATATTACGATATTTTTGGCGAAAACTTTCAGGATTACCATCTCGAATAGAATTGATTAGCTCATTGGTGAATTTTTCACTAGAAATGTAGAGTAATTTTAAATGTGGGTGATTTTTTAAAATACGGTGGCCAATAGCGTGCATAAGATGAGTCTTTCCAAGTCCAACACCGCCATAAACAAAAAAAGGATTGTATGCATTGGCTGGTGCCTCGGCAACAGCTAAGGATGCAGCATGAGCTAAACGGTTAGAATTACCGATAACAAAAGTTTCAAAAATGTATTTAGGGTTTAGTATTGCCATTGATTCTTCTGCTGGATTTTGATTTAAAGAAAAGCTTTGATCAGATTCAGAAGAGGGTTTGTAGATATGAGGTTGTTTGGCTGTAGACATACTTGTCTGCACGAAGTCAGCTTTTTTATCGTTTTTATCGATTTCTGTGTCTAGTAGTAGCTGGGATGGAGCGATTGGCGGAGTAATTTCTTGTGATGCAGGAAGCGAAGCGGTTTCATCATCTATATCTAAATTGATAAAAATTATCGTTAAGGGTTTATTCGTAATATATTGGACTGTAGATGAAATGATAGGAAGATAGCGGGATTCAAGCCATTCTTTAATGATTTGCTTAGGAGTTCCAATTTCTAATGTGGTATCAGTTAGTTTTAGTGGGATGGTGGGTTTTAGCCAAGTATCAATCATTAGCTTCGATAGTTCTTGTTCTAATTTTTTTAATACCTGTTCCCATACGATTGTTGCTTGCAGGGTATCGTCCATACATTCAATCCTTTCTGTGCTATACAAATAATATAAAAATTAAAATATGATGTGGAATATATAAAAAGATAAAACACTACTTAAAGGAATAAGGGTGATAAATAATGAAAATGTTTTATCAAATATAAAATAAAGGCTATGAATAAGGGAATTCGTTTAATAATAAATGCTCTATCAACAGATTTAATTAACAGTCTAACAAGTTATCCACAAACTTATTAACAGATGTGAATAACTTATTTATAAAAATAGAGTTTTAACGAAAAAAAAATACAACAGCAAAATAAAAAGTATTTCGCAGTCTTGTATTTATCAAGTATAATAGAGTTATTAAGTAGTGTGGATAAAAGTGTGCATAAAGCTATGTTTTTGTGAATAACTTTTACTTTATGTAGATAAAAAAGAGATTAGAAAGAATATGTGGATATCTTGTCATGTTTTATATTATCAAAAACTATATAAGTTATCAACAGATTTTTATCAAACAGGACCTTTTATCTACAAATTTATCCACAATACTCAGAAACTATCAACAAGTATATTTCTTGACACTGAGGCCTTGACTAGTCTATAATCTTTAGTGTTAAAATATAGGCATTTTAACGTGATATTTTTGGTACTTTAGCAAGGAGGTGTAAATAAATGAAACGTACTTATCAACCAAATAATTTATGGAAAAAAAGAACTCATGGTTTCCGTGAACGTATGAAAACCAGAGGTGGTCAATTAGTCCTAAAAAGAAGACGTGCTAGAAGCAGAAAGAAATTATCTGCATAATAGGGCGCCAGAACAGGCCTATTTTCCATATGGCGGGATGATAAACTGTGATATATAAGTTATCTAAGCAAGGGATTTTACACAAAAATAAAAATTTTCAAACTGTATATAAATCTGGCAGATCATTTGCAAATCGTATGATAGTACTTTATGTACTGTCTACTAATAGCATTGTTCGCCGTGTAGGATTTGCTGCAGGCAAAAGGTTGGGTGGTGCGGTAGTACGCAATCGAGTAAAACGTCTTTTACGAGATTCCTATCGGTTAAACCAGCATAAGTTAATTAATGGAATTGATTTACTATTAGTTGGCAGACAAGCAGCAGTAAGTTCAAATTCTATAGCAGTGGGTAAAGCGTTTATTCATTTGTGTGAAATGGCAAAAATTTTGGCTAAGTAGGTAGTTGATAATGAAAAAAATAGCTATAATGCTAATTAAAGGTTATCGTTTATTTATTTCACCGCTCAAACCGCCTACTTGCCGTTTTGTGCCGACTTGTTCAGAGTATGCATTACAGGCAATTGAGAAATATGGGATTTTCCGTGGGGGTATCATGGCTATGCGGCGTATATTGCGCTGTCATCCTTTTCATCCTGGCGGCTATGATCCTGTTTGAGATATAAGGATTGATTTGTTACAAATTAATATTGAGGACGTGAGATATTGGCTTTGTTTGATTCGGCAATTGCATTATTGCAGCATATATTAACTTTTTTCTATGATATGACTGCTAGCATCGGCATACCTAATTATGGTATAGCTATTATTTTGGTAACTTTGATTATAAAGTTGCTATTATATCCTTTAACTGTAAAACAAGTTAAAGGTATGAAGGCTATGCAGGATTTGCAGCCTAAAATGAAAGATTTGCAAGAAAAATACAAAGGGAATCCTGAAAAATTAAATAAAGAAATGGCTCTTTTATATAAAGAGTCAGGAGTTAATCCGTTATCAGGTTGTTTGCCTCTATTGGTTCAGATGCCTATACTTATGGGGATCTTCTTTGCTATTCGTGATTATCAGTATGCACAAATACCTAGTTTTTTATGGATCGCTAATTTATCTCATCCTGATCCTTTGTATATTTTACCAGTATTGTCAGCACTGACTACTTATATTCAACAAAAACAGACAAGCAGTGATATGAATCAACAGGCAAAAATGATGATGACTTTTATGCCATTATTTATAGGTTATATTAGTATTACTTTTCCTGCTGGACTTGTATTATACTGGGTAATGAGCAATGCATTCCAAATTGCTCAACAGTGGTGGATGTACCGTGGTGAAGCTCAAAAATAAGGAGGCTAATTAACACGATGACTTCTGTGGATATGACTGGTAAAACTGTTGAAGAAGCCGTACGGCTGGCTTTAAATGAACTTCAAGTTGGAGAAGACCGCATCGAGTATGAAGTGTTAGAAGCGCCCAGTAAAGGTTTATTTGGCTTTATTGGCAGTAAGCCTGCTAGAGTGAGAGTGACTATTAAGCCAATTGATCCGGTACAAGTGGCTCATGATTTTTTAAAAACTGTTTTTGACTTAATGAATTTAGAGGTACAGATTGAAAAAGTAGGAAAAGAAGATTCTATTAATTTTAATATTAGGGGTAATGATTTAGGAATATTGATTGGGAAGCATGGTCAAACGTTAGATGCATTACAGTATTTAACTAATTTGACAGCGAATCGTGATATTGATGGCAAGGTGCGTATTGTTCTTGATGTTGAAGATTATCGCCAGCGCCGCACGGATACATTAAATCGTTTAGCTGCTCGCCTAGCTGATTCTGTTAAACGGCGTGGGGAAAAAGTTGTGCTGGAACCGATGAGTCCTAACGAACGAAAAATTATTCATATGGCTCTTCAAGATGATCAACGAATTATTACTTACAGTGAAGGGGAAGAACCTTATCGCAAAATTGTCATTGCCTTAAAAAGATAGATAGTTTACATATTTAGGAACCCAGTAATAATTAATTATTACTGGGTTCTACTACTAAAGGATAGTCATGGGTATTATTATTTCAGCATAATAAATATTCTCTGGAGAATGGGTAAAATAGCTAGTGAATAGTGAGTTTCTTAAAAAGTCATTTTTTTAGTACTTTTAAAGTGTACTGGTATTCAGAATAAGGGGGAATAAAGGTGTTTGTAGAGGATACGATTAGTACAATTGCCACTGCTCCAGGTGAAGGGGCAATTGGAATTATACGAATAAGTGGCTCCTTGGCAATCAAGATAGCAGAAACATTATTCCGGGGGATAAAGGGGAAGAATATAGAACAAATCGCATCGCAGCAAGTAGCCTATGGGCATATTATCGATCCGAACAACGGCCAAGTTGTTGATGAGGTTTTGTTGCTTATTATGTATGGGCCTAAATCTTATACGCGTGAAGATGTCGTGGAAATTCATTGCCATGGCGGACCTGTGCCTATAAAAAAAATTCTGGCACTGACACTAGAGTATGGTGCGCGATTATCTGAACCTGGTGAATTTACAAAGCGGGCATTTTTAAATGGAAGACTGGATTTATCCCAAGCAGAAGCCGTTATGGATATTATTAGAGCGAAGACCGATGCTTCTCTTCGCATGGCTGTAGGACATCTTTCAGGAGCTTTATCAGATCAGATACGCAAAATGAGATATGAAATATTAAGAATGATTGCTAATTTAGAAGCGACTATTGATTTTCCAGAAGAAGATATCGAGGTTTTAGCTGCTCAGGACGTTAGGGCGGCAGTAGATCTTTTATTGGTAGATATAAATCATTTATTATCGACAAAAGAAACAGGCCGTATACTGCGTGAAGGATTAGAAACTGTAATTCTTGGTAAGCCCAATGTGGGTAAGTCCAGTTTGCTAAATGCTTTATTGAAAGAAAAAAGAGCAATTGTAACGGATATTCCAGGAACAACTCGTGATATAATTGAAGAATTCGTAAATATATCAGGTGTTCCATTAAAAGTTGTAGATACTGCTGGTATAAGGGAAACTTCTGATATTATCGAGCAAATGGGTGTGGAAAAGGCAAAAGAATTTGTTGTAACAGCGGATCTAATCTTGTTATTATTAGATGCTTCCCTGCCATTATCATCTGAAGATAGAGAAGTATTGAAGATGCTTTCAGGTAAAAAGGCAATTATCTTAGTTAATAAAACCGATTTGCCAGTGCTTTTAAATTTAGATGAGGTATACACCTATATTGCAGATACAAAAGTATTAAAAATATCGGTGATGGAAGGTATTGGCTTAGCAGAACTAGAGCAGATGATTGTGAACATGGTATACGATGGTGGAGTTGCTCAGAAAGAGGGAGCATTTATTACTAATTTGCGTCAAGCTAATTTATTAGAGCAGGCAAGACATCATTTAGAAGCCACGATTGCAACAATTGATGAAGGAATGCCGTCAGATTGCATTGTGATTGATTTAAAAGAGAGTTGGGACAAGCTTGGTGAGATAACTGGAGATACATTGGGGGAAGATATTATTGATCAGATATTCACTCAATTTTGTATTGGGAAATAGGGGAGTGTCAAATTGTGTTTATTGCAGGCGAGTATGATGTAATTGTGATTGGGTCTGGTCATTCTGGATGCGAAGCGGCATTAGCTGCTGCGCGTATGGGCTGCCAGACGTTGTTAACAACTATTAATTTAGATAATATTGCCTTTATGCCATGTAATCCTTCTGTTGGTGGTCCGGCTAAGGGACATTTGGTAAGAGAGCTAGATGCATTAGGCGGGCAAATGGGGCTTAATGCAGATAAAACCAGCCTTCAAATGAGAATGTTAAATACGGGAAAAGGACCAGCTGTACATGCATTAAGAGCGCAGGCGGATAAAGATTTATACCATATCACAATGAAAGAGACAGTTGAAAATCAGCCTAATTTAGATGTGAAACAGGTGTTGGTCGAAAGAATTTTATCGAAGGATCAGAAGGTATATGGAATTGAAGTAGAAACTGGAGAAATTTATTATACAAAAAGTATAATACTAGCAACTGGGACTTATTTAGGCGGAAAAATTATCATTGGAGAGCTCGCATATAAGGGCGGACCTAATGGCCAGCGAGCTGCTGAAAATTTAACATCTTCTTTAAAAGAGTTAAATATTCGTATCATGCGATTTAAGACAGGCACTCCGGCAAGGGTAGATAAACGTTCTTTGGATTTTTCTAAGATGATTGAGCAGCCAGGTGATGAAGAGGTTCATAATTTTTCTTTTTTAAGTGAGATTACGAATAGAAAACAATTGCCCTGCTGGCTGACATATACGAATGAAAAGACTCATGAAATCATACGAAATAATCTACATCGTGCTCCTATGTATACAGGAGTTGTAGAGGGAGTCGGACCGCGCTATTGTCCATCGATTGAATCAAAAATTGTAAGATTTGCTGATAAAAATGCACATCAATTATTTATAGAGCCAGAAGGATATCATACAAATGAAATGTATGTGCAAGGCATGTCTACAAGCCTGCCAATTGATGTACAATATGAATTCTTACGAACCATTGCTGGCATGGAGAATGTAAAAATTATGCGTCCGGGTTATGCAATCGATTACGATTGTATTGATTCTACTCAGCTTAAGCCAACTTTAGAATTTAAAATGGTTCAAGGATTATTCTCAGCAGGTCAGATAAATGGTACATCTGGCTATGAGGAAGCAGCAGCTCAAGGTTTAGTAGCTGGCATTAATGCGGCTCTATTGGTTAAAGGTCAAGAACCCCTGATTTTGTCTCGTTCTGATGGATATATCGGAGTATTGATTGATGATTTAGTTACAAAGGGAACCAATGAGCCTTATCGCATTATGACTTCTCGAGCTGAATTCCGCCTTATTTTGCGTCAGGATAACGCCGACTTGCGCTTGACGGAAATTGGACGAAAAATTGGCTTAGTCACTGATGAACGATATGATAAATTTGTTTGCAAGCGTGATTCCATTGAAGAGAGTTTAAAACTGCTGCGCAGTGTAATGATTACCCCCACGCCTGAAATACAGGCAAAGATGCAGGCTATGGGAACAGTAGAACTGCGTACAGGTATTATGCTATATGATTTACTGCGGAGAACTGAAATTAATTACAGTATGATTTCAGAACATTTTGATGTTCCTATTTTGGATTCAGCGGTACAGCAGCAAGTAGAAATATCTGCTAAATATGAAGGTTATATTAACAAACAACTAGAACAAGTGGAACGAGCGGCCAGATTAGATGAAAAATTATTGCCTGAGGATATTGATTATATGCTGCTAAGCGGCTTAGCAGTGGAAGCAAGAGAGAAACTGAATGAAATTCGCCCGTTATCCATAGGACAAGCAGGAAGAATTTCCGGTGTTTCTCCAGCGGATATATCCATATTACTAATTTATATGGAACAAAGGCGTAGGAGGGATGAAGCAATTGATCTTTCGTGAAATGTTAATAAAATCAGCGGAGGAATATTCTTTATCCTTAACTGAAGAACAGATAGTAAGATTTTCCCATTATTTTGAAATATTGATTGACTGGAATCAAAAGATCAATTTGACAGCGATTACAGATCCAAAAGAAGTGGCTGTCAAACATATGATTGATTCCTTATCTTGTTACGATGAGGCTATTTTTAAAAATGGAGCAAAAATAATTGATGTAGGTACTGGAGCGGGTTTTCCTGGATTGCCTCTTAAGATTTTTCGTCCTGATTTAAAACTGACGTTATTTGATTCTTTAAATAAAAGAATTTTATTTTTAAAAGAAGTAGCGGAAAAATTAGAAATACCAGATATTGAATTTGTTCACAGTCGAGCTGAAGAAGGTGGGAAAAATAGGAAATTTCGTGAGGTATATGATATTGCCGTGTCCCGGGCAGTGGCAAGATTGAGTATACTCTCTGAATTATGCCTGCCATTTGTGGCCGTAGGAGGTTTTTTTATTGCCCTTAAGGGGTCACAGTACAGTCAAGAGATAAAAGAGTCTACAAGGGCTATTAAAGCCCTTGGCGGCGAAATCGATAAAATTGAAAATATTAAGCTGCCAGGTCTTGATGATATAAGAGCAATTGTTTATATTCGTAAAATAAAAAAAACATTATCAACATATCCTAGACGTCCAGGTATTCCAGAAAAAAATCCATTATAATACAGTCATGTTAAAAGGAACTTGTGTGGAAATGCCGAATATTACCTTATTGACAAGGCTATTATAGGTAAGGCGGTGTATAGATGAAAAATTTAGCCAGATTATTAGGCCTGACTTCAGAAAGTCCGGAAAATGCTAAAGAGGCTAAAGATCAAACCAATATTGCTAAGAATATAGATAATAAGCAGGATGATAGTAGCTTAAGTATTGTGGAAAGCGGGATGAGTGAAGGAAATATACAGTATGTACAAATTACAGAAATTGTTCCCAATCCATTTCAGCCAAGAAAAATATTTAGTGAAGAATCGTTACAGGAATTGGCATCATCCATTGAGGAATATGGCATTATACAACCCCTAATTGTACGTCTTATCCCTGATGGTTTTGAATTAGTAGCAGGAGAGCGTCGCCTACGTGCTTCAAAGTTAGTAGGTTTAAGTCAGGTTCCTGTAATTATAAAAGAGTTCACTGATAAAGAAATGGCTGAACTAGCTATGATTGAAAATTTACAGCGAGAAGATTTACATTTCTTAGAAGAGGCAGAGGGATTTCAGCAATTAATTACAAGTTTTGCTTTCACTCAAGAGGAACTTGCTAAACGTATGGGGAAGAATCAATCTACTATTGCTAATAAGTTGCGATTACTAAAACTGATACCTGAAGTTCGCGGGGTAATTGCAAAGGAGAAGCTAACAGAGCGACATGCCCGTTCTTTGCTAAAGTTAGAAGATTCTAGACTACAATTAGAAGTCTTGGAAATGATCAGTGAGAAGAAGTTAAATGTGCGTGAGACAGAAGAGCTTATTGAAGAATTTTTAGAAGATATCGCCAAGCAAGTAGAGGCTAAAAATACTCCTAAACGCAATGTTGTAAAAGTGATTCGCGATGTGCGAATATTTATTAATACCATTAATAATGTAGTGGGGGAAATGAAAAAAACAGGTCTTAAAATTAAAGTAAAACAAGAGCAAGATGAGGAATTTATTCATATTAATTTGCGTATTCCAAAGAAAAAATAAGGCAATATGATATATAGAGTTATAATGTATTAAAAAAGCTAACAATTTATTGTTAGCTTTTTTAATACATTATAACTCTTTTTATTTTTGTATCAGAAGGAATTGAATTTGGGCTGCCGTTCTCTGTCCAGTTAATTGGTATCATAGGATCGTTGATATCAAGTTCAAATAGCATTTTCGTACTTCTAACAAGAAGATACAAGGAATGGTCAATGACTTGGACCTCACTTATCGAGTATTGATTTCGTATATCGCCAACTGTTGAATCAAGTGTAATATTCCTATCCGTTTTGAATTTGGGATCATAGACGTTTATGATTGAAACTAATTGCGATTTTCCTTTTGAAAGTTCTAGTATTAAGGACGGAGCACTGTTATTTTCAAAATATATAGCTGCAATCGTTTTTTTATTGCCGTCAATATATTTTTCATTAAGAGTAAGAGTCGGATATATTTTCTTAATATCTTCCAAAGGCATGCCAATTGATATCAGTCCCACCTTGTGAGCAGTCATTCGGATTTCATTAGGAATAGAGGAAGAGGTTGGTGAAGATTTCTTTGTTGAAGAAGTTAAAGTATCTGAAGCAGCTTCTTTTTCTATGATAGTAGAAAAAGAAGGATCGGCACCAGAATTTTTGAGGATTTCGGCTATTGTTACTTCTTTCTTAGAGTAAGCTTCCATAAGAGCAGTTCGCCCATTTTTGTCTTGCATATTAGGGTTTGCTCCAGCCTCTAGCAACATGGTTGTAATTTCTTCTGTTCCCACTGCAGCAGCATACATTAAAGGAGTCCTGCCAGATCGGTCTTGTGTGTTAACAAGTGCCTGCTTTTCCAGTAGCAGCTTAACTATTTCGGGTTGTTTATAAAAAGAGGCTGCTGTCAAAGCTGTCCAGCCATCAGTGTTTCGTGTTGCATTAATGTCCATACCTGCATCGAGAAAAGCCACTACAATAGGTTTATTGCCACGCCCGGCATACGTAATGAGATTTTTCCCTTCAAAAGTAATTCCTTGCTGGATCATTTTATCAAGGGAAAGTGTATCCTCTACTGTTTGCTGCGCTGCTTGATAACCCCAAAATCCACCAGTCAAAATGCAGGTGCATAATAGCAGAAGAATAGTAATGAATCTTTTTTTTATTTGAGCATCTTGTAATAGCTGTGATAAAAAAGGTAACTTTTGTGTGGGCGGTATTTCTTTAACCAAATTATCTTCAATTGTTGATAACGGATCAATTTTTTCGTTGTTAGCAGAAGTTGATTCTGGAGCGAATAATTCTTTATTTGCAACAGCTAATAACTCATCAATCGCTGCCTCATTCATTACTCCCTCTTCATCCATTGCTTTTATCACCCATCTTTAATAATCTAAATAAAATTTGACATATTTATATAAAATTCCATATAATTTGTCATAAATCCTGCATTTTTGATAAAAAAAATAAGCTTGTATAAAATTAGCAACGAATTGCAGTTTCATGCAAGCCTATTTTTAAAAAAATGAATAGGCAATGGATATTAATGTACTTTATCAGCCATAAAGCCTTTGGCAATTGTTACTGCATCCACACCATTTGCAGCATAAGAATCGGCGTTTGCTTGATTTGCATATTCTTGGGTTAGGACAGCTCCGCCGACGATCGTTTGAGCAGAGCATCCTGCAGCTTTTAATGCTGCAATTGTTTGATCAATCTGTGGCATTGTTGTTGTCATAAGGGCACATAGACCCACAATATCAGCTTGATGTTCTATGGTTTTTTCCACAATTTTTTCAGGTGAAATATCTTTTCCTAAGTCAATTACCGTAAAGCCGTTATTTTCTAGTAATGCAGCTACGATATTTTTCCCCAAATCGTGAATATCACCTTTGACAGTTGCTAAGATAACAGTACCCAAGCTGGTTGTTGTATGAGCTGGCAATTCTTTTTTTATAGTAAGGAAAGCTGCGCGCATGCTTTCAGCAGCCAATAATACTTGAGGGAGAAAACATTGACCACTTCCAAACGCGATACCGACTTTATTCATAGCTGTTGTCAATGCTTGTTCACTAATCTCAATAGAGCTATGTCCTTCTTTTAATGCCTGTTCAACTAGAGGAACAACAGCTTCTTTTTCTCCAGAGACAATGGCAAGATGGATTTCTTCGATAATGTTTTTAGGCGTAAGAGGGGCAGCTCTTTCTTCGGACTGATTAGTAGGGGCATAATTCACACTGTAGGATCTGCCGCTGGGGTCGTGACCCAAAAGTAATGCAGAAGCTGCTAAAGTCTGTTGCATTAGAGGATCATATGGATTTAAAATAGGTGCATCAAGTCCTGCGTTTAATGCCATTGCACAAAAGGTTGCATTGATGAGATCTCTTCTAGGCAGTCCAAATGAAATATTGCTAAGACCCATTGTAGTTGGGTAACCAAGGTGCTGACGATACAGCTTCAATGTCGCAAGCGCTTCGAGGCCTGCACTAGCATCTGCTGCTGCTGTTAGTATTAGGGCATCTAGTACAAAGTCTCCGGGTTTAAGACCAATATCAAATGCTCTATGAATAATACTTTGTGTTACAAGTAAACGGTCTTGAGCCGTTTTAGGCACTCCAGTTGGACTAATAGGTAAACAAAGAATTGCAGCGCCATATTTTTTCGCCAAAGGTAAAAAAGAATCTAATCTTTCTGATTCTGCACTTACTGAGTTAATCAGTGCCCTGCCAGGATACGCCTTCAATCCTGCTTCTAATGCATTTACATCTGTTGTATCAATTACTAGAGGAGTATCTACCAGCATCGATAATTCTTGAATTACATATTGCATGGCTTTGGCCTGATCAATTCCTGGGACACCCATATTTACATCTAAAAGTTGTGCTCCTGCACGAACTTGTGATAGGGCTTCTTTTTTTACGGAAATAAACTGTCCAGAGGCAATATCAGCTGCTAACTGTTTACGGCCTGTAGGATTGATCCGTTCGCCAATAATGACAGTGGGATGATCAGCGCCAAGGTAAATGGTTTTGCTGCGGCTAGTTAAGGCGGTAGACTTTTTGGCTAATTGAACAGCAGGTAAAGCGGAGATATTGAGATTCTTTACTGCTTGGTAGATCGATTTAATATGCTTAGGAGTAGTACCACAGCAGCCACCAATATAACGAGCACCTGCAGTAACTAATTTTTTAGCCCAAAGTCCCATTTCTTCTGGCTGCATAGGAAAAACAGTTTGTTTATTAATTAGGCTAGGCATTCCTGCGTTGGCTTGAACACTGATTGGACAATTTGTAGTTTGTGCTATTTTTTCTACAATTGGCAGTAATTGTGCAGGGCCTAAGGAACAATTCACACCAATGATATCAGCACCCATTGCTTCTAAAATGATCGTTGCTGTAACTGGATCAGTACCAGTTACAGTTCTTTCATCTGCACCAAATGACATTTGGCAAATAACAGGTTTTTTAGAAGCAGCTTTTGCGGCAAGCAAAGCAGCACGCATTTCTTGAATATCAATAATTGTTTCAATTAAAATCATATCTACGCCAGCTTGATCTAAGGCAGAAATTTGCTCAAAGAAAACGTCGTAAGCGTCATCAAAAGATAAATCTCCTAAAGGAACTATTAACTTACCAGTAGGGCCTACAGAACCTGCTATTTTTGTATTAGGACCGCAAGCAGCCCGGGCAGCCTGAACAGCAGCAGTATTAAGCAGAGCGACTTTTTTTTCTAAGCCATAATGAGTTAATTTTATTCGATTTGCTCCAAAGGTATTTGTTTCAATAATGTCGGATCCGCTATCGATATAACTTTTATGTATAGCCGTAATCACAGCTGGCTGTTCTTGATTCCATAATTCAGGACAATAGCCTGGTGGTAATCCTGCATTTTGTAACATCGTTCCCATAGCACCGTCAAAAATATAAATCATAATTTCAATCCTTTCTAGATAAACAATTTATTTGCTGACATTGTTCACATTTAGACCTTTCAACCGCTTCTTTATCGGGGAGGCTTGATACCGTTGGTGTTAATCCAATTACGGCTGTAATTGATTTACGGGGGAGAAGCATACATGTTGAAGTGGCTGTTATGTTAATTTCATGGCCATGTGCTAAAGCTAAGATTTGCGGTTGAACTCTAATATCCCATTGTCCATAGCCAGGGCTGAAACGGAATAGGGTGGTATAACCTTGTTTATTTGCCTCCTGCTTAATAAGCTCACATGCTTGATCGGCAGCCAGCTCTACGGCCGTTGTGCCTGCTGCATCTAATAGCAAGCCTAAGGTATATTCATCTTTAATGAAATACTCACTTACGAGTTCTTCTAAATTATCTCCTATGGTAACTGCAATGACGGCAACTTTTAATGAGTTGGCGAGGTGTTTACTAATTACCGTCGGAGGAAGTGATAAAGGATCGGGGCTTAAAATAGTAGAAGTACTTGCATCATAGTCATAGATCTGCCAGCTTGCTTTTGGTTGGGATATGATCTGTGCTTCTGTACAAGCTTGATCAAGCAAGCGCTGGGGAAATTCAGTACATTTCGTAAGGCCTGAATAACGTTTTAATTCGCTCATATCTAGCCTTTGGATTGTTGGATTGTAAATTGGCACAGTATCCCTCCTTTAATTTCTCGAGAAATTTAATGTATAAGCTTTAACGTAAATTTGTTTGTTGAATAATGGTTTTGGATTGTTCTAGTTTGTTCATTGTATATAGATGTATACCATCTACCTGATTTGCTACCAAATCTGTAATTTGGCTGCAAGCATATTCAATCCCTGCTTTTTCAAAATCTAAAGGGGAATGTTCATATTTTTCAATGATATTTTGTAGGGGTTTAGGGATCGTAGCACCACATAATCCTTTTATTCTGCCAACCTGCTTGGTATTTAGCAATGGCATAATACCAGCACTTACAGGAATTGTGATATTAACTTGTTTAATGCGGTCAAGAAAATCATATAGGATCGCATTATCAAAGAACATTTGCGTAATTAGAAAATCTGTGCCGCTATTTACTTTCTCTTTTAAGTGAAAAAGATCTGTATTCAAATCAGGGCACTCTGGATGTCCTTCTGGATAAGCGGCAGCAGCAATACAAAAATCATGATTGGATTTAATATGGGCTATTAAATCTTTTGCATATTGATAGGTATTTTCTGTTCCTTTATTATTGTTTTTATTTATAGGATAATCGCCACGCATGGCTAATATATTTTCTATATTATGAGCTTGCAGCTGATTTAGCATTAGATCAATATCATCTTTGTGAGAGTTGATACACGTTAAATGAGCTAAGGCCTCGACACCGTACGTATTTTTAATTTTATCTGCCGTTTCAATAGTACGGTCTGAGGCACTCCCTCCAGCGCCATAGGTAATACTAGTAAAATCAGGATTCAGGGTTTGTAAGCCTTCTGTTGTTTTAAAAATAGATTCTAAGGTGACAGATTGTTTTGGAGGAAAAATCTCAAAAGAGACAAGGGTTTTTCCTTTAATAAATAGATCAGAAAGTTTCATGATAACCTCACATTATTATAATTTATTCGTTCATTCGGCACTAAAAATTAATGAATAAAACAGCCTCTTTCCTTGAGGAAAGAGGCTGTTTTATCATCCGTTCTTTCCTCTTATCTTTCAGAACCTGAATTCTGCTGGATTTAGCACCATTTGCATTGCTGCCGGTTGCTGGGTGTCATAGGGCCAGTCCCTCGACCACTCTAGATAAGAGTATTTATTAAATTGGAATTTATGATAATATAAAACCACCTGATTGTCAATATGTTTTATATTAATATATAATTGGTTAAATAATGGTATATTTACGAAGGCTGGCTGGATTTCTGGCAGGAGATAGTCTCTACAGTGTGGAATGAATTAGCTTATAGAAATTAGAATCGAGAGGAAAGTTCGTAAGTAGAAGGCTAAGGCTTGCCCTGGATTCTAAAGACCTGGCATCTGCCTTAGTCTTTCTTAAAATATGAATGAGGATATGGGGTGAACTACTTGGTGAAGGTAATTGCAATTGCCAACCAAAAAGGAGGCGTTGGAAAGACAACAACTTCTGTTAATTTAAGTGCTTGTCTGGCTGATTTAGGGAAGAAGGTATTATTAGTCGATCTTGACCCACAAGGGAATTCTACTAGTGGTTTTGGCTTCGACAAAACGAAGATAAAGCAGTCGGTTTATGATGTATTAGTTAACGATGTACCCGTTGAAGGTGTTATTTTACATACTAAAGTTGAAAATCTGATGTTATTGCCAGCAACAATTCAGCTGGCAGGAGCGGAAATTGAATTGGTATCTATCATGTCGAGGGAGACTAAACTGAAACGAGTTTTGGATAAAGTGAAGTATAGTTATGATTATGTAATTATTGATTGCCCCCCTTCATTAGGATTATTGACGATTAACTCATTAACCGCAGCTAATTCAGTATTAGTACCTATTCAATGCGAATTTTATGCATTGGAAGGGTTATCACAGCTCATGAATACAATTACTCTTGTTCAAAAGAATTTGAATCCGGCGTTGTCATTGGAAGGCGTAGTTTTGACCATGTTTGATGCTCGAACCAACTTATCGATTCAAGTGGTAGATGAGGTGAAGAATCATTTTCGCCATAAGGTGTACCAGACCATTATTCCCCGGAATGTTCGTCTTAGTGAAGCACCTAGTCATGGACAGCCTATTACACGCTATGATCCTAAATCTAAAGGGGCAGAAGTTTATCTTGATTTAGCTAAAGAGGTGATAGATGATGAATAGTAATTCTCAGAGAGGGCTAGGAAGAGGATTGGATGCATTGTTTTCTAGTACAAAAGGGGGAGATGAAGAACCTCTTATAAGGAGTGTTTTGATCTCCAAAATTATTCCTAATAAATTTCAGCCTCGTCGCATCTTTGATGAAGAGGTTTTACAGGAATTAGTATCTTCCATTAGTCAATATGGCGTATTGCAACCCCTCGTCGTGCGCAAAAATAATGATATTTATGAATTGGTAGCAGGCGAGCGCCGATTGCGTGCTTCTCAGCAAGCAGGTTTAAAAGAGATTCCTGTTATTATCAAAGAGTATACAGATAGAGAAATGATGGAAATCTCCTTAATTGAAAATATACAAAGAGAAGATTTAAACGCAATTGAGGAAGCTCTTGCATATCGTCGTTTAATGGATGAATTTAGATTAACACAAGAAGAAGTTGCAAAAAGAATTGGTCGTAGTCGCTCAGTAATCGCAAATATGGTACGTTTACTGAATTTACATCCAAAGGTTCAAGAGTATGTTTCACGTGGAACATTATCTATGGGGCAATCTAGACCTCTATTAGCTTTAGAAGCTCCTGAAAGTCAAGTAGAAGCAGCCGAGATAATTATTGATAATGATTTGTCTGCTAGAGATGCGGAAGAATTAGTCAAACGATTATCCGATAAAGGAGGACCTGGTAAACAACAGCCGAGGACTATTGAAGAAAAAAATTTTTTTGTAACAGAAGCTGAGGATCGTCTCAAAATGATATTAGGTACACAAGTCAAAATTAAAGAAGGAAAATTCAAGAGTAAAATAGAAATTGAATTTTCTTCTTCTGAAGATCTAGAACGTATTCTTGAAGTTTTAAGTGGAGATGAAACACCGGTTTCCAATAAGTCTCGAGGCACCTTTGCAGTGTAAGAATAAAAAGTGTCAAATTATGTTTCACGTGAAACATAATTTGACACTTTTTGTAGAACATAAATATGAGCAATATAGATTAGTCACATATTGTGAATAAAGGAGAATTAACATGCAGGAAACACCAAAGGCATCGCGTCTGCATATTGCAATATTAGGACGACGTAATGCAGGAAAATCTAGTTTAATTAATGCACTGACCAACCAAAAAGTCGCTTTAGTCTCAGATGTTCCAGGGACAACGACGGATCCTGTATATAAGGCAATGGAGATTTTACCAATTGGTCCAGTTATGATTATTGATACTGCTGGTATCGATGATAGCGGTTGCTTAGGCACATTACGTGTAGAACGCACCATGAGCGTATTAAATAAGGCGGATTTAGTCATAATTGTATTGGAAGCTGAAAGCGGTATAACCCAGTATGAAAAGGCTTTAATAGAAGGTATTAAGGTAAAGAAAATACCTATTGTTGGAGTCATAAACAAAACTGATAAAATTATGGTAGATTCAGAATTAGTACTAAAGTGGAGTAAGGAATTTAATATTCCCTTGCTGCCAACCAGTGTAAAGAACGGTCAGGGAATCGAAGAACTTAAGCAATTAATAATTACCTATGCTCCGTCAGAATGGCAGGGACCACCAGTAATTGGAGATCTTATTAAAGCAAAAGATACAATTATCTTAGTGACTCCTATCGATTCCGCAGCACCGAAAGGACGGCTCATTTTACCGCAAGTTCAAACTATCCGTGATATTCTTGATCATGATGGTGTTGCAATTGTAGTTAAAGAAACAGAACTAAAGCAAGCAATTGAAAATTTACGTCAACTTCCTCGCCTAATCGTTACAGATTCACAGGCTTTTGAAAGAGTTTCGAACGAAACACCACAGGGAGTTATGTTAACATCTTTTTCTATACTATTTGCAAGACATAAAGGTGATTTAGAAACGTTAGTATCGGGTGTGAAAAGCATCGAAAAGTTAAAACCAGGAGATAAAGTGTTGATTGCGGAAGCGTGTACCCATCATCAGCAGGCTGATGATATTGGAACCGTTAAAATTCCTCGTTGGCTGCAGAAAAAAGTGGGTGGAGAATTGGAATTTGAGTGGTCAACAGGTAGTCATTTTCCGGAAGATCTAAGTAGATATGACTTGATTGTACATTGTGGCGCTTGCATGCTTAACCGTAAGGAAATGCTTCATCGCCTTTCAGAAGTTTCAAACAAAGAAGTTCCTGTAGTCAATTATGGAATTTTAATTGCTTATATAACTGGAATTTTAGAACAAGCTTTAGAGCCATTTCCTCAAATACAAAGAATTTTGAATGAATTAAGTTAAATAATATGTTAAAATATGAATTGCATTTTGTATTAAAGTAATAGCAAATAATAATAAAATGGCGCAAAGGGAACGCTTAAGGATTATTACCTTGCGTATCTTTTGCGTCCTTCGCTCTTTTTTTACAGATTGGAACGTGTATGGTACAGGAATGATTAAACACAAAAGTTAGAAAAATATAGAAATTGCTTTTAAAAGACATGTCGTGCTTTTTAATTCTTGGTGAATAATTAACAGTAAAGATACTGGAAGGGAGGGAAAAGGAAAATGAAGGGAACCTTAGTGAATGCCGCAGCTGTACTTGGTGGGGCAATTATTGGTTTAGCGTTAAAGCAAAAACTCTCTCAGCGCTTTCAACATACATTAATGCAGGGGCTAGGCTTAGCTGTAGGCTTAATTGGTTTACAAATGGCTTTAAAAACGCAAAATTTACTTGTTGTTATATTGAGTATAGTGATTGGAGGATTACTTGGTGAGTTTTTAAACATTGATAAATGGTTGTCTAAGTTTGGTGAATGGTTGACATTAAAAGCAGGGACAAAACATGGCAGTGTTGGAGAAGGTTTTATTACAGGGAGTCTGGTTTTTTGTGTGGGAGCAATGGCAATTGTTGGATCAATACAAGAAGGGCTAACGGGAGATGCTAGTACTTTATATGCAAAGTCCATGTTAGATGCTGTTTCTTCGGCTGTATTCGCATCAGGACTAGGAGTAGGTGTAGCATTATCCAGCATTTCTATTTTACTGTACCAAGGATCAATTACTTTATTAGCAAGTAGCCTTAGTGGTATGATAGCTGATACGATGATTGTTGAAATGTCAGCAGTGGGTGGTTTACTTATCATGGGCATTAGTTTACTAATGTTAGAAATAAAGGTGATAAAAGTAGCTAATTTATTGCCTGCAATTCCGGTTGCTGCAATTCTTGCATTTTTATGACCAGTATAAAAAATTAAGTGTAAGTTGAAAGGTATGATGAAATGGATTATGCAACGCAAATATCAAATATGGTAATGAATAATTTACAGTATGTGTTACTAGGTATGACCGCAATGATTTTATTAGCGCTAGTTGTTTTTATAAGTATTAATATAAGACTTGGTAAAATGAATAAAAAATATCGTAAGATGATGCAGGGCGTGGATGGAGAAAATTTAGAAAAGCTGCTAATTTCACATATTGAAGAAGTCAAGCAAGTTGTAGGGAAAGTGGATATTCTTTCTGAAGACTGCAAGCGATTAGAAAGAATCGCAAAGGATTGTGTACAAAAGGTCGCCCTTGTTCGATTTAATGCATTTGAAGATGTAGGCAGCGACCTGAGTTTTGCTATTGCACTTTTAGATTCATATAACAATGGTATTGTAATTTCCAGCATTTATGGGCGTAATGAATTTCGTACATATTCCAAACCAATTGTTTCAGGCGTTTCTTCCTATTTACTTACTGAAGAAGAAAAACAAGCTTTAGCTCAAGCTATCAAAATTAAAAATTAAAAATAGGCAGGACTTCTTAGATTAAAGGCGAATATAAAATATGTTTAAAATATATAGTAATATTTTCCAGAAAAGGAGCCAAGATTTTTGATTAAAAAAGAACGTAAGCCAGATAGAAGAGAGTATACTTTAATGATTGTACCTCATCAGGGACAAGCAGTACGTAGGATCAGGATACCTATTGTAGCAATAAAATATGCTGTTTCTTTTTTAAGTTTGCTTATTGTTTTTGCGATAGGAAGTTTTATCAATTATCGTTATACAATTCATACAGCTAATGTGGAGAAAGCGGAGCTAGAGACGTTACGTCAAGATAATGGATTACAAAGTAAGGAAATTGAAGAGCTGGCCAAGACTACTGCCAGTTTAAAATCAGATATGGAAAGACTAAATTCTTTGGATGCTGAAATAAGGCGGATTGTTAACAATGAAGATACAGCAGCTACATCCCGTGCCGGTTTGGTGCGTCCTTCAGCCACTTATACTGGACAAGGAGGACCAATACAGCCTGATATTGATACCATAAAGAGTACTGTGAATGATTTGCAGGCAGCTATTTCCGTTAGAGAGCAAAGCTTAACTGAATTAAAGCAGGCTTTGCTGGACAAGCAGTCCAGAATAGCGATTACTCCCTCTATTTGGCCTACAGGTGGCGAAGTTACATCTCGTTTTGGCTGGCGTAATTCTCCGTTTGGAGGAGGGAGCGATTTTCATCCTGGAATTGATATTGCGAATAGTGTAGGAACACCCATTGTTGCAACTGCTGACGGTGAAGTTGTGCAGAGTGAATGGTATGGTGGATATGGTAATATGGTGCAGATTAGCCATGGAAATGGAATTTCAACTGTGTATGGGCATAACTCCAGATTATTAGTACGTGTTGGACAAACGGTAAAGAAAGGCGAAGTCATCGCTTATCTAGGTAATACAGGAGCAAGTACAGGGCCTCATTGCCATTATGAAGTCAGGGTCAATGGTACTGCTGTTAATCCTACTACTTTCTTAAATTAAATTTAATAATGGTATTTAAAAATGAAGTAGATACTATTTTACAGGAGCGTGCAATATGTTTGGCAGTAATAAAAAAGTAGCTAGCTTTGCAGGTGAGATTGAAACCATTATTGGTAAGGACACGATGATGAAGGGAACGATCACCGGTAAAGGGGCATTGCGTATTGATGGACAATTTGAAGGCGATATTAATACCACAGGCAGCATCGTTATAGGAGAAAATGCAAAGGTAACAGCTCAATGCAAAGGTATGAATGCTACTATTGCTGGTGTTGTATATGGTAATATTGATATTAGCGAAAAGTTAGAGCTACTACCGACTTCGCAAATTTATGGAGATATTAAAGCAGGAATATTAAGTGTTGGCGAAGGGGCAATTTTTAAAGGAGCATGTGAAATGCATGCTGGAGCGGAAGATCCTGCCAATAAGAAGAATATAGTGAAAAAACAGTAGAAAATGGAGTGCCATACAAAATCATTGTGGCGCTCCATTTTTATAAGAACTTCATTAATAGATTGACATGCGGTCTCAAGCAAGTCTCATTTAAGACGGCAAGGAGCGGTATACAGCTTTTTACTTAACATGCGCATACAATTGATCCTTTGCCTGAGTATACTATAGAGGTGTTTTTTTGAAAGTCATAAAATTATTATTATGGGAGGAAAAATTATGATTTTAGAAAAAGAAAGAGAGCTTATTGTGGAATATGGACAAAGGCTTATTACTCATGGCTTAACAAAAGGAACAGGAGGCAATATTAGTCTTTTTAATAAAGCAGAAGGGCTTATGGCGATCAGCCCTAGTGGGTTGGATTATTTTAAAACGACACCGAAAGATATTGTGGTTTTAGATCTCCATGGGAACAAGATAGATGGAGATCGCAATCCTTCTAGTGAATATTCTATGCATCGTATTTTTTATCAGAAAAGGGAGGAAGTTGGTGCAGTTTTGCATGCTCATTCAATTTACTGTAGTATTTTAGCAGCTCTTCATTGGAAGATTGAGCCAGTACATTATTTAATTGGATATGCTGGAAAAGATGTACGATGTGCACCTTATAAATTATTTGGCAGCGAGGAATTGTCCCAGGTAGCTTTTGAATACATACGGGATCGATATGCAGTATTACTTGCAAATCATGGATTATTGACCATTGGCGAAACCATTGAGTATGCATTTGACACAGCAGAAGAAATTGAATTTGTTGCGCAAATTTATTATAAAGCAAGGTGCGTAGGAGATCCTATTTTATTATCCTCTGATGAAATGGATGAATTTTTAAGAAAATTTAAGCCTTATGGTAAAAAAAATGTATAAACAGAACATATAATGATGATAAAAAATAGAATAAATTTAAAAAAGTGGAATAATCTCCGGATCTTTTGCTAACCCTATAGCCGGAGGTGGATGCAATGCAAGGCATTATTGCAGTAGAGAAATCGTTGACTATTTTAGCGGATATGTTAGAAACAAAAGGATATGAGATCGTAGATTTAAGTGAAAGCAATCTTAGCGGAGTCGATGCTATTATCGTAGGTGGAACAGACGTAAATGCAATGTCAGACTCACTTGCAGATGTTCCTGTTATTAATGCTGCTGATAAAACATTTAATGAAATTATTGAAGAATTAGGACGTGTGTAATCCTAAGGAGTGGATTCAAGTGGCAGTTGATTCCCTCTTGTTAGGATCATTTTAATTGAAAATTGTTTACGCCAAAAAGAAAGCTAGAGATTATGCCTCTAGCTTTCTTGCTGTTTTAATTCCAACTTTTGTTTATTTTGCATAGGTTCGCAAACCGTAAGAGATGGCATGAGCTATGGTATCAGACATTTTCATAACTAAGTTTAATCTTGTGCTTTGTAATACAAGATGCTCCATAAAACCACTTACATTTACAATGCCAGTAATATAGGCATCACCTACGGAAGGGAGATCTTTATGTACTGCAGCACCTGGTTTTAGAGATCCTTTACCAAGAGACACACAACCTACGTTTTCTAAACGTCCAAGGCAAGCATCTACAGCTATAATAAAAGGATTAGAGATGTTTGACTGGATGGAGCAGATACTATCTTTTAAGTTTGAGGCATGAATTGGTTCGTCAAGGGTGCCATAAATATGTGGATACGGATTAAATGAGCGCAGCTTAGTACCTGTAAGAGGACCAAGAGAATCACCTGTGGAGCGATCTGTCCCAATACACAAGATAACAAGAGAAACATTTGTTGCAGTTGCTTCTTGCATAATCGTGCGTAAATGGCTGGCAATGTCATACATTGCAGTCGGTTGGTTAATATTTAATTTTAGCTCAGAGTTTAGTTTGGGGAAACTAAAAAGGTTTTTTAACATTTGATAGCTCCTATCTAGCAAAATAGTTTATGGGCTTTGTTAAATTAATATAAGATAGAAGTAGTATATGTAAATATTTACTAAATTATACACAGGGTTAAAGCTTACGTATTTTGATTTGATAACGGAATTATTTTGTATACTGAAAAACAATGCAATACATAATGAGCTATTAATATTTTGTCAATTTCGCAAAGAGTAGGAATGTAAAGGAACAATGAATGTGCGAATAGAAATATAGGCTGAAATAGAAAAGAAATATGTGAATAATTATACAAAATCGATACCTGAAAGAGAGTGATTATCAGTAATAACTGTAGGATTTTTCAGAAAAAAATAATATTTTTCATGTATATAAAGTGTATAATGTATTATTTTTTATACATATTGACAGTGAAAGCTTTCGTTTTTATAATGTAGTAAGTGAAACAAAAACGTTTCCTGTAATAAGACAAAAGGTTTTTAGGAGTGTACCTAGGGTTCCGCGCTATTTAGTGGTCTGGTCCAAGCGGTACAGGTGCAGATCGCACAACACCGTGGGTAAAAAAGGCCCTGCGGAAAGTCCTGGATAAGTAAGGTTTGCTGGTAGGCATTTTCTACTTAGAACCAACTTCACTATCCAGTGGTTTCCCGGGTCTTTTCTGTTGCAATGATATAAGTTGCTTTTTTCACGATCGCTCATTGAGAGTGCTGCCCTGGTCTAAGAAAAGATAGTTGTATAAATTTAAAATTTAGCTTGGTATGAAGGAGTGGGGGAAGATATGTGTAGAATTGGCGCCATTAAAAGTAAAGAGTTTTTCCATCCATCAGCAGCGTTGCATTTAATGTTACCGCAGCAAGAGGGACATGATAATTCAGGTTTTGCGATGGTTATGCAGGACCTGGCAGGAGTTTTTTCAAAACATAAGGATAAGCCTTTATTATCATTGGCCTGTACGCAAAAGGGAGCAAAGCTGGTTGAAGACTATATGGAGGCCAATGATTTTCGCCAATTGGCAGAATGGATTCCTCGTGGAGTTAAAAACGTAAAACTTGATATTAAGGCTATGCCTTATTATATTTTTCGCAATTATGATTACCCTGAATATTATCGTGATGCTTCAGAAGAGGCAAAAGGCGAGTTATTGCTAGATACTAGACTGGCGCTGCGTGAATTGTTGGAAAAGCAAGATCAAGGCTATGTTTATTCTTTTTGGCCAGATGTTTTGACTTTAAAAGAAATTGGTGATCCTTGGGACATTGCTACCTACTTTAAGCTGTGGGACAATAATGGTGACTTGATGGCAAAAAATGTAGTTGTCCAATGCAGGCAAAACACAAATTATGATATTGTGCGTTATGCGGCTCATCCTTTTTTCTTGCAAGGTTATACTTTGTGTGCTAATGGAGAAAACACTTTTTATACCAAGAATAAAGAATATCAAAAATCCTTACATCGTGGGTATATTGGTTTTGAGTCTGATTCCCAGAACTTTCTGTATACCTTGCACTATGTACTACAAGAATTAAAATGGCCTATTAAATATTATAAACACGTGATTACTCCTCTTCCATTTAATGAGCTTAGTTCTCGTTCCGATGGTGCTGAACTGAGGGCAATCAGACAATCATTAGGCTCTTTAGAAATTAATGGACCGAATACAGTGATTGGTATGTTGCCTAATGGTAGTATTATGACCTGTTGCGATTCTAAGAAATTACGACCCGTAGTTGTAGGCGGGGATGATACAATGGTAGCTATTGCTTCCGAAGTATGTGGTTTAAATGCTATTTTGCCTCATCGCAATCAAGAACTAGATGTATATCCAAATGAACGTGAAGTGGTTATTATTAATGACGCATTGGAGGTAGAGAGATGGAAACAGTAAATACTCAGGATATCACAGTAAATGATTTACCTTGGAAAATTGAATATAAGACTGACCGCTGTACTATGTGCGGTAGCTGTGTTGCAGCTTGTACCTTTCAGGCAATCATGCCTGCAGTAGAGCGACGTTCTGTTACAGTCTCTACTGGTCATCGTCCAGAACCAAGCCAAAGACATAGCGCGGTACTTATGATTAAACAACAAAATAGCATAGAAAATGCCTGTACGGGTTGTGGAATGTGTGAGAAGATATGTCCCAACCAAGCTATTAAACCAGTCCGAAATCCTGACTCTCGTTTTAGTCTATTAGCAAGAAAGGGTGGATCGCCAATTAAGCGGGGAGGGCGTACCAGCTTAAATAGTGGACGCACATTGGATAATATTATTGTAGGGCGTATATCACAGATGACTGACCCTGCTTTGGATTCAGAGCGTCATACATTTGATATCTTAGCGCCTTTTGGAAGGGTACTAATGCCTCACGAACTACCTTTGAGTTCGGTAAATGGTACATTGAATTTGACAGCTAAATTACCGCCTGTAAACTGGATTTATCCTATTATTTTTAGTGATATGTCAATTGGGGCTTTGTCTACTAGAGCATGGGAAGCTATCGCTATGGCTACAGCCTATTTGAATGAAAAGCATAACATGCCTGTGCGTATGTCCTCCGGTGAAGGCGGAATGCCTGTTAAACTTCTAGAATCAGAACAGCTTAAATATATGATATTGCAAATTGCATCAGGACATTTTGGCTGGAACCGAATCGTGAAAGCAATACCTAAAATGAAAGTAGATCCAGCTGGAATATTAATAAAAATAGGTCAAGGAGCAAAGCCTGGTGATGGAGGGCTTTTACCTGCAGCTAAAGTCGCTGATCATGTGCAAGCGATTCGTGGTGTACCAAAAGCCGACTTGATGTCGCCACCGAATCACCAAGGTTTGTATTCAATAGAAGAATCTGTACAGAAAATGTTTTTATCAATGAATGCAGCGTTTAAATTTAGGGTTCCAGTAGCGATTAAATGTGCTGCTTCTGCAACATCTGTGTCTGTATATAATAATTTGTTGCGTGATCCTTATCGAATCTGCGGTGGATTTTTCATAGACGGTATTCAAGGTGGTACAGGGGCCGCTAATGAAATCTCTCTTGATCATACAGGACACCCAGTAGTTTCTAAAACACGAGAATGTTATTTGTCTGCAGTAAAACAAGGGCGACAAGGACAGATACCTTTATGGGCTGGCGGCGGTATCGGACTTACTGGAAATGCAGCAGCTGATGCGTTTAAGGTTATTTGTTTAGGTGCCAATGGGGTATTTCTAGGCAAAATATTGATTCAGCTGTTAGGCTGTGTAGGGAATGAACATGGCAGATGCAACGCCTGCAATACAGGCAAGTGCCCAGCAGGTATTTGTACACAAGATCCTCGTCTTGTTGAGCGATTAGATATTGATAAAGGGGCACAAAATATTGTGGAATATATGCTGGCCCTTGACAGTGAATTAAGAAAATTAATGGCACCAATAGGCAATAGTTCTTTGCCGGTGGGGCGCTCGGATGCTTTAGTAACAACAGATCAAGCCATTGCTGAGAAATTGGCAATTCAGTATGTGTGTTAGGAGGAAACCAATATGTTTAAGTTAAAAAGTCTTGACGGAAGTCAGCGGATGTCCACTCAGGATTTGCTGCAAGTAATTAATGAAGCAGTGGCAGCAGGGGAGACGGAATTTCATATTGAAGCCTCTGGCCAACATGATATTGGAGGACCTTTATGGCATCCGGAAGGAAAAGACCTCAAATTTTTAGTAAAAAACCCTGGTCAACGTGTAGGATCTATGTGTTTGGAAGGTACAGAAATTATTGTAGAAGGCTCTGCTTCTGCTGATGTAGGTTGGCTGAATGCTGGTGGTAAAATTGTAGTTCGTGGTGATGCGGGTGATACGGCTGCTCACTGCGCAGCATCAGGCAATATTTATATTGGCGGTAGGGCGGGTACTCGTTCAGGTTCCTTGATGAAACATGATCCTTTATATGCACCACCCGAATTTTGGGTTTTAAAAAATTGCGGCAGTTTTTCCTTTGAATTTATGTCCGGTGGTATTGCTGTAGTTTGCGGATATGACAGTGAAAAGTTTGAGTCTGTGTTAGGCGATCGTTCTTGTGTAGGAATGGTAGGGGGAACTTTATATTTCCGGGGAAATGCTTCAGGAATTTCCAAGAAAGATGTCAAAATTAAGCCTCTTGATCAAGAGGATATTGCCTATTTGGATGGCAAAATGGATGATTTTGTGACATCCATTGCGCGTTCGGAAATAAGGGATGAATTAAGTAATTGGTCCGAATGGTATAAAGTAGTACCATTACGATATGAGGAACGCAGCAAAACATCTCAAACGAAAATCCTTCCTTTTCGTACAGAAGAGTGGGTTCCAAATGGTATTTTTAGTGATGTTTTAAAGGATGATTTTTCTGTAATTGGTTTAGTTACGACAGGTGTATATCGGCAACGCGTTCCAGTTTGGGAAAATGCGTATTATGCATCTCCATGTGAATTTAATTGTACGGCTTCAATTCCATCTCAACGCCGCTATAATTTGTTGCGAGAAGGAAAAGTGGAAGAAGCTTATAAATTGGTATTGGAGTATACCCCGTTTCCTGGCTCTGTTTGTGGAGCAGTGTGCCCTAACGTTTGTATGGAAGACTGTACACGTAAAAATCTTGATATTTCTGTACAAATTGGTGAGCTTGGTACCTATTCCAAAGATGTTACGTTAGATAAAGCAGCCGTACCTAAAGGAAAGAGTGTAGCTATTATTGGAGGTGGTGCTGCAGGTTTGACTGTAGCATGGCAGTTAATTCGCCAAGGTTATGATGTAACAGTTTTTGAAAGCGATTCAAAAATGGGAGGGAAGCTAGAGCAGGTTATACCTCGTTCACGGCTGCCTCAGCAAACGCTGTCAGCAGAATTAAAACGTATTGAAGACATGGGTGTGATATTTAAAAATAATACGAAGGTAGATAAAGAAAAGTTTTCTGAAATAAGAGCAAATCATGATGCAGTGGTGGTAGCTACCGGCGGTCACAAAGGCAGAGTCATTCCGTGGCCAGGGCATGAACGTATTATTAAAGGAATTGATTTTCTAAAAGGAATCAATAAAGGAAAATCTCCCAAAGTCGGTAAACATGTAATTGTAATTGGTTGTGGTAATTCCGGAATGGATGCAGCGGTCGGTGCTTATGAAATGGGAGCAGAATATGTTACCTGTATTGATGTACAAAGACCAGCTGCTGATGCGAAAGAAATTGCCCATGTAGAAGATCTAGGAGCGACTTTAATGTGGCCGGTTATCACAAAAGAGGTTACAGCTGAAGGCATTATTACGCAAGATAATGAATTTATTAAAGGGGATACCATTATAATTGCAATTGGAGAAGTGCCTGAACTTGAGTTCTTACCAGAAGAAATTATAATTGAAAAAGGACATTTGAAGGTTACTGGAGATTGTCGTATTGCAGAAGGGGTGTATACGGCCGGCGATGCTATAAAGCCGGGACGTATGGTAGATGCCATCTGTGCGGCACGTCATGCAGCGGCAGCGGTGGATGCTTATCTGACAGGAACTGCCTATCAAATGCAGCCAAAAACTAAAATCGATAAAAATAGATTAAGTACGGCATATTTTAAAAAATGTCATTCCTGTGATGTTCCTAAGGCAGATGATGATCATTTACGTTGTATTAGCTGTGGCACATGCCGTGATTGTCACATGTGCGAAAGGTCATGTCCAGAAAACGCAATTACTCGTACATTGGGATCAGATGGAAATTTTGAATATGCTTCTAATGCTAATAAATGTATAGGCTGCGGTATTTGTGCAGGAATTTGCCCTTGTGGTATTTGGTCAATGCATGCGAATAAGCAACCGATTCATGCCTAGATAAAGAAGCTAAGATTCAGACGGTAGTTCGACGCCGTCTGAATCTTAGCTATAGTTTGGAAAGTTCGGCCCTCTTACTGTTGATTATTTAAAAAGAGTTTATAAAACGGGATAAGTCATCGGATAATTAAATTAAGCGCATTTTTGAGACCAATTAATATTGGTCTCAAAAATGCGTTTTTAAATATAATAAAGATCAAATTTTAGGCAGGAATTTGGAAAAAAGTGGAGAACCCAGCAATAGAGATAAATTTGATTTCACAATGCTAAAAAAGATAGTTTTATTTAAGCTGGTCTTTTATCATTTTCTTAGGAGGATGATAAAAGCAAAATAAAGTTAAAAAGCGACTTAGATTAAGTCGCTCTTTATCAGTTAATAAGTATAAAAGAGGGTTTGGCATGTTTGAAGAAAAAACGTATAGAAAGGTACGGATTGTATTTATTGCAAATGTTATTGCATTAGCTTTTTGTTTGGCTTTAGTCCTTGCAAAAGCACCGGATGAGTCCAATGAGCAGCTTCCTCTCTACAGCATGGTAATAATAGTATATGGTGTGCTAATTACCTTATCAATCGGCAGACGAAACCTGTATTATCAGATTTTTTCTTTTATTGTTACAAATGCTGCATTGGGATACTTATATTGGTATACGCCCGATTCTATGGCAATGATATTATTTTATTTCTATGCAGTACAGATTGCACTACAGTATAGTCCTAGATATTCGTTAATCGGATCCATGCTTATCTCTTGTGTGTATGCTGCAGTTAGCTTGAGTCAAGCGGATGGAATTGTAGAAAATAGGTTATCTATATACATGCATTCGTTGCTTATTGTTAACATGAATGTATTGGTTCTACACTTATCTCAACTAGAGGGGCGTGCTATTTCTCAAAATGAAAAGGTCAATCAATTGTTAAATCAGATGGAATCTTCTTATAAAATGGTTAGCAGTCTAGCAGAAAAAGATGAGTTGACAACTTTATATAATTATCGATCTTTTCGGAAAAGGCTCAACGAAATGCAGCCAAGTAATATAGCAATACTACTTCTTGACGTAGATTATTTTAAGGTATTTAATGACTCTTATGGGCATTTATGTGGTGATGCTGTATTGCGAGATATTGCCATTGTGCTGAAAAATAGTTTGAGGGAAAGGGATATGGTTTTTCGTTATGGCGGTGAAGAGTTCGCAGTTATATTGCAGTGCAATAATGAACAGGAAATACAAGCAGCTGCTTTGAGGATTTCCAATAATATAGAGCAGCATGCCTTTCAGTTTGGAGAAGAAACTGAACTACATGTTACGGTTAGTATTGGTTACGGAATTGGCAATGAAAAAATCAAAACAGCAGAAGAACTCTTTAAAATCGCAGATGAAGCTTTATATAATGCGAAAGATAGCGGCAGAAATTTAATTGGCTGTCCCAATGGTGAAATCTGTACTTCGGATTTAACTTCATTGCTAAGAGTAATGTAATGCAGGGTGTAGACGACGCTATTTTTGTATATAGTCAAGGAGGGAATGAAAGTGAAATCCAATTCTATCACCTTAGGAATTTGTCAATTACCTGTTACATCAGATAAATCATTAAACATACGCAATGCGGAAAAGATGTTAAAAGCAGCAGCTGAAAAAAAATGCAAGATTGCTATATTACCTGAAATGTTCAATTGCCCTTATGATGCAAAATTTTTCTCAGAGTATGCCGAATCCTATCCCAAGGGTGAGACCTTTACCATGTTGTCTCAAACAGCAGCACAAGAGCATATGGTAGTAGTAGGCGGATCTGTACCTGAAAGAGATGAATACGGTAATATCTTTAATACCAGTTTTATCTTTGATGAACGGGGAGATTTACTAGAACGGCACAGAAAAGTACACTTATTTGATGTGGAAATAGCAGGTGGTACTGTATTTAAGGAATCAAGCATCTTATCAGCGGGGCAAGATATAACAGTAGTCAAGGCCGCAGGATTGATGTTGGGAATTGGTATTTGTTATGATATACGATTTCCAGAGTTATCACGTTTAATGACTCTTGCTGGCGCTAAGCTACTTATATTTCCAGGTGTTTTTGGCATGACAACAGGCCCAGCCCATTGGGAGTTATTAATGCGAGCTAGGGCTGTTGACAATCAAGTTTTTGTAGCAGGAGCAGCACCGGCTAATTTTCGAGAATCATCATATCAAGTATATGGGCATTCCATGGTAGTTAATCCATGGGGACAAATCGTATCAGCAGCTGGCGATAAAGAAGAACTGCTTATCGTAGAAATTGATCTTGAAATCCTAAATACGGTTCGTCGGGAGTTGCCATTATTACAGCACCGCAGAGCAGATGTATATGAGCTTTGTCAGAAAAAAGGGGAAACTACTTTCGTATAATAAATTCGGTTAGGTTACAAAAATGAGGAGATTCGTAAAAGGCAAAAGTCTAGGATTGACGTTGCTTTATACGGATCTTTTCTTTTTTATAAAAAAATAGATGTTCATTAACAGAAGACATACGTTTATAAAGTAATAAAAAAAACTAACAAAAGCCTTGACAGTAGGTAACGAAGTAAATATAATAGCCTACAGATACAAATATGTTGCAGTTGTGTACTTTCCTAACAAATGTCTTTTTAAAAGATGTAAACATGTAATAAAATAGGATGAAAACTTAGAAAAGTAACTGCTATATTTTTAAGAAAGGCGTTTTCTTGATTAGGACGCCCAATATCATTAAGAATGGAGGAATTATCATGGGAAAAAGAAGATTATTGTACACAGGTTTAATAGCGGCACTGTCTATGTTAGGAATGATGGTGGCAGGATGTAGCTCAACTCCATCAGCTTCCGATTCGAAAGAAATAAAAATAGGTGCAAATATTGAAATGACAGGTAGTGTTGCCAATTATGGTAAATCCGCTTTTAATGGCATCCAATTGGCATTTAAAGAGGTTAACGCCGCTGGGGGCGTTCTGGGCAAGCAGATTAAAATTATTCAAGCAGATAATAAGTCAGAAGCATCGGAAGCTACTAATGCGATGACGAAGCTAATCACACAAGATAAGGTCTCTCTTATCATGGGACCGATTACAAGCTCCAATGCAATAGCTGCATTACAGGTGGCACAAGATAATAAAATTCCTGTTATTACTCCAACAGGTACAAATGCTAAAATTACTGTAGATAATGGTAAAGTAAGACCCTATGTTTTCCGCAGCTGTTTTATTGATCCGTTTCAAGGTATTGTAATGGCTAATTTTGCTGCGACAACACTAAAGGCCAAAACTGCAGTTATTTATATTGATAATAGCTCAGATTATTCCAAGAATTTGGCGGAATCCTTTGAAGCTCAGTTTGTTAAAAATGGTGGAACTGTTATAGGAAAAGAAGCATTTTTACAGAAAGACCAAGATTTTAAATCCACTTTGACCAAAATAAAAGCACTAAATCCTGAGACTATCTTCATTCCTGCATATTATGAGGAAGTAGGTAAAATTGCAAAGCAAGCTCGCGAGATGGGAATTACCGTACCTTTTATTGGTACAGACGGATGGGATGATCCTAAAATAGCAGAAGTTGCTGGTGCTGCCGCACTAAATAATACATTCTTTAGTAATCATTATTCTTCTCAAGATACAGATCCTAATATTGTGAAATTTGTTGAGGCCTATAAAAAAGAATATGGGCAGGAGCCAAATGCTTTCGCAGCTTTAGGATATGACGCAGCACTAATGGTTGTTGATTCAATAAAAAGAGCCAATAGCGCTGAACCTGAAAAAATAAGAGAAGCCTTGGAAAAGATTAAGGATTTACAAGTTGTAACAGGAAAAATTACGTTGGATGCAAATCACGATCCAATTAAGAGCGGTGTAGTAATCGAAATGAAAGATGGCAAGCAAACATTTAAAGAAAAAATCAACCCATAAATAAAAAAATGGACTCGGCTTAAGCCGAGTCCATTTTTTTTATTTATGGGTGAAAGTCACGGTTCGTTAAGATGTTATATATAAGGACAATTTTAAAACATAAGTCTTAATAAAAAGTATTGACAGTAAAGTTAGGAGTAAATATAATAGCATACATACACAAATATATTCTGGTGGAGTACTTGAAAACAGAATGTATTAATAAAAGTGTAAAGTGTAACATAAGGGGGCAGGTAAAAGTCGCAATTTTGTGTGAAGGAAAAAATCAAACCAAATGTTACTTAGACGCTTTTAGGTTTTAGCGGTAGGAATAGGGAGTATCGATTTTATAATACATGTTAAAATATGAGGAGGAGTAATGATGTCAAAGAAAGGCTTTTCACTTATTGGTTTATTCGTTACGGTAGCCATGTTCGGTTTGATGTTGGCGGGATGCAGCTCTACTCCAGCTGTGAGTGATTCCAAAGAAATAAAAATCGGTGGAAATTTTGAGTTAACTGGTGGAGTAGCTAATTTTGGCAAGATGACAACAAATGGTATTCAGCTTGCTTTTAAAGAAGCTAATGCTTCAGGCGGTGTTCTTGGCAAGCAAATAAAGTTAATTTTAGCGGACAATAAATCAGAACCATCTGAGGCCACTAATGCAATCACGAAATTGATTACCCAAGATAAGGTTCCTCTTGTTATGGGACCTGTTGCTAGTTCTAATGTGTTAGCGACCTTGCAGGTATCACAAGATAATAAAATTCCAGTCATTACAGCCACTGGTACGAATTCAAAGATTACTGTAGATAATGGTAAAGTAAGACCGTATGCCTTCCGTAGCTGCTTTATAGATCCGTTTCAAGGAACTGTTATGGCGAACTTCGCAAGCAAATCATTAAAAGCAAAAACAGCTGTGATTTATATTGATAATAGTTCTGATTATTCTAAAGGGCTGGCCGAATCTTTTGAGACTCAGTTTGTTAAAAATGGTGGCGTGATTGTAGGTAAGGAGGCCTTCTTGCAAAAAGATCAGGACTTTAAGTCGACGCTTACGAAAATAAAAGTAATGAATGCAGATACTATTTTTATCCCTGCATACTATGAAGAAGTAGGCAAAATTGCAAAGCAAGCTCGAGAATTAGGCATTACCATTCCTCTTATCGGTACAGATGGCTGGGATGACCCTAAGGTAGTAGAAGTTGCAGGGGCAGAGGCAATGAATAATACATTCTTTAGTAATCACTATTCTTCACAAGATACAGATCCTCGTATTGTAAAATTTGTAGAAGCATATAAGAAAGAGTATGGTCAAGAGCCAAATGCTTTAGCTGCATTGGGGTATGATGCGGGCTTAATGGTTATTGACGCGATTAAACGGGCAAATAGCACGGAACCTGATAAAATTAGAGATGCATTAGAAAAAACAAAAGACTTGCAAGTCGTAACAGGAGTAATCACTCTGGATGCAAATCATGACCCTGTTAAGAGTGGTGTTGTTATCGAAATGAAAGATGGAAAACAAACCTTTAAAGAAAAAATTAATCCATAAATAAAAAAGAACTTGGCTATGCCAAGTTCTTTTTTATTTATGGATCAGTTGGTTTATATCTCTTTAATGAGTCAAATTCTTTTTATTGGATAAAATAAAAAAAGATGGATTTTATTTACAGCATTCGTATTGCAAATAAATAGCAAGATTTTTTTGAAAAAAATGAACATATCTATTGAGAGAGGACAATTCGTCGAAAGTCCTTTGTATGAGTATTGACAGTGAAGAACAATATGTCTATAATACAGCTTGTGATAAGTACGAATATCCGTCTGAGGAGGACTTGGGCGCATTTCGAACAGTGGATACGGACTTTTAAGTTAAGAAAATACATATTTAGAAGGAGAATGAGCATTTATGAGAAAAAGAAACAAGTGGATCGGTGTTCTTATTGTTATCGCCATGTTAGGTTTAATGGCAGCGGGATGCAGCGGTAAACAAGATAGTAACGTTATTAAACTTGGTGCTAATTTAGAAATGACAGGCGGGAATGCAACTTTCGGTAAATCTGCAAGCAATGGTGCTAATTTAGCAATTAAGCAAATCAATGCTAATGGTGGTGTTTTAGGTAAACAGCTGAGTTTAGTGGTTGCAGATAATAAGAGTGAAGCAGCAGAAGCTGCAAATGCAATGCAGAAATTAATTACGCAGGATAAGGTAGTAGCTGTTATTGCACCAATTGCATCTTCTAGTGTAATTGCTGGAGCTCAAGTCAACCAAGATAATAAAGTTTTAGCAATTAGCCCAACTGCATCTAACCCTAAAGTGACAGTAGATCCTACGACTAATAAGGTTCGAGATTATTTATTCCGAGCAGCATTTATTGATCCTTTCCAAGGCTCAGTAATGGCGAATTTTGCTACGAAAACCTTAAAGGCTAAGACTGCAGCAATATACATTGATAATTCCAGTGACTATGCTAAAGGTTTGGGTCAGTTCTTTAAAGAAACCTTTATTAAAAATGGTGGTACAATTGCAGTGGAAGAAGCGTACCTAGCAAAAGATACAGATTTTAAAGCAACATTAACAAAGATTAAAGCTGCAAATGTGGATGTCGTATTTGTTCCAGGGTATTATCAAGAAGTCGGCATGATTGCGAAACAAGCTCGAGAAATTGGCTTAACTATGCCGCTGCTCGGTGGTGACGGCTGGGATTCTGCGAAACTTCCAGAAATTGCTGGAGCTCAAGCGCTGAATAATACATTCTTTGCAAATCATTATTCACCGGATGATAATAGCCCAGCAATTAAGACTTTTGTTGAAGCTTATAAAGCAGAATATAAAGAGACTCCGGATGCTTTTGCTGCATTAGCTTATGATGCCACTATGATGGTTATTGAGTCTATTAAACGTGCCAATGGTGTTGATACTGTGAAGATCAAAGATGAATTGGCAAAGACAAAAGATTATAATGCCGTATCGGGATTAATTACGTTAAATGAAACTCATGATGCTGTAAAAAGTGCTGTAATTATTGAGATGAAAGATGGCAAGCAAACTTTTAAAGAAAAAATAAATCCTTAATCATTAATAGGATAAGTGTCAACATATTGACATTCATAAGAAAGAGTATCTCTAAACTCTTTCTGAAGCAAAAAGCATAAGATTTAGTTTAAACCACAAAAGCGCAATGCTACTGGCGTGGCATTGCGCTTTTGTGGTTTTTTGAAAATGAATGGTAAAAATTACCTGATCATAAAGTGTAGTTATAATAGATACTGTCAATCCACCGACGAATATGTCAAATTACAGACGTATATAGCTGTACAGGATAATCAATCTATTAGAAATTGTTAGCGTTTCATAACATCGTTTAAAAAAGGCTGATCACATGTCAGAACATATAATATAAAGGCTGCAGAACCATAAGGAATGAATAAGTGCTAATGCTAGAACATAAATGGCATAATACTTGCATAAGTATAAAGCAATACGATCCTAACTTGCAAAACAACGAAAAAAGTATTCTACAAATAATTGATTGTATTTATGGAAGAGATTAACCGAGGAAATCAAAGATAAAAGTATTGACAGTAGAAGACAATGTATCTATAATTACGTATATATTATAGGGAAATGTCCACACAAAGATTTTAAGAGGAGTTATGAGGAATCCTTATAAGAGCTAAAAAGCACATATAACCTGTTGAGAGGCTGTTTTAAAATATCCAGATGCTAGTCCTTACGAGCATTTGAACGAGACGTACAAAGACGTATGTTTAGTGAAAACGCACAGGGACAATAATGGTAAATGGGAATTTTGAAGTAGACTCTATTAGACTTTATTCCAGTTCTACTTTCTAACCTGAAAAAAATAGGGAAAAGGCATCGCTTTAACCCTTAAAAATAAAAAAATGTAGGAGGCGAAATCATGGATTTTTCAGTTACTCAGCAATTTTTACAGCAATTAATAAATGGTATATCTCTTGGCAGTATTTATGCACTCATTGCTTTAGGTTACACAATGGTGTATGGAATTATTAAGTTGATTAATTTTGCGCATGGTGATATTTATATGGTGGGTGCTTATGTAGCATTCTTTGCGACGACAACCCTCAAACTTTCTTTTTTGCCAGCACTAGTTGTGTCCATGGTCGTGGCAGCCATAGTTGGGATGACAATTGAAAGATTAGCTTATCGCCCACTTCGAAAGGCGCCCAGAATCGCGATATTAATTACGGCAATTGGTGTATCTTTATTATTAGAGTATGGCGGAATGCTTCTTGTTACACCACAGCCGAGAACATTTCCAGCCTTATTTGAATCTCAAGTTTATAACTTTGGTAATATTGTAGTGAATAGTCAACAGGTTATTATCCTTGCAATATCTGTAGTTTTAATGATTATTTTAACCTTCGTCGTGCAGCGTACCAAAATTGGTAAAGCAATGCGGGCTGTATCTTTCGATACCGATGCAGCGAGATTAATGGGTATTGATGTTGACCGTGTTATTTCAATTACATTTGCCATTGGTTCTGCATTAGCAGCTGCCGCAGGCATGTTAGTTGGTGTATATTATAATTCCATTGATCCTTTAATGGGTATTATGCCAGGACTTAAAGCATTCGTCGCTGCAGTTCTGGGGGGAATTGGAGTAATTCCAGGGGCGATGCTTGGTGGTATTATCATGGGCGTCATCGAAGCGATGGTAAGTGGCTTTATTTCATCTACGTTCCGTGATGCTGCAGCATTTGCCATTTTAATTATCATTTTACTGTTTAAGCCTTCAGGCTTATTGGGTAAAAACGTTCGTGAGAAAGTGTAGGTGGCAAAATAATTATGGGAAACAATAAAAAGGAATTACTGGCGTTTGTGGCATGTATAGCATTTTATGCGGTTGTTCAAGGCTTGCTTATGTTAGATGTTATTGGACCGTTTTGGGAACTAAATTTGATTTTAATCTGTATCAATGTAATTTTGGCAGTAAGCTTAAACCTAATTAATGGCTTTACAGGTCAATTTTCTATCGGTCATGCTGGATTTATGGCTGTGGGGGCTTATCTTGGCGCTGTGCTTACCGTTAAACTGCAATTGCCCTTCATTGTTGCTATTTTAGGCGGAGCAGCGGCTGCGGGCTTCTTAGGATTTATTATTGGCTTACCTACTTTGCGTTTAGATGGTGATTATCTAGCTATTGCTACTTTAGGATTGGGAGAAATCATCAGAATTACCATACTGAATATTCCTTATGTAGGCGGCGCATCTGGTTTTATGGGAATACCTCGCTATAGTAATTTTACGTGGGTATTTATAGCAACAGTTTTCACCGTATTTTTTATTAGAAATTTTATTAATTCTACACATGGTCGGGCGTGTATTTCGATTCGAGAAAATCAAATTGCAGCTGAGGCAATGGGAATTGATACAACAAAATATAAAGTGATGGCTTTTACGATTGGAGCTGCATTTGCAGGTATTGCAGGAACATTATTTTCCCATTACTTTTATATTGCTCACCCTGCATCCTTTACTTTTATGAAGTCCTTTGATATTTTGACGATTGTAGTATTAGGTGGCTTAGGTAGTATTAGCGGATCGATCACTGCAGCGATATTATTGACTTTTGTATCTGCAGCGCTGGCTAGTTATCCTGAGTGGCGTATGATCATTTACTCTTTGATGTTGATTGTATTAATGTTATATCGTCCTCAAGGCTTATTTGGCAATAAAGAAATCAGTCTTAAAATCTTTGGCCGTTTGATGGGAGGTAATAAGCGTGGCAATACTCAAGGCAACTAAACTCTCCAAAGTCTTTGGCGGACTTAAGGCCGTATCTGATTTTTCTATCGAGCTTGGTAAAGGTGAGTTGATTGGATTAATTGGTCCCAATGGAGCTGGGAAAACAACCGCTTTTAACTTATTAACTGGTGTGTATCAACCGACATCTGGTGAAATCGATTTTGATGGTAAAAGTACTATTGGTCTTAAACCTTTTCAAATTACCCAAAAAGGAGTAGCTAGAACCTTCCAAAATATTCGTCTCTTTTCTGAACTATCGGTTCTAGATAATGTTAAAATTGCTTATCATTTTCATGTAAAATATGGTATTTTGGAATCTGTCTTACGTATGGGAAGATATCATCAAGAAGAAAAAGAAATTGAAGAAAGAGCGATCAAACTATTAGAAATCTTTAAATTAAGTGATAAAAAAGATGAAATTGCTAAAAACTTGCCTTATGGTGAGCAGCGTCGTTTGGAGATTGCCAGAGCTTTAGCAGCACAGCCTAAATTACTTTTGTTAGATGAACCTGCAGCTGGTATGAATCCACAGGAAACTCAACAGTTAATGCAAATGATAAAATGGATAAAAAAAGAGTTTGATTTAACTATTTTATTAATAGAACATGACATGCAATTGGTTATGAATGTATGCGAACGTATTTACGTATTAGAATATGGCAGTATAATTGCCCAAGGAACACCTGAGGAAATCAAGAATAACCCACGGGTTATTGAGGCCTACCTCGGAGAGGAGGTTGAATGATGTTAAAAATTGAAAATATTGATGTTTACTATGGTGCGATACATGCCTTAAAAGGTATTAGCGCTGAGGTCAATGAAGGAGAAATTGTTACCTTGATTGGTGCAAATGGTGCTGGTAAAAGTACTATTTTACGTACCATTTCGGGACTGTTAAAACCAAAAGCAGGTCAAATCAATTTTGAAGGAAAAAGTATTGCTGGCGTTGTTGCTCAAGATATTGTAAAGCTTGGGATTTCTCAAGTACCAGAAGGACGTAGGGTTTTTGCGAATATGTCTGTTCTAGAAAACCTAGAATTAGGTGCTTATATCCGTAATGACAAAAAAGGGATTCAGGAAGATATGGAGAATGTCTTTGTAAAGTTCCCTCGCTTGTCAGAACGTCGCAGCCAATTAGCTGGTACCTTGTCAGGTGGTGAGCAGCAGATGCTGGCTATGGGGCGTGCCTTAATGAGTCGTCCAAGATTATTGCTCTTAGATGAGCCTTCGATGGGGCTTGCGCCATTGCTGGTAAAAGAGATTTTTTCTATTATAAAAGAAATTAATGCTAGCGGCACTACTGTTTTGCTTGTAGAGCAAAACGCTCATATGGCATTATCCATTGCTCATAGAGCCTATGTACTGGAAACAGGTCGCATCACTCTTTCAGGCGATGCGAAAGAGTTGGCCGCGAGTGAAGAAATACGAAAAGCCTATTTGGGCGGTTAATCGATGAGACGCACTAAAGATAGTGACAGATTGTTATGAAAAGCAAAAGGTGAATTCCTGGATTGTATTATTCATAATTTCTGACATGGGAAAATCTTTAGTGTGTTTTCTTTAATAAAAAAATCAATGGAGATGATAATATGTTTGTAGAAAGCAGGATGACAGCAAATCCAATCACTATCAGTTCAACTACAACAATTGCTGATGCATCGGAGATTATGCGCAATAATAAATTCCGCCGCCTGCCAGTGGTTGAAAGTGGAAAGCTAGTTGGCATTGTAACTGATAGAGATCTTCGAGCGGTATCGGCATCGCCAGCAACTGCTCTTTCTATTTTTGAACTTAATTACTTATTAGCGAAGATGAAAATTAAAGATATTATGCAAAAAGAAGTGGTTAGCATTACTACAGGAGCTACAGTTGAAGAAGCTGCCATTTTAATGTACAACCACCGTATTGGCGGATTGGTAGTAGTAGATGAACAAGAGGCAGTTGTCGGTATCATTACAGAAACGGATATTTTTAAAAGTTTCGTTGATATTATGGGGCTGGTGGATGGTAAAACTCGTATCACCCTTGATGTAACAGACAAAATTGGATTGCTTCATGAAATTTCGGAAGTGTTTTTGGCTATGAATATCAATATAACTAGTATGGTTAGCTATGCTTTACCTGATGGAAAGATTGAGATGATTATTCGAGCCGATATTATTGATACGGAAGAATTAGAAAGAGCTCTTGCAGCCAAAGGGTATCCTATTAGTCACGTAGTACATATTAAATCATGACTTATGCTGTAATTGTGATGTTGTTCTTAGAAATCAAATTTAAAGGATATTTACAAGCAAATTCTGGGTGTGATACTATAGAATAGCTAGGAACAGGCGGTCACAGTATGGCGCAGCCGGGCGTAAAGCAGCAGGAATGTATGTGCCTGCGGGACCTTAGAGGGACTGCAGGCTTTTTTGTTATGCCATCATAGTTTTATATGAATACATGGACTGATTCATTTCTAAATAAGATAGAATTTGGTACCTTTTACAAGGAACGTGAATAGTGTAGGCTATTGAAGGTTATAACAAAGAATAGAGCTGCTGAGCAAAAGGTAGGAGGTAGTATGATTGGGATATGTGGATAGTAATGTAAAAGAGCGTACTGCTAGGCTGTCCGTTATTTCTAATACGGTTTTGGTTGTATTGAAATTGATCGTGGGATTTTATACTGGGGCCGTAAGTATTATTTCGGAAGCTGCTCATTCTGGCTTTGATCTACTTGCATCTGTGATTGCTTTTTATGCGGTACGTAAAGCAGATACCCCTCCAGATGAAAATCATGCCTATGGGCATGGTAAATTTGAAAATTTATCAGGTGCGATTGAAGCGATATTGATTATCGGAGCAGCAATATGGATTGTATATGAAGCTGGAAGTAAAATGAATTCAGCTGCGGTCCCAGGTTTTTTGGAGTACGGTATTGCTCTTATGATCATTTCGATTGCAATTAATTACTGGGTATCCGAAAGATTGTTCACGGTAGCTAAACAGACTGGTTCCCATGCCTTAGAAGCAGACGGCTTACATCTTAGGGCCGATATTTGGACTTCTGTTGGTGTGTTGGTTGGATTGGTGGTTATTCATGTAACTGGTCTTGCATGGCTTGATCCTGTGATTGCAATCATTGTAGCTGGTATTGTGTTTAAAGCTGGTTATGGCATGACCAAAAAGAGTCTATATGAGCTAACCGATATTAGTTTACCGGCGCATGAAGAGCAGCTGATTGTTGACATTATTAAGAGTCACAAAGAGGTCATTTCTTTTCATCAACTCCGTACTCGGCGTTCCGGCAGCTGGCGACTAATTGACATGCATCTTATTTTATATAAAGATATGCATTTAAATAAGGCTCATGATATCTGTGATCAAATTGAAGCTGAAATTAAACAAATGCTAGGTTCATGTGATGTTGTCATTCATTTAGAACCATGTGATCACCTTGAAGGACTGGAGTCATGTCCTCTTGATGAATAGAAAAAAGAAGCAAGAGCCATTTGGGGTTCTTGCCTATTTTTTTTTGTCTTTTTCTTTAGAATTACCTTTTTTATTATGAAATGTATATAAGTGTTTACATCGGACACGACTTTGGCTTTCATTGTCAAGATTCTCCGAATTATTATTGCTGTTAGGAGTATTTTGGATTTCTAAAGAATCGGTATTTTCCGGAGAGGATGTTGTTTCTGGAAATACTTCCTCGTCAGTTCTTGCACTAAATGTATTGATTAATTGCTGCAGAGCAACGGCTTCTACTTCTTGTATATCAGAATTTTGTACTGGGGGCTTTGGTGCGGGTGGTGAACCAGGAGGTGCTGGGGGTTTAGGGCAGACTACCTTTTGGTCTGGAAGGCAAGAACCCTTGTGCTGGCAGCATTCCAGGAGGCGCCTCAAGGCCTCCATTTCAACGACTTGCTCTGCTGTCTTAAGAGGAATATCTGTAGTAGGTGACTTATTGGCTAATAATCGAAATAAGTCAACTGGAGCGCAAGAAATCTTTAGGAAATCACTGCTAAAAGCTACTTTGCAGCAAAGTAATTCTAAAAAAATGTCAATTAATATTCCGGCATTATCGGCACGTCTTACGGCTCTCTCAAAAACTTCAGGGCAAATTTCCGGTGTACGGTGAATTTCTTCAGACGCACCTACTAGCAGGCGATAAGAGGCTACTAAAGAAGAAAGATTAGGAATGACGGCATTTATATCAGCCAATATCAGGTCAATAATAGGCTGCGGATTTTGAGTGGTATCTGACATGATAATCGCCTCACTTTAGCATTGGTGCAACATCATATGCTGGAGGCTGTGCATTTGCTATTCTTTAGCAAGAAAGACTTAATTAGGAGGATTTTTTTAGAATAGCGTATAATATATATGCAATTATAGAAAGCTGGAGACAGTAGGATCATAAAAAGTAAAATGTATGATTGTGAAAGGAACTGAACGATGCCCATGTTGCTTACACCGGAATTCTTATTGCTAGCGGGTAATAAAATCGTACGTCTTGTAGCTATTTTGCTAGGATCGATCTTCATATTGCGATTATTTTCAATTATGGTGAACAAGATGTTTATTCCTAAAGTCGGTATTAGTGCCTTTCATTTTGATGAAGGGCGTGCCAGGACATTGGGAGGACTACTGCAAAGCATAATTCGATACATTATTTATTTTATTACGATTATTATGATATTGCAGGAGTTTCAAATTGACACCACCTCGCTTGTAGCTGGAGCTGGCATTATAGGACTGGCTCTTGGCGTTGGTTCTCAGAGTTTAATTCGTGATTTTGTAACTGGATTTTTTATTGTATTGGAAAATCAGTTTGCCGTAGGGGATTATATTGTTAGTGGTGATATGGCAGGCACTGTGGAGGATATTGGTTTACGGGTGACTAAGTTACGAGATGGCAATGGTGTGCTGCACATTATTCCTCATGGTGCAATATCTAGAATTAGTAATCATACCAGAGGGCATATGCAGGCTGTTGTCAATGTACCAGTTGCTTATGAGGCTAATTTGGATGAGGTACTTCTATTGTTGGAACAGGCCTGCATTTCCATAGGAAAAGAGCTGGAAGAAGTCTTAGAGGGACCAAAGGTGTTAGGTATAGTAGATCTTGGTGCTCAGATGCTAATGGTACGTATTGTGGCCAAGACAGTGCCCCTGCAGCAGGGAAAAGTGGAGAATGCTCTTCGCTATGAAATAAAGCGTTTATTTAATGAAGCAAAGATTCCTCATCCAGTAGTCGATAACTTTAGAAGGTAAGAAGGTGGTTAGATGATGGTACGTTATCAGATTGGCGATATTGTGAGAATGAAAAAGAACCATCCTTGTGGAGTTGCTTTGTGGGAAATTACGCGTACTGGAATTGATTTTGGTTTAAAATGCCAGGGATGTGGGCGTTTTGTCCTAGTGCCACGCGTAAAGTTTGAAAAAGGTGTAAAAGAAATCGTAACACGCAAAGGTACACAAGAGGAGGGAGAAATGTGAAATACCAATTTATTGTAGGAGGCATGACCTTGGTGACGGGGATTGTACTCATTGCAATGGGAACCGATTTCGGTAATCATATTAATCTAACAGTTGGTGTTATCATGGGCTCTATCATGTTGTTATTAGGTACAGCCAGATTGAAAAATGCCATTGCTTATCGTCGTGAACACGGAGATGAGTGAAGTGTACGCTTGAAAATAAGGGAAGAATCATCTACAATAAGACATACTAAAAAGAAATTGTAAGTAAGGTGGAATAGATGAATGAGCACAAATTTAGAAGTGGGTATTGTTGGTTTACCTAATGTAGGGAAAAGTACATTATTTAATGCAATTACAAAAGCAGGCGCAGAGGCTGCTAATTATCCTTTTTGCACCATAGAGCCAAATGTGGGTGTAGTGGATGTTCCTGATGAGCGTTTGCCTCATTTGGTGGAAATGTATAAAACAAAACGCTGTATCCCGACGGCTATGCGTTTTGTAGATATTGCTGGATTGGTTAAAGGAGCATCTAAAGGAGAAGGCTTAGGCAATAAATTTTTAGCTCACATTCGCCAAGTAGATGCTGTGGCTCAAGTTGTACGCTGTTTTGAAGATGAAAATATTACTCACGTTGAGGGGGCATTAAATCCTTTGCGTGATATTGAGATCATTAATACAGAACTATGCTTAGCTGATTTAGATACATTGGAAAAGCGTATGGAGCGTGTACAGAAACTAATCAAAACTGGTGATAAGAAAGCACCAAACGAAATGGCTGTACTGGTAAAAATTAAAGAACTTTTAGAGCAAGCGTTGCCTGCGCGGCGCGTTGATATGACAGAGGATGAGGCTGGACTCATTGGCGATCTAAACTTGATGACGTTAAAACCAGTATTGTTCATTGCCAATGTTAGCGAAGACGAAGTAGCGAATGCAGAAGATAATGAGTATGTTAAAATTGTGAAAAAATATGCAGTAGAAGAAGGCGCAGAAGTCATTGCAGTGTCGGCGAAGGTTGAGTCAGAGATTGCTGAACTTCCAGCGGAGGATGCTAAGGAGTTTTTAGCAGAGCTTGGCCTAAAAGAGTCGGGATTGGATAAGCTTATTAAAGCCTCTTATAAACTTTTAGGTTTAGTGACGTTCTTAACGGCTGGTGAGCAAGAAGTACGTGCTTGGACAATAAAGAAAGGTACCAAAGCACCTCAGGCTGGAGGAAAAATCCATTCTGATATTGAGCGTGGCTTTATACGTGCAGAAATTGTTTCCTACAATGACCTTGTGCTGACAGGCAGCTCTAATGCAGCTCGCGAAAAAGGATTAGTTCGATTGGAAGGAAAAGAATATATTATGCAAGATGGGGATGTTACGTACTTTAGGTTTAATGTATAATATTTCTTTCAACATATAAGTTGCATTTGTATTACTATTAGTGATATAATATGTCAGTCTAGGGTAGCCTAGAGAGGTTTGAGAAAATGTTTATAAATGTTTACAAACCTTCCCTGCTCCCTTAAGGGAGCCATTAGTCCACAGGAGGAGGTGATTTCGTGAGAAAGTACGAAGTCATGTTTATTGTTAAACCGTTGGATGAAGAAGCGACAAATGCGGTAATTACCAAATTTGAAAACCTGATTAATAACAACGGTGGTCAAGTAGAAAAAATTGACCGTTGGGGCAAAAAGCGTTTGGCTTATGTAGTAAAAGACTTTACTGAGGGTTTTTACTGCTTGACTAGCTTTACAGCTGTACCAGCGACCATTCTTGAGCTTGATCGTATAATGAAGATTACTGAAGATATCTTGAAATTTATGATTATTAAAGTAGACGAATAGACCAGGGGGAATTAATACCATGAATAAGGTTATAATAGTCGGTCGTTTAACTCGTGATCCGGAAGTTCGATATACACAGACTGGTAAGGCAGTAGCATCTTTCAGTGTAGCAGTTGATACCGGTTATGGTGAGAATAAGCGAGCTGATTTTATTCCTGTAGTAGTATGGGATAAGCTGGCCGAAGTTTGTGGCAACAATCTTACCAAGGGTCGTCGTGTACTAGTTGAAGGACGTTTGCAAATTCGTGATTATGAGAAAGATGGACAAAAACGGCGTGCGGCTGATGTAGTAGCCCAAAATATTGAGTTTTTGGATACAAAACAAGCTGTTAGCGGTAGCAGCACTGCTGCTAGTCCTGCAAAATCATCCGGATATGATGTCAGCTCCTTTGGTACAGAGGTCTTCCCTGAAGAAGAGATTCCATTTTAAAGGGAGGTATTATCGGTGAAACGTGAAAGAGGAAGAAAACCTAAGAAAAAGATTTGTAGTTTCTGCGTGGATAAAGTAGAAACGATCGATTATAAAGAAGTTGGTAAAATCCGTCGTTACACTACGGAACGCGGCAAAATATTGCCTCGCCGTATTTCTGGTAACTGCGCAAAACATCAACGTAGTGTTACTTTGGCGATTAAACGTGCACGTATTGTTGCATTGTTGCCATTCACAGCAGAATAAAACAAAAGAGAGGTTACGTACCTCTCTTTTGTTTTATTCTGCTAAGAATGGATGATCGTATCTTCTTATCTGGGATATACTTTATGATAAAGCAGGAAACAGACTATTGATTTGCGAATACTATATTAGATATAGTAAAAAGGGGGGGAGTGGCTGTTTTGTTTTCGAATGAATCGGATATTTTACGCAAAATGCGTTTGATAGAGTGGCTAAAGGCGGAGTTGATTACCCATATTGGGCAACTGTACCAGGCCATGGCAAAGAATAGTGAACAGGCCATCGGCGAAGGACTAGCATCTGTAGTTGTTTCTTGCTACATGCTAGGAAGACGTCTAGGTATTAGTTTTGAATCATTAGATAAGTCAGTTTTAATGCAAGTAGAACAAGATATAAAAAAAGAGCGAGAAGTGGAGAAATGGTTTGGTGACTCTAGTGAGTTCCAGCGTCATCTCCGCCAAAAGGGGTGAATAAATGAGACAGAATCGGCTCAGACCTATGGTAGAGGGTGGAGTATTGTCGGGAATAGCCATACTATTTGCCTTGATTAGTGCTTATCTGCCTCTAATTGGACCTTTTGTAAATTTAATGTGGCCAGTGCCCATTATTTTGTTAGGTGTTCGTCATGGTTATAAATGGAGTATTATGGCAACAGTAGTATCTGGTGCCGTAATCGCGATGCTCATGCATCCACTGCAATCTCTTAGTGTAGTTGTTGGATTTGGCCTGATTGGCATTGTATTAGGTTATGCCTTTCGTATGAATTTTAGTGCTGGTAAAACGATGTTGTGGGGAACGGCAGCTTCCTTGATTTCTAAAGCTGCGTTACTAGCAATTAGTGCTGTGGTGCTTGGCGTGAATCCTCTTGCTATGCAAACTGATGTAATGAGTAATGCGATAGCCCAGGCGATTGAAGTATACAGGGATTTCGGTATGGCAGAACAAGAGTTGGCGAAAATGTCAGAATCTATGCAGTCCATGCTTCAATTAATGAAGATTATTTTACCAGCAGGTTTTATAATGGCATCGGTGCTTGATACGTGGATCAATTTTTTAATCGCTAAAACAGTATTGCGAAAGCTTGGTCATACGGTTCCTAATTTCCCAGCATTTAAAGAATGGTCCCTGCCGTACCATATCGTATATCTTTTTGCATTATCTTTAGTAATGATCTACTGGGGCAATAGCAGGGAGATTACGTTGTTGACTCAGGTTGGAATGAATCTGCAAGTGATCACGAGTACTCTTATTTTAGTGCAAGGGTTGGCGTTATTTAACTACTTTGCCGATAAATACAATTTGTCAAAAATGGTTAAAGGACTTATACTGTTCTTGATATTGACAAATGGTTTCTTTGCGCAAATCTTGATAGTTGCGGGTGCAATTGATATGGTTATGGATTACCGACGTTTGCGAGGGGCTCAATTCAAAGATTAAAATAGGATTGAGACTAGCCTTCAAGGAGGAGTTGTTTATGCCGCAAGGTCCGTCTTTTTGGTTTGATACCAGAATTTATCTTGCTGTTGCCACAGCTTTATTAGTGGTAATTGTTTTTTATAATCCTTATGTAGCCGTATTAGGGGCAATTTTGCTGTGTTCTTTGTATTTATATGGCCGTGAACGCCATAAAGAACGGCAAAAAGCATTAGATAGCTATTTATATACCATGAGTAATTGTATTGAAGAAGGAGCATCTTATGCGTTAAAGAGCTTACCTTTGGTAATGATGATTATTGATAAAGAGGGGAAGTTGTATTGGCATAATGATGTTCTTATTGACTGGTTTGGTGATGAAGTTGAGATTGGGCAGTCGATTATGGATATTTGTCCTGAATTTCCTTTGGATAAGGTATGGGGGAAATCTGGTCGGGAAGTATTCTCTACTGAGGAAAAATATTATGATGTGATTCATGAACCTGTAACCCATGCAATGGAACATGAAGAATTAACAATTGCTTATCTTAATGACATTACTGCCAGTGAAAAAGTAAGAGCTGAATGCGTAAACTCTGTACCAGTTATGGTTTACATCCAGATTGATAATTATGATGATGTGCTGCAAGGACTAAGTGAAGGACAGCGAACGTCTGTTGTCGCAGAAGTCAATAAGCTTCTAGCAGAGTGGGTGGCAGAGAACGAGGCTGTATTAAAGAAATATGCAGATGATATGTATCTTGCGGTATTTAATCGTCAGAACTTAAATAAATGTCTACAAGAAAAATTTGACATACTAGATCGCGTACGTGCCATTCATATTGGCAATAAAATTCCTGTAACACTCAGTATGGGAGTTGCAGCTGATGAAGATTCTGTAGCTATATTAGGAGAACGAGCTCAAGCCGGATTGGACTTAGCATTAGGTCGAGGCGGTGATCAGGTCGCAGTTCACGTAGGGGGCAAACTTCAGTTTTACGGAGGTAAAGCCAAGGCTGTAGAAAAAAATACAAGAGTAAAGGCGCGAATTGTAGCCCAGGCATTACGGGAAATTATCGACGATGCCGATGTGGTTCTGGTGATGGGTCATACCAATGAAGATTTTGACAGCTTAGGTGCTGCTATTGGTGTAGGAATTATGGCTCGCCATTTAGGGAAAAAATTGCACATTGTTGTTAGCCAGCCAGGGGTTTCATTAAGCAAATTGCAAGAGCTATTAGTTGACTATGAAGAATATCAGGATTTATTTATCACGTCAGCTCAGGCGGTGCCTTTGATCACTCCACAAACGTTATTGTTTGTGGTAGATGTTCACCATCCTGAATTATCCGCAGCGCCAGAATTATTAAATCGAGTTGATCGAGTGGTTGTTATTGATCATCATCGACGCTCAGAGAAATTTATTGCAAATCCGCTGTTAGTATATCTTGAGCCATCGGCATCTTCTACTTGTGAATTAGTTACGGAGCTTTTAATGTACTTTGACGATTACTTAGAGTTTAATAAAATGGATGCGACGGCTTTGTATGCTGGTATCGTTGTGGATACAAAACAGTTTTCGGTACAAAGTGGAGTGCGTACTTTTGACGCTGCAGCTTATTTAAGGCGGTCGGGAGCTGATCCGGCCTTGGTTCGTCAAATGTTCCGCTTAGATTTTGAGACGGTGAAGTCACGGGCTGAAATCTTAAATCAGGCAATTATGTTGCCAGGTGGAGTAGTCGTGGCAGGATGTCCCGATAATATAAAAAATGCACAAATTGTAGCAGCGCAAGTTGCTGACATGCTTTTAGGAGTTGAAGGAGTACAAATCAGCTTTGTCTTATTTTTTCTAGAAGATGGCGGAATTGGTGTCAGCGCACGTTCCAATGGAGCTTTCAATGTACAAGTCATTATGGAAGAATTGGGCGGTGGCGGACATCAGACAGTAGCTGGTGCGCAGGTTAAAAAAGGAACAATGGAAGAAGTAAAGCGCCAAGTGATAGAACTGAGCGCAAAATACATAGAGGAGAGTGCGGAAAATGAAGGTAATTCTACAGCAAGAGGTTAAAAAATTAGGCAAAAAAGGCGATATTATAGAGGTTTCAGAAGGATACGCGCGCAATTACTTATTGGCTCAGAAGTTAGCGATTCCTGCAACCGCTTCTAATGTCAATCAAGCAAGCCAGCAAAAGGCATCAGAAGAACGTAAGCAGCAAAGAGCACTGGATGAAGCAAATTTGTTAGCGGCCCAAATGTCAAAAGTCGAAGTCACCATTGGTGTGAAGATGGGCGAAGGCGGTAAATTGTTCGGTTCTGTTGCTAGTAAAGATATTGCTGATGCATTGCTAGCCCAACATAAAATCGAAATGGATAAACGTAAGATTGATTTAAAAGATGCAATTAAAGTATTAGGTACATACCCTGTATCCATAAAGTTGCACCCTGAAATTAGTGCAAAGATACAGGTACACATTATTGCTAAATAGCAAAAGCATTGGTGATGTATGCTTTTGCCGTCCCCTAGCTGGGATATAGAAAGGACTATGATATGAAAAACTTTTTTAACAAATTTATTCCTAGACGGCCGTTGCCGAGAGGTGTAAGGGCTAATGAGCAGCTTAAGCATCAAATAACTGCCTTATATGATATGTACGCAGGTATTTTCGGCCCGGATAAAGTGGTGCTAAAAGCAGTCAAACTGGATGCCTTATCTTTAATGAATTCTGAAAACGCAGGGGAACGAGTATTAGCTTTGCAAAAACTGGTATTTGAAGATCCAACAATGGAAAAAGTACCTGCATTGGAAGAGGTACCGGATATCTTGGTTACGATTGAAGAAGAGATAGCTAGTTTAATGGCTCGTCGGTCGCTGGAAGATCGGTTAGAAAAGAAGATTAATGAAAAGATGGAAGAACGCCATCAAGAATATGTAAGAGAAATAAAGATGCAGGTTCTTAAAGAAGAAGAAAATAATGTTGAGAATCCTCAAACTTTAAAGAAATATGCTATGCTGGAAGTGTTAGAGCAGAAAAAACTGACCAAGTCAGCTATGGAGATTACGCGTCCAGGAAACTTAAGTGAAATTGTAGGACAAGAAAGGGCCGTAGAAGCTCTTCGTTCTAAATTGGCATCACCTTATCCGCAGCATCTGATTCTCTATGGTCCGCCAGGGGTTGGTAAAACAACTGCTGCTCGTTTGGTGCTAGAAGCGGCGAAGGCGCTTAAATTTACCCCCTTTGCCCAAGAGGCTCCATTTATAGAAGTGGATGGAACCACATTGCGGTGGGATTCCCGAGGAATGACGAATCCTTTGTTGGGTTCTGTGCATGATCCGATTTACCAAGGAGCGCGGCGAGATTTAGCTGAGACAGGTGTACCAGAGCCAAAACCGGGTTTAGCAACAGATGCCCATGGTGGTATTTTATTTATTGATGAGATTGGTGAAATGGATGCAATGCTGCAGAATAAGCTTCTAAAGGTACTAGAAGACAAACGGGTATCTTTTGAATCTGCCTATTATGATCCTTCTGATCCGAATGTTCCCAAGTATATTAAAAAGCTTTTTGAAGATGGTGCACCTGCTGATTTTATTTTGATTGGTGCGACAACAAGAGAGGCCTCTGAAATTAATCCTGCGATACGGTCACGTTGTGCCGAAATTTACTTTGAACCTTTGACCCCAAAACATATAGAAGAAATTGTTTATAATGCAGCAGTGAAATTAGGTGTGGCTTTAGAATCAGATGTAGCTGCTTTGATTAGTGAATATACTATTGAAGGTCGTAAGGCCGTTAATATTTTATCTGATGCCTTTGGCATTGCTTTATATCGCTCCAATGATCAGGAAAAGGTAGTCATTACTCATGAGGATGTATATAAAGTAGTACAGGTTAGCCGTCTCACTCCTTTTGTAAATCTTAAAGCAGCAAACATTGGTGAAGTCGGAAAAGTATTTGGTCTAGGTGTTGCTGGTTATCTTGGTTCTGTATTAGAGATTGAAGCTGTATCCTTTGCAGCAGGAGAAAAAGGTAAAGGGCGTATACGTTTCAACGATACAGCGGGCAGTATGGCTAAAGATTCGGTTTTTAATGCTGCGGCTGTAGTTAGAAAGATAACAGGTGAAGATTTAAATAACTATGACATTCACATTAATATTATTGGCGGAGGGCGTATCGATGGTCCTTCCGCTGGCACAGGCATTTTAGCTGCTATAATTTCCGCTATTACCCAGCGGGCCATTCGCCAGGATGTTGCAGTGACAGGTGAAATTTCCATTCAAGGTAAAGTAAAAGCTGTTGGTGGTGTCTTTGAGAAAGCCTATGGTGCCAAACAAGCAGGTATTACGACTATGATTATTCCAAAAGAAAATGAAAAGGATATTCCCCAAGGGCATTTAGGCTTAGAAATTTGTCCTGTAGATAGTGTAGAAGAAGCGTTAGCTATCCTACTATGTGATACAGAGCAAAAAAGTGCATAGCTAAATGGGGAGGAGGCAAGTTGATTGTTAGATAGAATACCACCACAGAGTATGGAAGCTGAGCAGGCAGTACTTGGGGCCATGCTGATCGAGCGTGAGGCAATTTCCAAAGTTGCTGAATTGTTGCGGCCGGAAGATTGCTATCGCGAGGCTCATCGCCTGATCTATAATGCTATGCTGGAACTTTTCAATAAAAATGATGCAGTGGATATGGTTACTGTGATCGAGTTTCTGCGTAAGGAAGATAAATTGGAAGCTGCGGGCGGGATTGCTTATGTAACCTCCCTGGCTAATAGCGTGCCCACTGCCGCTAATGTTTTGTATCATGCAAGGATTGTAGAAGAAAAAGCGCTGCTGCGCCAATTGATTAATGCTGCTACCAATATTGCCGGCATGGGGTATGAAGGCAGCGAAGAAGTATCCACTATTTTAGATAGCGCTGAAAAAGCGATATTATCTGTATCCAGTCGAAAAATGGGAGGAGAGTTTACTCCCATTAAGAGTATCATTTTTGATGCATTTAATAAGATCGAACAGTTATATGCTTCAAAAGGAAGTATCACCGGTCTATCTACTGGATTTAAAGACTTAGATAAGCTGACTTCAGGTTTGCAGCCTTCTGATCTAATTTTAATTGCAGCTCGTCCTAGTATGGGGAAAACAGCGTTTGTGCTAAATATTGCCCAGCATATCGGAATAGCTGAGAAAAAGGCAGTGGCTTTTTTCAGTCTTGAAATGTCTAAAGAGCAATTAGTTCAACGTATGCTATGTGCAGAATCTGCCATTGATTCTCAGCGTTTGCGAATTGGCGAGCTAGAAGCGAAAGATTGGACGAAACTTGTCAGTGGTGCAGATCGATTGTCTGCAGCCCCTATTTTTATCGATGATACAGCAGGGATTACCGTAATGGAAATGCGCTCCAAGGCAAGACGGCTAAAGATCGAACATAACTTGAGTTTGATTATTATTGATTATCTACAGCTTATGCAAGGCAGCGGCAAGGGCAAAGGGAGTGAGAATCGCCAGCAGGAGATCTCTGAAATATCCCGTTCTCTAAAGGCGTTAGCCAGGGAGATTAATGTACCTGTTATTGCTTTATCGCAGTTAAGTCGCAGCGTAGAGTCCAGACAGGTAAAAAAACCGATGCTGAGCGATCTTAGGGAATCTGGTTCCCTAGAGCAGGATGCCGATATTGTTGCTTTTCTTTATCGGGATGACTATTATAATCCTGATAGTGAGCAGAAAAATATTACGGAAGTTATTATTGCCAAACATCGTAATGGTCCGGTAGATACCGTTCAATTATTTTTTCACAAACAATTTACGAAGTTTAGCGATTTATCAAAATTGCCAGGATAGAGGAGGTAGATGTTATCTCCTCTATTTTTATGAGATTTTATAGAAAAAGTATCATTTTGCTAAGAAGTAAGAGTATTTTTTGAACAAAACCCGAACAATGAAAGGATAAAAATAAAAAACATTCGAAAAAGGATTGACACTTTTAGCACTTAGTGCTATGCTATACGAGGGAAAAAATCTAGACTTTAAATAAAGAAAATATCTAAGTATCGAAGTACGAGTGAATATTGCAGTCTGGGGATAAAATAAGCATACCTAATTATAAACAACTTATTAACAAAGTTATCCACAGTTTGTTGATAACTGGTTAATTACATTGGCTTGTTTATAAATAGAAATAGATTTTTGAAGTAAAATAGTACCAAAGGTTTAAAGAAGAGATAAAAGTCTTTGGGAAAAGTATTCTAAAAAGATGGGAAGGGTGAATGTTATGCCAGCAGTAGTAGTAATGGGAACTCAGTGGGGCGATGAAGGAAAAGGAAAGATTGTAGATTATTTAGCAGAAAAAGCAGATGTTGTTGCTCGTTATCAAGGTGGCAATAACGCAGGTCATACAGTGGTAGTAGAGGGAAAACAATTTAAGTTGCAGCTATTGCCATCAGGAATTTTATATAAAGGCAAAACTTGTGTGGTTGGTAATGGTGTAGTGGTTGATCCAGGCGTCATACTTAAGGAAATAAAAGGAATGCAGGAGCAGGGCATTGATACTTCGGGCCTAAAGATTTCTAATAGAGCTCATGTTATTATGCCATATCATCGTTTATTAGACGAAGCAGAAGAAACTTATCGTGGTGATCATAAGATAGGAACAACAAAAAGAGGGATTGGTCCATGCTATATGGATAAAAACTCTAGATGTGGAATTCGTATTGTAGACTTAATGGATGAGGAAGAGTTCTCAGATAAATTAAAACGCAACATAGAAGCTAAAAATCATTTGTTAAAAGATGTATATGGTCTAGATGGCTTTGACTATGAAACCGTGAAAAAAGAGTATTTAGGTTATGCAGATGAATTACGTGCTTATGTCTGCGATACATCGACAGCTATAAATAAAGCATTAAAAAATGGTCAAAAGGTATTGTTTGAAGGTGCTCAGGCAACTTTATTGGATTTGGATCATGGAACCTATCCATATGTTACCTCATCCAATCCAATTGCTGGTGGAGTATGCGTAGGTGCAGGTATTGGACCTACTAAAATTGATAAAGTAATTGGTGTAGTAAAAGCTTATACGACTCGTGTAGGGGAAGGGCCATTTCCTACAGAATTATTTGATGAAGTTGGCAATCATATTAGAGACAGAGGTCATGAGTATGGGACGGTTACTGGTCGCCCTCGCCGTTGTGGTTGGCTGGATGCTAGCGTAGTAGGATATGCTGGTCGATTAAGTGGAATTGATTATATGGCGATCACTCGTTTGGATATTCTAGATGAACTAGAAGCAGTGAAGTTATGTGTTGGCTATAAATATAAAGGTCAGTTATTAGAAGAGTTTCCTGCCAGTTTAAAGGTGTTGGCTGAGGTAGAACCTATCTATGAGGAACTGCCAGGCTGGCAAAGTGATACGACTGGTGTCCGTAATTATGCTGATCTGCCTTTGAATGCACGTCGTTATTTAGAGCGCTTAAGTGAGGTCGCTGATATTAAGCTTGGTATTGTATCAGTTGGTCCTGGTCGAGATCAGACGATTGTAATGCATGAGATTTTTGGATAATATGACAAGAGAATAATTTACGTGTAGGTGATATATAAATGGCAGCCTTGTTGTTGAAAGAAATTGTTGATTCTTTTTGTCTTACTGTCGTTGATGAAAATTGTAATCTAGACGTTCCAGTAGAAGTATCTGATATTAATCGTCCGGGACTAGCTTTAGCTGGTTATTTACAGCATTTTGATGAACAGCGCATTCAGGTAATTGGAACAGCAGAATCAGCATTTCTAAATACTCTAAGTGAAGATTTGGCAACTGAGCGGTGGCTGTCATTTATCTCCTTGCATTTTCCCTGTCTAGTGATCACACGCAATATTGTTCTGCCCGAACGATGGCTGCAATTGGCGGCGAGCCGTCAATTGCCAGTTTTTCGCACCCGTTTAGCTACGACTCGTTTTATTGCTCAGCTTACTAATTATCTAGAGCATAAACTCGCGCCAAGTACGACTCTTCATGCAGTTCTAGTAGATGTGCACGGTGTAGGAACGCTGATTATTGGAGAAAGTGGAATTGGAAAAAGCGAAACGGCCCTTGATCTGATTAAAAGAGGGCACCGTCTGGTAGCAGATGATGCTGTAGAAGTTACATGTACAGAAGAGAATGTATTGACGGGGACCGCGCCAGAAGTATTGCGTCATGTTATGGAAGTTAGGGGACTTGGAATTTTAAATGTTAAGGCGCTGTTTGGTATTGGCGCTGTTAGACCGAATCAAAAAATTCATCTTGTCATTCAGTTAGAAGAATGGGATCAAACTAAAGCCTATGATCGTCTAGGTCTTGATGAGGAACATTATAATATTCTAGGCGTAGGATTACCTTGTAAAACTATTCCTGTACGTCCTGGGCGGAATTTATCCAATATTATTGAAGTAGCAGCAATGAATTACCGACTCAATCGATCTGGATATAATGCTGTGGAAGATTTTATTGAAAAACAGAGAAAGTTTTGTTTAGGAGACACTTCAGATGACGTAATAGTATGATATGATTTGTCGAAAATATAGTCTATTTGACGTAATAGATGAATTTAACAATAAAAAGAAGTTGACAGTAATCCAATATTCCTATATAATCATATCTTGTGAGAGCGAGATGATCCACTAGCTCAGTTGGTAGAGCACCTGACTTTTAATCAGGGTGTCCCGCGTTCGAGCCGCGGGTG
>NZ_FOTS01000017.1 GCF_900114615.1 Pelosinus propionicus DSM 13327 | reverse complement strand
CTTTCAAAAGCTGGCAATACTTATCTCAGATACTATTTAATTGAAGCTACTAGCCATGTAAAGAATCATTTATCTGAATATGCAGCTTTTTACCAGAAGAAGTATGATGAAGTTAAAACTCATCAGCACAAACGCGCACTCGCACTTACTGCTCGTAAATTCATCCGGCTGATTTTTGGATTGCTGGCCAACCATCAGCTTTACTCTCCAAGTAGAGTAAGCCAAAGTTAATAGATCCCATTTATTTACTTTTTCTTCGGCTTGAAGAAGAGGCTTGTTTAGTGCACCCATTTTTTGCGGATTACTTACAAAACTTATTTTTTATGGGCTTGACATATTACCAGATTGCTTGATAAACATGATACTATCAGTTGAAGAATAATATGTAAAATACTATAATATAATAAAAATGATAGGTAAATACCTATGACAAGAGGAAATATGATGACATTACGACATTTGTACGTTTTTTTATGTGTATGCGATGCAGGCAATATGACTGCCGCAGCGAAAAAACTTTTTATAGCACAGCCTTCTATCAGCCAGGCAATCTTTGAATTAGAAAAACATTATAATGTAAAATTGTTTGAGCGGCTGGGACGTAAGTTATTTATTACCCCTGCAGGTCAAAAGTTGTTAACATATGCCCGGCATATCGTCAATTTAAACCAAGAAGTAGAGGAGTCTATGCGAGAGATTCATGATAATGGTATCGTACGGATCGGTGCCAGTGTTACTGTCGGAACGTATATTTTACCCAGTGTGATAAGAGAATTTATGCAAAGCAATCCCAAGGTAAAAGTTGTATCTACTGTGAATAATACGACAGTAATTGAAGAAATGCTGCTGGCCGATCAGTTAGATATCGGCTTGGTTGAAGGTAAAGTTCAATCCTCTGGCATATTACATGTGCCTTTTATGGAAGACAAGTTAGTATTAGTAAGCGCTCCTGCTCATCCCTTTGGCAGAAGAGGAAAGATAACGTTAGGGGAGCTTGAAGAAGCTGACGTAATTGTACGTGAAGCAGGAAGCGGTACTCGAAATTTATTTGAATCCGTGATGACAGAAAGAGGAATAAACTGGAATGTCATTGGTGTTTATAATAATGCTGAAAGCATAAAGAATGCTGTAGCAATTGGTCTGGGAGTTTCCGTTATATCATGGATGGCAGTGCAAAAGGAATTAGAACGAAAAGAGCTTACTATCATAAAAATAGAAGGGGTGTCTTTTAAAAGACAATTTAGCATTATTTATCATCGAAATAAGTATCTATCCCCTGTTCTAAAGCGGCTGATTGAATTGTTGCTGCCTGAATGAGGGTACAAATTTGCGCGCTTTGTAATAATTAGATACAATCTATATATAGCAATTGTCATTTGGAGGATATATGATGAAAAAGATAGGACTTACATTAGGTGATAAATGGCTGATAGGGATACTTTGCGTAGTATCGTTGACAGGAATTATTCTTAGTGTGATTCTCTTTCCCGCTCAAGCCAATACAGTTGCTGAAATTCGGGTAGACAATAAGCTGTTTAAATCCATTACCTTAAGGCAAGGCTACTATGAGGAAATTCGCATTGGCGGCGAGACGGAATATGCCATTATAGAAGTCCAAGATGGTAAGATTCGCATTCGGCAAGATGATTCTCCTCGTCAGATTGGTGTACAAACGGGATGGATTAGCAAACCGCCTCAACAAGTCGTTAATTTGCCCTATCGCATTGTGATTCACTTAGTGTCAAATGAATCTCTGGACGTAGATGATATTGCACGGTAGAAAGATGTTTTAAATGATTGGCCGCCCAGCTATGTCTGACGGCTGTGCTGCATTCGCAGCACCTGATGCAAAGATGCGCCCTAATCTTCGTATGCCTTCTTTTAGCAATTCTTCATTATGGGTGGCAAAGCAAAGACGTATTTCATTACTTTTAGTTCCATTTGTATAAAAAGCTTCACCAGGTACAAAAGAAACTCCTGCTGCAGCTGCACGACGAATTAGTTCTGTTCCAGAGGCGGGAGGAGTTAGTGTGCACCAAAGGTAAAAACCTCCCTCGGGTATATTAAAATCCATATAACCATTGCAATATCGCCGGATTGCGCTAACCATAGCATCCCGGCGTTTTTTGTATTCCATACGGACAGTAGCTAAATGATTTATCAGGTAATTTTCTTCCAGGCAAGTATGAAGAATAATTTGAGAAAGACTATTGCTATGCAGATCGATATGCTGTTTTTCTTGTGCTAATCGATTGATAACCTGTGGAGCTGCTATGATCCAGCCTGTTCTCAAACCAGGAAAAAGTATTTTGGAAAAAGTACTCATATAAATTACGCCGCCATAGGTGTCTAGACTTTTGAGAGAAAGAGGGGGCTGCTGACCGTAATAGAGCTGACTATAGGGATCGTCTTCTATGATGACCAAGCGGTATCGTGAGGCTAATCGAATTAGTTCTTGTCGGTCGTGCAACGACATAACCCGACCAGTAGGGTTTTGAAAAGTGGGAATGGTATACATTAATTTAGGGCGATAGCGAATGAGGTAGTCTTCAAGCAATTCGAAGTTAATACCATCAGATGGCGGAAGGGTTAGGATCCGAGCGCCAGAAGCTTCTAATGCCTGAATTGCCCCTAGGTAAGTCGGTGATTCTACTATCACGTAGTCCCGGGGTTCTACGAAGGCTTTTACGATGAGATATAGACCTTGCTGTGAGCCAGAGGCGACTAGAATTTGATCGGGAGTGGCTTGGATTCCCAGACGGCTTTGCCATGCGGCTAAAGAATGCCTTAGAGGAAGATACCCTTCGGTAGTCATGTGACCGAAATCGGAAACTTCAAGGTCATGTTTACTGGATACGAGAGCTTTTTCAATGATGGAGAGAGGATAAAAGGCCGGATCAGGCATACCGGCTGCAAGGGAAATTGTCTCATCTGCAGTGGGAGTAGCAATTAAAGTACGCAGCAGTGATGATAGCGGTGATTTATATTGAGGTGTAAACAATTGCTCCCAAAGAATAGTGGCCGATGACTCATTTATAAATGATGGCTCAGCAACGTAAGTGCCGCTTCCCACTCGTGTTATGATCAGACCCCGTTCCTCCAGAAGCCTGTAAGCATTAATAATTGTAGTGCGGCTAACTTCCAGTAATTTGACGAGCTCTCGCTCTGGAGGCAGCTTGGTGCCAGCAGAAAGAGTTGAATTTTGAATTTTTGCAGCTAAACCATTTGCAAGCTGCAAATACATGGGGGCTGAACTAGAATGGTCAATTCGAATACCACTTAGCGTTTTGGTAATATCCATTTATATAATTCTCCTTAAAAGATAGAATTGGTATTTTAATTATATTATATTGGATATTTACAATTAAATTCCTGCAAGCTATTATAAGTAAAAAAACTGTAAAGTATTGGAGGGGCAGCAATGCAGGAAAAGGACTTTCGCAAGGGTGTAAGTGACACAGTACCTTTAATAGTTGGGATGATTCCTTTTGGTTTAGCATATGGTATTTTGGGAAAGTCCATTGGTTTAACTTCAGGAGAGACCATTGCAATGTCCATACTGGTTTTTGCTGGATCGGCCCAGTTTATCTGTCTGCCGATGCTTATGGAGGGGGCTAGTTTGGCAATGGTCAGCTTTACGACTTTACTAATCAATCTTCGTCATCTATTGATGGGTGCCTCCCTTGCTCCTTATATGAGTGGGCTATCCATGCCGTTTAAGGCTCTTCTTTCTTTTGGAATGGCGGATGAAACCTATGCAGTGACGATACAGCGTGCACAAGCTGGCTGTTATACGGGAGCCTATCAGTTGGGAAGCAATGCAATATGCTACCTCTTATGGGTGATGTCCACCATCGGTGGTGTTATTTTAGGAGATTACATAAGTGATCCACTCTCCTGGGGGTTGGATTTTGCTATGCCAGCTACCTTCTTAGCCTTGCTGATTCCCCGCTTACGTGACAAAGCTAGTGTAGTCGTATGCCTTGTTGCAACTGTGGTTAGCGTCGGGGCTGTTATTTTAATTCCTGGTAAATGGTATATCATTATTGCTTGCTTGGCTGCAGCTATGGCAGGTGGTCTTATGGGAGGGAAACAAGATGCGATTTGAAATTCTTATAAGTATCCTTGCTATGGCGGTAGTGACGTTTGCGACTCGTTTTGCCAGTATAGGGCTTTTGGGGAATGTACCTGCCGGACTTGGACGTTTCTTGAAGCATGTACCTACTGCGATACTTACTGCTTTGATTGCGCCAGCCCTTTTTGCACCAAAAGGTTATATCGCAATAACTTTTTCGAATCATTATCTGCTGGCAGGTATAGTAACAGCCTTGGTAGCTTATAATCGTCAACCTCCTATTGTGACTATGGGGGCAGGTATGACCATGATATTGGTATTGCGCATGATGTGAGTTTGCTGTTTGACGCAAATGGGAGTTCTATTCACAGTAAACATTTTCATAATAATACATATAGGAGGGACTTTGTGATGGCGGTTACTTTTGCAAAACGTATGAAAACATTGCGGGCGTCAGAAATCAGGGAAATATTAAAGATTACTCAGAGGGAAGAGGTATTATCTTTTGCAGGGGGATTACCGGCTCCGGAATTGTTTCCGGTGGAAGAATTAAAGGAGATATCCATAAGAATATTAGAACAAATGGGTAGAGAAGCCTTACAATATTCCACTACTGAAGGATATAAACCCTTGAGAGAGAAAATAGCAGAGCGAATGAACCGGAAATTTAAAACAAGTGTTACTGCTGATAACATAGTAATCACTTGTGGTTCACAGCAGGCGTTAGACCTTTCTGGAAAGCTCTTCTTAGATGAAGGAGATCTTGTACTGTGCGAAAGCCCAACCTATTTAGCGGCCATTAGCGCTCTTAAAGCTTATGGACCGCGTTTTATAAAAGTTCCCACGGACGACCAGGGAATGATTATAGAAGAACTTGAAAAAATAATTGCAGCACAAAAAAGTATAAAACTAATTTATGTAATCCCTGATTTTCAAAATCCTACGGGAAAAACTTGGTCGCTGGAGCGTAGACGTGATTTTATGAAGCTGCTGCAGCAATATAATATTCCAGTTATTGAAGATAATCCATATGGAGAATTACGTTTTGAAAATGAGATTCTTCCTTCATTAAAATCAATGGATAGGTCAGGAAATGTCATCTTTACAAGCACTTTTTCCAAAACCTTCTGTCCAGGTTTACGTATAGGATGGGTTGCTGCTGATGCTGAATTTATTGAAAAGTATGTATTAGTAAAACAGGGGACTGATTTATGTACATCCATAAGAAGCCAGATGGAGATCTCAGCCTACATGGATGTGTTTGACTTTGAAGCACATATTGAGAAGCTGGTTGCTGTATATCGAAAACGCCGAGATGTAATGGTGGAAGAGCTGAGGAAAACAATGCCCCAGGGAGTACGCTTTACTCATCCTCAGGGAGGTTTGTTTCTATGGGTAGAGCTTCCTGAGCATATTAAGGCCATAGACTTACTTCATGACTGTCTGAAAAATAATGTAGCTTTTGTACCGGGGGATTCTTTTTTTCCTAATGGCGGCGTTGAAAATACATTTCGCTTAAACTATTCTAATATGTCAGAAAAAAAAATCATTGAAGGGATACAACGATTATCACAAGCGATAAAGAAATGTAATGATATAAAAAACAGCTGAAGTATTCACTCCAGCTGAATCTTAATCCTGCGTGATCTTCGCTGCTTGCACAAGATAACTGTTCTCAGTAGCTTGAATACTAGCTAAGGCCGTCTGTATATCTACATTGGCGTATTCAAAGACGAGAGTAGTTTTAGGAACAGACGAGCAAATGGCAGCAAATAATACATTCCAGTTAATCGTTCCCTGACCAATCGGCAGGTGGTCATCAGATAATCCGTGATTATCATGCAGGTGGCAGGCGATAAGCCTTTTTCCTAATTGTTCAATGACATTCGGTAAGTTCCATCGATTAATGTATGCGTGTCCTACATCGAGCAACGAACCTGCTTCTGGTAACATTACTAGTAGTTCTCGGTATTCTTTCCAATCGAATAATAGAGTACCTTTTGTCTGTAATCCAACATTTTCAATGAGTATTTGGATCTCATAATTTTTAGAGAGTAGCAAAAGCTCTTGAAGTCGATGCTGTACCCGCTGGCGGACAACCGTTTTGTCTCCCGTAAATTCTTCATTGGTATGCACTACAATAAATTTGGCATTCCACTTGGCGGCAAATTCAAATACGTCTTTGTAATGGGCCAGATAGTGGCTGTCATTTTCATCAGCTAAATTAACTCCAATGCATGGTCCGTGAATGCTTAAATTTTGCGGTGATTGATGAGGATAAATTTCTTTTAACACTTTATCCCAATGAGAATGATTGCCAAATTCATAAAAAAATTTCTAGTCCTAAGCTGTCAGGGAGTTGTTTTAATGCAGTATAGTTAAATCCGATAAAAGATAAATTGCTAAGAGATAAGAGCAACGTTTCGACCTCCTTTAAAAGCGTAATGAATAGAGTATTTTACGAATTAATAGGAATTAGCAGGCATAGCTATGAGAAAGGCTGTTTGGGAGTTCAATATTTTGTCCAGCATGTCTATCGAATCCATTCACATGCTGCCAAGAGAAAGATACCCCTAATGTTCCTGCAGGAATGGGTTGATCCACTGGAAGCATACACAGCAAACGTTGACCGTCGTGATGCAGGCGAAGATGGATACAGCGCTGGCTGCCTAGATGTTCGACAAATTCTATTTGTCCATAGAGCATGGGGGTGTCGCTTAAACAGCATTGTTCTGGACGAATCCCAATCCATAGCTCCTGATGCTCTGCTAAATGCCTGTGCCATTTAGTGGGGGGATTTACACGACTGTCTGCTATCCATAAAGCGCCATCGCGAAAAGATCCTTTCATTAAATTCATCGGTGGAGAGCCGATGAAAGAAGCAACGAAAGTATTGGCAGGATGTTGATAGATGGCATCTGGTGTGTCTAGTTGCTGCAGAGCGCCTTGGTTCATGATTGCGATTCGCTGCCCTACAGTCATTGCTTCTACTTGGTCATGGGTAACATAGATGAAAGTCGGACGATAGAGATTGTGGATTTTAACTAATTCAGTACGGGCTTGCAGGCGAAGTTGTGCATCCAGATTGGAAAGAGGCTCATCTAGGAGGAAATAAGGAGCTTGCTTCACTAGGGAACGACAAAGAGCTACTCGCTGTTTTTGACCTCCGGACAATTCGTTTGGCTTTCGTTGTTCGTAGGCTGAAAGATTAAGGATTTCTAGTGCTTGCTCCGTTCTTGCTTTGATTTCTTCTATTGGTATTTTTTGAAGGAAGAGACCGAAAGTGATATTCTCCCATATGGTCATATGGGGGTATAATGCGTAGTTTTGAAACACCATGGCGATGTTTCGCGCACCGGGTTCAACTGTATTTACAACTTGCCCTCCCATCTTGAGGGTACCTGCTGTGATGGTTTCCAGACCAGCGACCATTCGTAGTGTTGTCGTTTTTCCACAACCTGATGGACCCAGCAGAATGAGTCGCTCTCCTCCTTGGATGACCATGTTTAAATCTTTGACCACCGGAGTTTCACCATAGGATTTGCAAACATTTTCAAAAATAATTCCATTCATAAGTTTATCTATCCTTTCACCCCAGATTGCATAAAGGTATTCATAATAAAACGCTGACAGGTTAGGTATAATAAGAGGGGGGGCAAGGCAGTAAGCATGGCGACTGCCATGGCAATGCCCCATTCACTGCCGCCTTCAGCACTGATAAACATTTGTAAAGCCAGAGGCAATGTGTACGTGGGTTTATCATGTAGAATGAGCAGTGGCCAAAAGTAATCGTTCCAAGAGTTAATAAAGAAGACAATTCCCATGGCAATGACGGAAGGTTTGATAAGTGGTAATATAATTCGTGTTAATATGACCCAAGGACTGGCGTTTTCTAATCTTCCTGCTTCTAGCAATGGCTTAGGGATATTGCGCATGCTTTGACGCATTAAGAAGATTCCCATGCCGTCAGCTAGCTGAGGCAGTATGACTCCCCAAGGCGTATTCAATAAACCAAGTTTGGATATAAGCAAATAGTTTGGCATCATGACAACGGTAATGGGAATAAAAAAGGTCAGTAATAATGTGTTAAAAAGCTTTTCTTTATGGGAGAATTCATAATAAACAAAAGCAAAACCAGCTAAAATACTTGTGATAATCTTAGCAAGAGTGATACTGCTGGCAATCAGCATAAACAAAAGCAAAACCAGCTAAAATACTTGTGATAATCTTAGCAAGAGTGATACTGCTGGCAATCAGCAAGGTATTTACAATATACTGAACAAGTGGGAGATTCTTCAGCACATACAAGTAATTGTCTAGTACAGGTTTGGCGGGAAGGGGATTTAACGTGGATAAGAAAATTTGATCCATAGTCTTAAAGGAAGTGGAAAGCATAAAGAAGAGAGGCCAAAGTTGAATCACTACTGCGAATAAGAGTAAAATATGCCAGTACCAGTCTCGATAGCTGTTAATTTTCATAGTGCACCTTCTTGTCTAATACCTTCGTCTTCACAATCAAAAAGAGGGCATATAGTAGCATCGTTACTATGGCGAAGGCAGAAGCTTTGCCTGTCTGAAAGAAGACAAAACCGTATTGATACACGATGTATACCAAATTGGTGCTGCCTTGGTCTGGACCACCTTGCGTTAACATATTCACGGGAACAAGAACGTATTGTAAACCAAATACAACGGTAATTACAAAGACATAAAGAGCTGTTGACGATGTCATAGGGACGATAATGCGTCGAAAAAGCTGCCAATTGGAGACATTTTCTAGGCGAGCGGCTTCAATCAGTTCTTTAGGAACATCCACCATAGCAGCTACTAGTAGAATGAGGTTATAGCCAAAAACTTTCCAGCCAATAATCAGTCCAATAATGATAATAACTAACCCAGACTCTTTGAACCAACGAGGGGATTCTAAACCAATTGCAGAAAGGATAATATTGAGGGGGCCAGCTAAGGGATTCAATATCCAAAGGAAGAGAATACTGGCTACAGCCAGAGAAACTGTACTGGGAATGAATAAGGCGGAACGATAAAAGAAGCTGAAACGATTGAGACGATGAGCAATAATAAAGGATAAAAGATAAGGTAAAATGAAATTGACACAAACTAAGACCAAAATATAAAGGATTGTATTTAAGAGTATTTTGATCAATTCGCCGCTAGAAAGTAACTGTAGATAATTTTGAAGTCCTACGAATTTCATCGTAGGGCTTACCATATTCCAGGAGTGGAAGCTGAGCCAGACGTCTTGCAATAGCGGCCAATAAGCAAAAAGTAATAATGTAATGACGGCTGGCGCTAGAAATAAAACAGACTGCCAAGTAAAACGACTCATTTGGTTTGTTATCCTTCCATAAGTAGTAAGCATAAAATGTCGTAAAAAACTTTTGACTTCTTACGACATTTTTAGCTTTTTTTGATTAAAGCATAGAATTGATTTTAGCAGCTGCTTGTTTGAGAGCATCAGCAGCAGATTGTTTTCCACTGAGTATGATATCCCGGACATCAATTAGTGCTTGTTCAGCTTGTAAACCATTAGCACCAGGGAAGCTAGCCCATTTCACAACTTCAGGCATTTGAGACATAGCCACTTGCATATTTTTATTTTGTTCGGCAAAATCTTTTAATCCTTGAGGATCTTCTGTCACTCCTTTGCGTGGTGGCAGATAGCCAGTACCCTTACTCCAAAGAGCGAGAGCTCCAGGAGATTCTAAGAATTTAACGAAGCGCCAAGCTGCTTTTTGTTTGTCAGGATCCTGAGAAAAGATCATGAGTAAATTTCCGCCTGCAGGGAGTCTTCTTGTTTTTCCTTCAAACGATGGGAACTGTGCAGCCATGACGGTAAATTTTGCACTTTTTTCAAAGTTATCCCGCTTGCCAATTGTTGTGCATACCATGCCTAGTTTTCCGCTTAAGAAGGCTTGGAAGGCTTCTTCGTTTGTTGCGTGAAGACCGTTACCGTTTTTCACCATATCTGCAAGTACTTGATAGGCCTCGGATGCTTCAGGAGTGTCAAAACCAGCCATAGTGCGGCCATCTTTTTTTGCTAAAATTTGTCCGCCGTTCGATTCTATCAAAGCTTGTTGTGCCCAGTTGTCAGCATATTCTTGCATGAAGAAGCCCATGATACCTGTTTTTTCTTTAATGGTTTTGGCATATTGAGTTACTTCTTGCCAAGTGCGTGGTGGCTGGTTTGGATCTAAACCAGCTTGTTTAAAAACATCTGGATTGTAGTAGAGTACAGGTACACTGACAGAGTAAGGAATTCCAATTTGTTTACCATCATCAGTTGTAGCTAAGGCAAGTACATTCGGCAGAAAATTATCTTGTAAGTAGCTGTTATCTTCTGGTGATAGTTTTGTGATAATATCGGGTATAGACGCATACTTTAAATTTTCACCTGCATAATTTAAGTAGCTGTAGCCCATTTGTACAACATCAGGATTTTTCCCAGATGCCATAGCCGCCTGCAAATTTTGTGTTAATCCCTTATACATGTCAGGATTATATTTTTCTACGACTTCAATATCAGGATTTTCTTTGTTGAATTGTTCTACCAGTTGTTTCACGGAAGGACCGCCAAAACTTTCTGCATTTACATGCCAATATTCAATCATAACCTTGCTTGGGGTTTTTGAGGATGTGTTTTGAGAATTGCCGCACCCTAAAGCTAAAATAGTGAATGCTCCGATGCATAGCAAAACAACTAACTGAGTTATTTTTTTCAATGTTTAGCCCTCCTAGATAATTTATGTACAATATAATAATATCTTTATTAAGAGAAGGCTATTGTTAGAGAAAGATTAAATCTATATTAAGTTCTAAAGTAATTTAGTTTAGCCGTGTAAGATAGCATGAGGAAGCTGTCCTTTGACTAATATTGTTATATGTGATAGATTGTATCTTAATTAAAATACAAATTAGAGAGTGGGTTATTATGAGTATACTTAGATCGAATATATTACTTTTACTTGCTGCAGCTATTTGGGGATTGGCTTTTGTGGCACAGCGAGTAGGGATGGAATATGTAGGACCCTTTACCTTTAATGGTGTGAGATTTGCTTTGGGAGGGCTTTCTTTACTGCCCTTAATTTTTTATTATCAAAATCGCTCTCCCAAGGACAATCGGGCAGAAGAGGGAACAAAGCAGGTAATGATAGCGGGGATCATTGCTGGTATTGTATTATTTATTGCCGCAACTTTGCAGCAAATTGGATTAATCTATACAACCGCGGGGAAAGCTGCATTTATTACTTGCCTATATATTGTACTTGTACCGATATTAGGAATTCTTCTAAAACAATATGTCAGTATGAGCACTTGGATTGGTTCTGTAATCGCCGTTGTAGGTTTATACTTTCTTTGTGTGAAAGATGGTCTTTATATTTCCTATGGAGAGATATTAGAACTTACAGGAGCATTTTTTTGGGCAATTCACATTTTAATAATTGATCATTTTTCTTGTCGTGTACCAGTATTGAAGTTGGCTTTTTTTCAGTTTATTACTTGTTCTATCTTGAGTTTAATCTCAGCATTGTTCTTGGAAACGATTAGTATTGAGTCTATTTATCAAGCTGCTGTTCCTATTTTATACGGCGGTATTTTTTCTGTAGGCGTTGCTTATACCCTGCAAGTTGTTGCGCAAAAAAGTGCTCAACCTTCTCATGCTGCCATTATTCTAAGTATGGAAACCGTATTTGCTGCCATTGGCGGCTGGTTGATTTTAAATGAGAGGTTAGGTTTTCAGGAAACGTTAGGGTGTGTCATTATGTTCGCCGGAATGCTTTTGTCTCAACTGCAAAATTTGACGAGACCAAAAGAGAGTGTAAATGATACGGCAATTGATTCGGAAAGCAATATGGTGCCATAATGAATAAGATATAGAGAAATGATAGGATTGCTTTTCTTATGAAAAGAATGTGAAAAAGCAGTAAAGGACTAGAAGAATTAGAAGTAGGAACGCATATTAAATAGGTAAAGGAATAAAAATGGACATAAAGGGAGATTTAAGGGGATAATCGCTAGTGATGAACGTTTTTCTTCTATAAGATCATATTAATAAGGCAATTAAACATTTGACGAAATGTAAAATAGGTATTGACACATTTCGCTAAAAGTAGTACGCTCATAATAGAAAAATAATTCTTCGTTAGGTGAGGCTCCTGCATAAACATAGGCCACTGCCCGGAAATGTCGAGAGACGCCAATGGGTAGAACAGGTATTACCGGATTAAGGTTTTACTTAAGGTGGCTGAGGGATTTTTACTTTTACTCTACGTTATGCAGTGCCAAAACTCGTACGAGTGGGGAAGGTATGAGTGTATTAAATTCGCTTTTTAAGCCTTCCGGTAACGGGGGCTTTATCTATTTTCTTGCTTTGGATGAACAATGTGGCTGTAGCTGGATATACTATAGTAAGGCAGGAAAATTAGAAATGTAAATATAGAACTTCTTCGTTAGGTGAGGCTCCTGTATAAACACAGGCCACTGCCCGGAAACGTCGAAAGACGCCAATGGGTAGAACAGGTATTACCGAATTAAGGTTTTACTCAAGGTGGCTGAGGATTGTATACCTCTACGTTATGCAGTGCTAAAACTCAACGATTGGAGAAGGTCAGAGCAAGTATGAAGCATGGCAGCATGAAAAGACCTTCTTATCTAATGAGAAGGTCTTTTCATTTTAATTCATATAGGAAGGTATACTAGAAATAGGAGGTGGTTTTATGGATTCCGGACCCAGTGATCATATAATAAAGCATCAAAGTAACAACTTGTCTGTTCACGTTAAAGCGGACGGACTCCAGGCAAAGAAGGAGGAATAAAATATGAATGCATTAAAAATGGTAGGTGAATTCTACTTTAGCCAATTAATCGGTCAGTCGATTTATGATAAAGCAGGAAATCGTTTTGGGCGGGTAAAAGATATCGCAGTGCGCTGGGATGGTGTATATCCGAGGGTAATTGGTGTCAAATATGCAAATAAAATACATAATCTGATTCCAATGGAATGGATTGTACTTGGCGATAATGATAGGATAGAGCTCATCGGAAACTTTACTGTCGATCAAACGGTCCCTTTGCATGAAAATGATATTTATGCCAGCAAATGGCTGCTGGATAAACAGATCATTGATATTAAAGGTTCTAAAATGGTAAGGGTAAACGATATTATATTATCTTGGGTAGTGCAGGATGGAAAGCAGCATATGGTGTTAGTCGCTGTTGACATTGGTGTTCGGGGCTTATTCAGGCGATTGGGTTTGGAATTTTTCTTTACAAAGTTCAAACAAAATTGGCTGATTTTAGAGTTTATTAAGCCTTTAGAAAGCTGGAATTCACATCTTCAACTCAATCGTTTAAAGCAGCAGCTGACCGAACTTCATCCCGCAGATATTGCAGAATTACTTGAGGAAATGGATTATAAACGTCGTGCCAACTTTATAGAAAACCTAGATGATCAACAGGCAATTGATACCTTGGCAGAATTGAATCTAGATACCCAGGTAGAAATTATTGAACAAATGGACGCACAGAGAGCATCGGATATTTTAGAAGAGATGGCTCCAGATGAAGCGGCTGATATTTTGGGTGAACTGCCAGCAGAAAAATCCGAAGGATTGCTCCAATTAATGGAAAGTGATGACGCTGAGGATGTTAGAGAACTTATGCAGTATGAGCAAGGTACTGCTGGAGCGTTAATGACGAATGAGTTTATTGCATTTTCTTCTCATATTACCACGGAAGAGGCTATCAATCAGTTGCGAGAATTATCACCGACGGCTGAGACCATTTATTACCTATACGTTATGGATGATGAAGAGCATCTTCAGGGAGTTCTGTCATTGCGGGAATTAATTGTTGCTGCACCTCAAACAACTTTGAAAGATTTGATGCACACGAAAGTGGCGGTAGTGCAGGATCAGGATAATTACCAAAAGGTAGCGGAGGTTATTAATAAATATAGTTTATTAGCCGTACCAGTGGTTGATGAACAAAATGTTATGGTCGGAATTGTAACAGTCGATGATATTCTTGATATATTAATGCCAGAGCGCGGCAAACTAGATACGTACTCCTGGTTTGCCTTAACAAAAACGGCAGGGCGGGGGCGATAAAGATGAATGCACTAAAGAATATGCGTAAGAGATTAGGATTATTCCTAGCTGTAATGGGACCAGGAATTGTCACCGCATTTGCTGATAATGATGCTGGCGGTATTGCCACCTATGCTGCTGCTGGAGCAAAATATGGCTATGGACTGCTATTTATTGTATTAATCAGCAGTATTTGCCTAGCGATTGCCCAAGAGATATCTGCAAGGACAGGAGCTGTTACAGGACGGGGGTTATCGGATTTAATCCGTGAATTATTTGGCGTTAAATGGACCTTTTTTGCAATGAGTGTATTGTTAATTGCTAATATAGGGACTACGGCTTCCGAATTTTCAGGTATTGCGACGAGCTTTGAAATTTTTGGTGTAAGTAAATACATTGCAGTGCCCATTATGGCGTTTTTAATTTGGTGGCTGGTATTAAAGGCTGATTATGGAAAAATAGAAAAGATTTTCTTAGTGTTGTGTGCTACTTTTCTAAGTTATGTTATTTCAGGTGTCATTATTGATCCGCCATGGGGTGAAGTATTTGTAGCATCGCTTACACCAAGCTTTTCAACTGATGCTGATTTTCTAATTATGGCGATTGGTGTAATTGGCACCACGATTACACCCTGGGGACAGTTTTATGTTCAGGCATCCATTGTTGATAAGGGAATCACTGCTGAAGATTATAAATATACCTTTTGGGATGTGATGTTTGGTGCATTTTTTACGTGGCTGATTGCTTTTTTCATTATCGTGGCAACAGCAGCTACTTTACATGTAAATAACATTGACATTGATACTGTAAAAGATGCAGCGATGGCATTAAAGCCAATGGCTGGTGAGTATGCCAGTTTGCTATTTTCTTTTGGTTTATTAGGGGCTTCTATGTTGGCGGCATTTATACTGCCTCTTAGTACGGCCTATGCTGTTTGCGAGGCATTAGGTTTTGAAAGCGGTGTTAGTAAAACCTATAAAGAGGCTCCTGCTTTTTTTGGTCTATATACGGCATTAATCGTTATTGGTGCTGGATTGGTATTATGGCCGGATTTATCATTGTATCAAGTAATGCTTACTTCCCAAGTTGTTAACGGCACACTTTTACCGCCCATCCTAATTTTTATGGTGCTGATCGCGAATAATAAAAACATCATGGGTAATTATGTAAATCCTGCATGGTACAATGTGGTCTCATGGACATTTACCGTAGTGTTGATTCTATTGACCCTGATGCTTTTAGCGTCTACATTAATGCCAGACTTTATGGAGAATGTAGTAAAGTATTTAGGATTATAGATACTTAATTCAGATGAAGCTTTTGTTTCATCTGAATTTTTAATTATGATATGGGACTAGATTGGGAATTAAAGGTTAAAATAGAGTAGATGTCGAAAAAGACTTTAAAATATAAAATGGGGGGAATCACTATATGTTTTATGATTTAATTGTTTCTAATCGTTCCTATCGACGATTTCATGAAGAACACAGTATCTCAGTAGAAAGAATGAGAGAACTTGTTGATTACGGGAGATTATCGCCTTCAGGAGCTAATAAACAGCCTTTGAAATATATCATATCAAGGGATAAATCAAAGAATGATTCAATATTCCCCCATTTACAGTGGGCTGGTTACTTAAAGGACTGGGCAGGACCAGAAGAAGGAGAACGGCCTTCTGGTTATATTGTGATTCTTCAAGATACGAATATAGGGCCCAGTGGTGTTGATCATGGAATTGCAGCACAGAGTATTTTGCTTGGAGCACGCTCCATGGAGCTTGGCGGGTGCATCATTCAAAGTATTAAGCGTAACGAGCTGAAAACTGCATTGCAGATTTCTGATCAATACGAAATTTTACTTGTTATTGCTTTAGGTAAGCCAAAAGAGACTGTTATTCTCGATGAAATTAATGATGGAGAGGACATAAAATACTGGCGGGATAATAATCAGGAACATCATGTACCAAAACGTAAGCTGCAGGATATTATTGTAGAATAAGCAATAAAAGTCTGATCCATTTTGTGGATCAGACTTTTGTGCTTTTATTTCATCTCAAACCCTTTCGTTTCTAAAAAGTTCTTCATATGAGGGCGCTGCTTGTCTTTTAGGAAAGATGACATACCTTCTGTCCAGGTATTGTTTCTTTGTCCATTGGTTCTCGCGATATAATAATCTCTAATGCTATGGTCATATTCTTTTAAGATTTCTTCATCTCCCTCAGTATGATAACTATCTTCTTTAAAGATTAAGGATAAAGGGAGACGAGGTTTAACTTTATTTCGGATTTCAGGGTAGCCGAGACACATGCCAAAGACAGGGTATACGTTATGGGGAAGGTTTAGTGACTCGCAAACATCTTCAGGATTATTTCGTAATGCACCGATATATACACCGCCAAGGCCCACTGATTCTGCTGCAACCATGATGTTTTGCGCTGCTAGGCTTGTATCAACAGTAGCTAAAATAAAATTTTCCGTATAACCGCTTTCAAATCGTTTATTATTCATTCTACAGGCTTTGCCTAATCGGTTTAAATCAGCACAAAATACTAAGAAAACGGGGCTTTCTTCAACACAGGCCTGATTGCCTGCTAATTTAGCAATAGATTTTCTCTTAATTTTGTCTTTTACCCTGATAATGGTATAGGCCTGGATGTGATTGGAGGTGGAAGCTTGCTGGCCTGCCTTAATGATTTCTATTAGCAGTTGATCATCAACGGGCTGCGTGGTAAACTTACGAACCGATACATGTTTTTTTAACAATTCGATTACATGATTCATGGTAAAACCTCCTAAAAATAAATGGAAGAAAATTGGAAATGAGTTGCTTTGCAATGTCATGTGATTTACACTAGTAGTAGAATATAATTATAATACAATTTGTTTAATGGTATATAAGGGTGTAAAGGAGATTATTGTGAAGAGAATTTTAAAAGTGATATGCTTTTCTCTAATCGCGGTAGTTTTATTGGGGGCTTACTTGTATTTTCAGAGACATGATATAGACGAAAAAAACAAATCAGAGAATGGTACGGAAAATATCCCTCCCGCTGAAACTGTAATTCTAAATAGGGAGGGTGACAGCAAGGCTATAAAGGTAGAGGAGGGGCAGGCTGCTGTAGATCCCTCTAACCAGTTGGAAAGCCAAAAGATAAACCTCTCTTCTGTGCCCGCAGTCACTTCACATGAAGATTCTGTAGATCTGGAAGAACATACATACTCTATTAAGAATAAAAAGAAGGAAATTATTCTCAGCCCGGGCGTGAGTTTTCAGCCTAGTAAAGGCATCACGATAAAAATCCCTGGCGAGCAAGAAGTAATTAAAGTTGAGCGTGATAAAACCTATCATCCTGATAGTATACACATGTTTTGGGAAAAGAAGTATTAAACTATTTTCTTCTCTCCAAGTGTTCTGCAAATTCTTGGGGTGAAGGCAGTGTAGAGACAGCCCACCATGGCGAGTGATCCTGCAATTCTTGCAATGTATATCCCCCTGTAGCTACTGCAATAGTTTGCACACCAATGGCCTTACCACAGTCAATATCATTAGGCGTATCACCAATAACATACACTTGATCCAAAGGAACTTGCGGGTAGTGCTGCTGTAATTTTACGAGGGCTTGTTTGGATATCTCTCTGCGATTGAAGCAATTGTCGCAAAAAGCGCTGGATGAGAAATTGAAAAAGCTATCCAGCTCATATTGGCGTAATTTTGCTTTAGCACCAAATTCGGTGTTGCCTGTAAGGATTAAGGATACGTAGTCTGGATTCTGCTGCAGGTAGATCAGAATATCTTTTACTGAAGGAGTAAGATGACCTTTGCGGGATGCTAAGTGGCTTGGCAATATTTTTTCGTAAAGGCTGACTAGATTGCAGATTTCATGGACAGAGGGTTCCCGTCCTGTGGCGAGAAGGAGTATTTGATGTGAAATATAATAGTCGGTCATGCCAGCTGTTTTAATAGTAGTAAAATCAACTTTTGTATGCAGGGCTTCGGAAACTGCTTCTTCAAAAGCATATAAGCCGGCTTTTGCTGTTTTCAATAAAGTGCCGTCAATATCCCAAAACAAAATCTTCAAGCAATGTGCCTCCTTCCTAAAATGATTCTATACTATAATTAGATACTTACCTTCAATATCCTTGTTCTATATAATTTTTTCTTCTTATGAAAAAATACTTTATAGAGGGATAGTTAAAAAATTATAAATTATGAAAAAAGCTTAAGTAAGCAGCGTAATAATAAGGAGAAGAAATGAAAATTGCACAGTTATTATTGACATGGTATGAAGATTTTAAACGAGATTTGCCATGGCGCAGGAATAAAGATCCCTATAGGATATGGGTTTCAGAGATTATGCTGCAACAAACTCGGGTAGAGGCTGTTAAGCCCTATTTTGATAGATGGATGGAAAGATTCCCTGATTTAAAAAGTTTAGCAGAGGCTGAGGAAGAGGAAGTAGTCCGTTACTGGCAAGGATTGGGGTATTATTCCCGGGCTAGAAATCTACTGCAAGGGGTACGAGAGGTGAACCAATCCTATGGCGGACAAGTACCGCAAACGAAAGAAGAGGTTATAGGTCTTGCCGGCGTTGGTGACTATACTGCCGGGGCTATTTTAAGTATTGCTTATAATAAAAAAGAGCCAGCTATTGATGGAAATGTTCTGCGGGTTTTTAGCCGACTATTTTGTGTAGAGGAAGACATTTCGTCTCCTGCTGCTAAAAAAAATATAAAACAGCTGGTTGCCGATGAGATGTCCGAAGAGCAGCCTGGTGACTTTAATCAGGCTTTAATGGATTTAGGATCATCTATTTGCATTCCGAAAACACCCCGGTGTGCCTTATGTCCGCTAGCAGACTGCTGCTATGCAAAAAGAAATGGCAAGGAAGGACAGCTTCCTGTAAAGAAGAAAAAAGCACCGCCTAAAGCAGTGCGTCTTATCGCAGGAGTGATTCGTCAAGGTGAATTTTATCTATTGCATCAAAGGCCTAATAAAGGTTTATTAGCGGGGATGTGGGAATTTCCAACTGTAGAAATTAAGGAAGATGGAGATCCTATGGATATCTTTCGTCAGGGCATTCATAAAAAAACAGGTCAGGTGATTGAATTAGAAAGATTACTGCTGCAGTGCACACATATTTTTAGTCATCGGCAATGGGATATATCCTTCCATTATTGTATCGTTGCACCAGACCGAATTGTACCGAATGATGAGGGACTAAAGTGGGTAAACCGTAGAGATTGGGAGAAACTATCTTTTGCCGGACCTCATCGTAAAATGGAAAAATACTTAGCAGAAAAAAATAGCCAAGAGATTTGGCAGGCTTTTGAATAAAAATTGGAGAGGAGATTTGCTATGAAAAAAATTTGGCTGGCAGGAGGGTGCTTCTGGGGTGTGGAAGCCTATTTTCAGCAACTAAAGGGAGTAGCAGGTACCAAAGTAGGATACGGACAAGGACATATAGAAAATCCTACGTATCAGCAAGTATGCTCAGGAAAAACAGGACATACAGAAGTCTGTGAGGTTACGTATCAGGAAGAGGTACTGTCTTTAAGAAAATTATTAGAACATTTTTTTAGAATTATTGACCCAGTAACTCTCAATCGCCAAGGGCCTGATCTAGGGACTCAATATCGCAGTGGCATCTATTATGCAGACAAGGTGGAAAAGGAATGTATCCTGGAATTTATTAAGGAACAGCAAGTATTTCATTCAGAGCCTATAGTAGTTGAAGTAGAGCCTGTTAAGAATTTTTACTTGGCAGAAGCGTACCATCAGGATTATTTACAGAAAACACCCAATGGATATTGTCATGTCGATTTAATGCTGGCAAAAGCAGAAGAAAAAAAGATATAAAGTAGTAAGTATTAGGAGATAGCGGGTAGGCCTTTGATGTTATGTATATGAAATACATCAAGAACTGCCCGATTTTATTTTACCCTATAATTTCATATTAAGAATATTGTGACCAAAATGAACAAAAGCTTTTCTGCCTGTATAGTTAATGTTTTAATAATACACGAAGTTAATTTTAATACGGAGCTAGGTAGTAGTATCAAATTGTAATGGAGGTTTATATAAAATGGCTATCGTAGGAACAGGTCAGGCTGGTACTTTAGAATCCAGTGATATTATGGTTACCATATCTCCTGCTGAAGGTGCCAAGACGGGTATTGTGGTTGATTTGCAGAGTCCTGTTGTTAAGCAATATGGACGCCACATTGAGAATTTAATTGTGAGCTTAGTGAGTGAGCAGGGACTAACTGATGTGAAAGTTTTTGCAAATGACAGAGGCGCGTTAGATTGTACCATTAAAGCTAGGGTCTTAACGGCGGTTGCCCGATGTAAAAAAGATCGCATTTAATTTATAAGTAAGTTAAAAACAGGGGAGGATTATAATGGAAAAGTTGCGTAGAGCCATGATGTTCGTACCAGGCAATAATCCAGGCATGTTACAGAATGCAGGTATTTATAAAGCCGATACGGTGATTTTTGATGTAGAAGATTCTGTATTAGTAAGTGAAAAAGATGCAGCAAGGCAATTAGTGCATAATGCCATTAAATATATCAAATATCCTTGTGAAGTAGCAGTTCGCATAAACCATATCACAACACCCTATGGCCGAGATGATTTAGCAGCCATATTACCTGCGAAACCAGACCTGATTCGTTTGCCGAAAGCAGAAACTGCAGAAGAAATTCGGGAGATTGATGAAATTATTTCTGAGGCAGAAATGAAAAATGGCTTCTCTCAAGGCTCCATTAAGATGATGGCTGCCATTGAAACGGCAAAAGGCTTGATGAAAGCTTATGATATTGCTTCTGCCAGCCCCCGGATGGTAGCTCTTGCTATTGGTGCCGAAGACTTTCTTGCTGATTTAAAAACAACAAGAAGCTCTCATGGTAATGAGTTGTTTGCAGCTAGATCACAAATTTTGTTAGCCGCTCGTGCTGCTGAGATCCAGGCCATTGATACCGTATTTTCCAATGTAAACGATGAAGACGGTTTCATTGCCGAAACGACTCGCATTAAAGAATTGGGCTTTGATGGTAAGTCTGTAATCAACCCACGACAAATCAAATTGCTGTATAAAATATTTACGCCAACAGAAAAAGAGATTGACTTGGCAGAACGAGTTCTTGCAGCGTATGAAGAAGCAAAAGCAAAGAATTCAGGAGTTATTGCCTTAAACGGAAAAATGATTGATGTACCAGTGGTAACACGTGCAGAACGAGTCATTAGTTATGCGATTGCTCTTGGCTTACGCAAAGGGGGGCAATAAGATGCTAAATAAAGCGGGCAGAGATATTCCTTCAGTAATACCGGGTTTCAAAGAAGTAAAATTATATAATGGGCCATTTGCAGCCAATCCTACTGGGCGAGTTGTAGGACCTAAAATTACTGTAAATAAGCCTCGCTCAGAAAAAATTTTAAAATCCATCGATCAGGCTATAGAAGCAACAGGATTAAAGAGTGGGATGACCATTTCATTTCATCATCATTTCCGCAATGGTGATTATGTGCTTAATATGGTAGTGGAGGCTATTGCTCGCAAAGGAATTCGTGATATAACGCTGGCTGCCAGTTCACTAACCAGTACTCATGATGCGATCATTCCTTATATTGAGCAAGGCGTCATCACTGCGATTGAAACAAGTGGCGGCCGCGGAAAATTAGGGGAATTGTTTACCTCCGGTAAATTCTTGAAAAAGCCAGTGCTAATACGTTCGCATGGTGGGCGTGCCAGAGCCATTGAAGCTGGAGAAGTGGTAATTGATGTTGCTTTTATAGGGGCTCCTGCATGTGACACCTATGGCAATATTAATGGTATTGAAGGTAAGTCGGCATGTGGTTCTATGGGATATGCCATGTGCGATGCAGCGTATGCTGATCAGGTAGTTGCCATTACGGATCATCTGGTACCTCACCCCTTGTATCCGATTAGCATTCCCCAAACGAATGTAGATTTTATTGTTGAAGTGGAAGCTATTGGCGACCCAAAAGGGATTGCTTCTGGGGCATTGCGAATTAGTAAAGATCCAAAGGAACTGATTATAGCGGAATATGCCAGTAGTGTTATCGAGTACTCAGGTTACTTCAAAAATGATTATTCTCTGCAATTAGGCAGCGGTGGTGCTTCTTTAGCAGCAGCACAATTTATTAAAGAAAAAATGATAGCCCAGGGTATTGTTGGCAGCTTCGGCGTAGGCGGCATTACAGCTCCTTTTGTAGAAATGCTCGATCAAGGATTATTTAAGACATTGTTTGATGTTCAGGATTTTGATATACCATCGATTGATTCTTTGCGAAATAATCCGAACCATTTGGAAATGTCAGCTTCCTATTATGCAAATCCTCATAATCGAGGACCCATTGTCAACAAGCTGGATGTAGTAATTTTAAGTGCAACAGAAGTAGATGTTGATTTTAATGTAAATGTTATTACCAATTCCAATGGCGTCATTATGGGGGCTTCAGGCGGTCATTGTGACACTGCAGCAGGTGCAGGTCTTTCTATTGTAGTAGCGCCTTTATTACGAGGGCGTTTACCTATGGTACTAGATAAAGTTCATACCATCGTAACACCTGGTGAAACAGTGGATGTCATTGTTACTGAACGAGGGGTTGCAGTGAATCCAAACCGTAAGGATGTTTTCGAAAATTTAAAGCAGGCAAACATTCCTCTCATGTCAATTGAGGAGCTGCAGCAAATTGCTTATGATTTAACAGGAAAACCCGAATCGATTCCGGTTACAGACGAAATAGTAGGTGTCGTCGAATATCGGGATGGTACGATACTTGATGTGATACGTAAACCAGTATAATAAAGATAAAAATGCAGATGGAGTTGCCTTCATCTGCATTTTTATTAGGTATTGTCTCTTATATGAGCAGGAACAAGATAATCCATGTGGAATGTTATGCAGTCATGGGGTGGTTTTTTGTATATGCAAAAAAAGAGAATATCTTTACAATATAAGATTATGCTATTGACAGTAGGAATTGTGTGCCTAGCATTAACTCTGGCTGGTGCGTTTGTGATACATCATATTTATCAGGAAATTCAAGATGATATTGGCAATCGAGCATTATCTATTGGAAGGTCTATTTCTCAAATGCCGCAGGTACGAGAAAGTATACTTTATAATCAACATCCATCAGATGTATTGCAGCCTATTGCCGAGGAATGGCGCAAGTCAACAGGAGCGGCATTTATTGTAATTTCAAATATGAATCAAATCCGTTTGTCCCATCCAACTTCGCAGAATTTAGGAACACCTTTGACCAGTTTATATCGTGACCCGGTTCTAAAAGGTCAGGAATATATGTATATTGCCAAGGGCAGCTTAGCGCCTTCTCTACGGGCAAATGTGCCTATATTTGCAGTAGAAGGGCAGCAAATCGGCTTTGTTTCCGTCGGATTTTATATAGATGAAATTTATAACAAAGTATTAGAAGGCGGTAAGAATGTCTTATATGCCTTACTGATAGCTTTGATACTAAGTATTATTGGCTCGGCACTGGTTGCAAAAAATATAAAGAAAGCCATTTATGGATTAGAGCCTTATGAAATTGCTACGATGTTTAGAGAAAATGAAGCTACTCTTGATGCGTTGCGTGAGGGGGTAGTGGCTGTAGATGTAAAAGGAATAGTCCGTGTTATTAACAATGAAGCTGCGGCTATTATTGGAAAAAAGCCAGAAGAAATATTTGGTCAGGCAATTGCAAACTTTATTGCTGAATTGCGTCTAGATTTTGTCATTGATAGTGGTAAAGCATTGTATGATCAGGAACAGCGTGTGAACGATGTGATTATTCTTGCCAATGTTGTTCCTACTATTGTAGATGACCATGTTGTAGGAGCAGTTATTGCTTTTCGGGATCGTACCGAAATTTCTCGATTAGCAGAAGAAATGACAGGGGTACATCGATTTGTAGATCTTTTGCGTGCCCAAACCCATGAATTTAAAAATAAGCTCCATGCTGTTGCAGGACTCATTCAGTTAGGATCTTACGAGCAAGCCGTAGATTTAATTATTGAAAGTTATGACACGAACCAAGATGAGTTTGAAAAATTGCGCTACAGGATAAAGGATACTGTTACTTTTGGCCTGCTGGTAGGGAAAATGAGTCGTGCAAGAGAACTTGGCATTGAGTTTATTATTACATCTGATACCGCCATGCAAAACTTACCTGGTCAATTAACTAGTGGAGATATGGTAATCATTTTAGGAAATCTCATTGAAAATGCAACAGAAGCTGTTGCGGCTGTCGAGAGTAAAAAAATAATTCTGGGTATTCGAGAAGAAGAGGCGGGAGTTGCAATTATGGTTCAAAATTCGGGACCTTGGATCAATGAGAGTTTGGGTGATAGCATTTATGTAAGGGGCATGTCTGGTAAGGGAGCCCATCGAGGTTATGGACTAGCCTTGGTGTCAGAAAAAATTAAAGTTAATAATGGTTTTATTTCTCATTGCAACCTTCCAGAAGGTGGCGTAGAATTTAAAGTATGGATTCCTTATTGCAGTAAAGGTGAAAATGATGAAGAAAATTAAAGTACTAATAGTAGATGATGATCCTATGGTTGCTGATATTAATAAAAAATTTACGGAAGCTGTGGATGGTTTTTCTGTAGTAGGTATTGCTGGCAATGGTAATAAAGCAATCGAATTGGTCACTAAATTGCAGCCGGATCTAATTATATTAGATATTTACATGCCAGAAGTTGATGGCATGGAAGTATTGGGATTACTGCGTAAAGAAGACGCTGATGTTGATGTGATTCTGATAACGGCGGCGAATGACAGTGAAATGATCAGCCGCGTTATGCGCTATGGTGCAATTGATTACATAATAAAGCCTTTCAAATTCGATCGATATCGCAATACCTTAGAGGCTTATCGAGATTTTAACAACAAAATGAACCGGCAAAGTAGTTTTAGTCAAGCTGAATTGGATAAGTTCTTTTCTGCTAAAATGGCTAAGACTAATGAGCATTTGCCCAAGAACATGCATGGAGTAACCTTAGATTCCATTGTGAACTTATTAAGTGCTGCTAGTGAAGCTTTGTCAGCTGATGAAGTAGCAAGTGAAGTTGGGATTTCTCGCGTTACAGCTCGTCGATATTTAGATTATCTTGTACTAGAAGGAAAATTGCAAATGGTGTTGGAATATATGCCAGTCGGCAGACCTATTCATCGCTTTAAAATGAAGTGATGAATAGGTCTTCTTTTTCGCATTACTCATTGAAAATTTATTAAGTGTTCGGAGTGAATTAAGTACATTTTATGAAAGAATTTGAAAATATTAGGAAGGAATTTTAATAATTCTAGAGAATTTTATGCTCATAGAAAAAATGTAAATTTTAGTAAAAATAAGGTGAATTTTGCAACAGGAGGTGTCATATTAAGGGGCGTGAATAATCATCCTATAGCATTGGAGGGGTATTTCTGAAAAATCATCCCATCATATTGCAAAAGATGCATATCCAATTTTCTAAAAAGACAACAAAATGGATGCAAAATATCGAAATTTCAATTATTAAGAGAAAAATAGAGCGTTTACTATTAAATGTAGCCAATGAATCTGATTTATATCAGCAACTATGTGAAACGTTAACACAGCTGACTTTTATTACGGTAGCATGGGTTGAAGCAATACAAAAAGATAGCTTTGAGATTAAATTAATCGCTCATGCTGGACTTGATAAAAAGACTTTTTCTAATTTGGAATTTACTTGGGATGGTTCCCCTTATAGTCCTGAAACTACGGTTACTGCTGTTAAGACAGGACAGATGATGATTATTAATGATATAAAGAATAATCATCAATATAATGGCTGGCGAGATGAAATTCAGGAAATGAAATCTGGTTCATTTGTATCGATCCCGCTCTTTTATGCGACAAAAGTTATCGGTATACTTAATCTTTATGCGGAAGAGGAGTATGCTTTTGTAAATAAGAGAGTTGCCTTTTTGAAGGAAATAGAAGCGATACTTGCTTTATGGATCAAAAGTATTATGGCAGAACAAGCAGTTTTAGAGGCTCAACATGCGGCTGCGGTGGCAGACTCAATCAAAAATCAGTTTGTTAACAATTTGAGTCATGAAATTAGAACGCCGATGAATTCCATCGTAGGTTTAACTGATTTAACACTAATGACAGATTTAACGGATGAGCAAAGAGAAAATCTAGAACTTGTTAAAATTTCTGCTAGTTCCTTGTTCAAAATAATAACTGAGGTTCTGGATTATTCTAAACTTGAAAATGATGAGATGGTGCAAACGATCTTCAATTTGAAAGACAAAGTCAATGATGTGATCATGATGTTTGCTAGTGCAGCAAGAGAAAAAGGAATTGAACTGTGTCTGGTCTGTGATGAAAATCTATCAGAAGCTGTTATTGGCGATGCAGCCAAAATTATAAAAGTTTTATGTAACTTACTTGGGAATGCTTTGAAATTCACCAATCAGGGGAAAATAGCTGTTGAGGTTTTAGTTGAAGAGCAAAAGGATGAATATGCTATGATCCGGTTAGGTATTAGCGATACTGGCATTGGCATAGCACAGGACAAGAGAGAATTTTTGTTTGAAAGTTTCTCTCAGCTTGACAATACATATACTAAAACATATGGAGGCATCGGATTGGGATTGGCTAGCTCGAAGAAAATTGTGGAGTTATTGGGGGGGGAAATTTGGGTCGAAAGCCAAGAGGGGCTAGGCAGTAAATTTTATTTTACAACTCGAGTTAAAATGATTTCTTAATTTAAATTTACAAAAAAGCAATTATTTTCTAGTTGAGAGAATAATTGCTTTTATCTTGGAAAACAAATACAAATTTACAATTTAAAATATTTATTGACAAAAAATGTGTATTTTTGTATATTAAATGTAAGTTAGTACTAACTAACCAAGTTTTTGGGAGGTGTTTATGTACAAGGCGGTTCTAAAAAGAAAAGAAAGAATTACTATTGCAGCAATTGACTTATTTGATGAGGCGGGAATTAATGGACTTACAACAAAAGAAATCGCCAATCGGCAAAATATAACAGAACCTGCTGTTTACAAGCAGTTTAGCAGTAAGAAAGAAATTGTCACTGCCATTTTGGATCGATACGCAAATTTTGATGATGAAATAAAAAATACAATAGTTGATAATGAAATGACAGGCAGAGCAGGAATCGAATATTTTGTAAATTCCTATACGGAATACTACCAGAATTATCCTCAGATTACTACCGCTATGTTTTCTTTTGATATGTTCCGTTATGATGCACAATTACATGAGAAGATGACTGAAATTATGAAGAAACGATATCAGGTGTTATTTTTTCTGGTGACGGAAGCGAAAGAGAAAAACCAATTTTCTAGAGATATTGATGTACAAGCTATGACGGATGCCGTTTTTGGCATCATATGTTCTACTACGTTTATGTGGAAACTAGATGGATGTCAATTTGATCTCAAGCAAAGAGTCATGAAGGGAATCAAATGTATTTTTGGATCGTAGTAATGAAAATGAATAAGGTTACCACACAATGGTTTCTGGTAAGATAGGGGGATAGATATGACTGGTGACGGATTGAGTCGGGAGCCCATGCTGGAAATGTACCTTTTTGAAGGGAGTCAGTTAGTAGAGCAGCTAGAAGAAATTATTATTGAATGTGAGAAAAATAAAAAAATTGAGCTAGAATCTGTAAATGAAATATTTAGGATTATGCACACCATAAAAGGATCTTCTGCGATGATGATGTTTACTAATATAGCCTTATTAGCTCATTCGTTAGAAGATCTATTTTATTTTATTCGGGAAAATAAAATCACGCATATTGATTATGCAGGATTATCTGACTTGGTGCTATCGGGAATTGATTTTGTTAAGGGTGAAATTACGAAAATTGAAAATGATAAGGTAGCAGATGGTGCACCGGAAAACCTTATTTCTGCAATTGATCATTTTCTAGAAGAAATGAAAGCATCTCATACAGATAACTATACTGAACAGTCTGCTTCTAAAGAGGAAGAAAAAACGATGTACTATATAAGTAATTACCAAAAGGCATCTAGTGAATCTGGCAGAAAGTACAACGTGAGAGTTTTCTTTGAAGAGGATTGTCAGATGCAAAGTGTTCGTGCTTATATGGTTATTCATAATTTGAAGGACATAGCAAGCGAAATATTTCATTTTCCTGAAAACATTACTGATAGTGCGGAAAGTGATGAAATCATTAAGGATACCGGTTTTTTAGTTAATTTTTGTACAGAAGTCTCAGATTCAGAAGTTGATAGTATTTTAAAGCAGGCGGCTTTTATAAGGAAATTGGAAGTAGAGCAAGTTGACGAATACCCAGATATAGGGAATAAAAGCACTCCCAAAAGAAAAGAAATAATACTGGATGAAGTTAGCGAGGTTGTTCGATCACCTCAAATTGAGGCAATCAAAGAGGAGGTCGAAAGTCAGTCCGGGATTAACAATCGACAGCAGAGTATGATTAGTGTGACGGTTACTAAATTGGACATGCTGATGGATATTGTTGGGGAGATTGTTATTTCGGAAGCCATGGTTACTAGAAATCCTGAACTAGAAGGCTTACAATTAGATGGTTTTCAAAAAGCTGCGAGGCAGCTGCGAAAGCTTACTGATGAACTTCAGGACATTGTGATGTCTATTCGTATGATGCCAATATCGATGGTTTTTCACAAAATGAACCGTATCGTACGAGATATGAGTAAGAAACTTGATAAAGAAGTTGAATTAGAAATCATTGGCGAAACTACAGAAGTTGATAAAAATGTTATCGATCAGCTATCTGACCCTATAATGCATTTGATTCGGAATGCAATGGACCATGGTTTGGAGAGCAAGGAAGGCAGGATTGAAGCTGGGAAGCCTGTTAAAGGCAAGATTGTTTTGGAGGCGCAAAGTTATGGCGGTGATGTACTCATTACCATTAGAGATGACGGTAAGGGGATGAGCCGAGAAAGTATTTTGAAGAAAGCGAGAGAAACAGGACTTGTAAAAAAACCTGAAAACGAGCTTTCAGACAAAGATGTATTTTCTTTTATTCTTCTTCCAGGATTTTCAACGAAAGATAAAATAACAGAATTTTCTGGACGTGGGGTAGGAATGGATGTAGTGAAAAAAAATCTTGAAAAAATTGGCGGAAATATAACAATAGAAAGTACTTTCGGCGTTGGTACTGAAATCCTGGTAAAGATCCCCTTAACTCTGGCTATTATTGATGGAATAGAAATAAATGTAGGAAAGTCTCGCTATACGATACCGACTACTTCCATTCGCGAATCTTTTAGAATGGATGCAAATGATATTATTGCTGATAGTGATGGGAATGAAATGATTATGATTCGCGGTCAATGTTATTCCGTTATAAGACTTCACAAGCTCTTTAATATTACAACACAAGTGACTTCTATTAGTGAAGGTATTATGGTAATGGTAGAAACCGATACAAAAGCAGCATGCCTATTTGTTGACAAATTGGTTGGTGAGCAGCAGGTGGTTGTAAAAGCGCTTCCTAAATATATCAAAAAAGTTGAAGGTATTGCTGGTTGTACTATATTAGGTGATGGTGGGATCAGTTTAATTTTGGATGCTAATGGTATTTTAGGGAGAGAATGACCAAATGATAAAGGAAGTGAATATGTGTTGGACGTTTTAAGTGAATTAACGGAGTCAACTGAGGATACTCAGCAGGGGAAGTTTCTTACTTTTTCGATTGGCAAAGAATATTATGGACTTGAAATTAAGTATGTGACAGAAATTATTGGCCTACAAGAGATCACAGAAATACCACAAATGCCACTGTACATTAAAGGAATAATAAATTTGCGAGGCAAGATCATTCCAGTAGTGGATGTTCGATTACGGTTCAAGAAGGAACCAAGAGATTATAATGAGCGAACTTGTATTATTGTGATAGAAATTCAGGATATTTCCATTGGGCTCATTGTTGATCATGTTGCTGAGGTAATCGTTATTGCTGCTGAAAACATTGTTCCTCCGCCAGATAGTAAGATAGGTTTTCATAATCGTTATGTAAAAGGGATTGGTAAAATAGAAAATGAGGTAAAATTATTACTGGATTGCGACAGGTTATTAAATGAGGATGAAATAGATGAAATTGCTGAAGCTGTAGGATAGTCTTGAACATATATTTAGGAGGTATAAAATATGAGATGGTATTATAATCTGAACATATCTTCCAAGTTAATTATTGGTTTTGTTCTTGTAGCTTTACTAGGCGGATTAGTCGGTTTATTTGGCATAGTTAATTTACGCAGCATAGGTGATGAAGAAGTGCGAATGTACCAGGAGAATACGGTGGCATTATCAATTATGGGGGCAATTGAGGCAGATTTTTTACGAGTACGAGTACTTTCGCGAAACATAAGATTAAATGATAATAACAAGATGCAGCTCATGGAAGAAGCAAAAACGTTGTTTAGTAAGATTGATAAGAATATGCTGCAATATGAGAAAAGTTATATTTTTGAAAATGATGAAAGAGTTGAATTCAATAACTTAAAATCCTTATTAACACAATATAAAGTAAATCTAGATAAATTAGGCGTAGTAGTGAGTGAAAATAAAACGGAAGAGCTTGCAAAATTTGCTAGTACCGATACTGGGCAGGTAGGAAGAGAAGCTGATATGGCCACACAGCGGCTTATGGATATTAACATGCAGCAGGCAAAAGATCGGCTGGAAGCCACACGTGTTTTAATAGACAAGACGACAATGATCATGTTTAGTGTTTCTGTTCTTGCTATGTGTATTGCTATTGGATCCGGATTGTATATTGCCCGGCTTATAAGTAGACCGCTTAATAAGATGGTGGCGGTAGCAACGAGAATCTCAGAAGGGAAATTAGATAGTGTTTTTGACAATGACTTACAGGACGAAACTGGAAGGCTGGAGCTGGCACTTCGTCAAATTAATACGGTACTCCATTCCTTAATCTCAGAATTAAAGTACATAGCCGATCAGCATGATTTGGGCGAAATCTACGTGGTTGTACCAGAAGATAAATTTTCTGGAGCCTATCAGGAAATGGCAAAGGGTATTAATGGAATGGTTGCAGGCCACATCAGTGTAAAAATGAAAGCAATGGCATGTGTATCGGAGTTTGCAAAAGGAAACTTTAATGCCGAACTAGAGCTATTTCCTGGCAAGAAGAGAGTTATTAATGAAACCGTTGAAAATCTAAGAAAAAATCTTAAAGGAGTTAATGAGGAAGTTGCTCAATTAGTTAGTACTGCAATTAATGGAAAACTTGATTCAAGAGCGAATGCTGAAAGCTTTCAAGGGGATTGGAAAGAACTAATTTTAGGACTTAATGAACTTTTAGAAGCGATTGTAAAACCGATCAGGGAAGCTGGTACAGTCTTAAAAGAAATGGCTGATGGAAATCTTCAGTTGAGAGTTACTGGTGAATATCAAGGAGACCATGCAGATATTAAAAATGCAATGAATGAGACATTGGATTCTCTTTCTGCTTATGTAAATGAAATCTCTCAAGTTCTTAACCAAATGGCTAACTCCAATTTAGATGTGGAAATCAATAATGAATACAAAGGAGACTTTGCTCAGATTAAAGATGCATTAAACTTGATTATCGCCTCATTCAACGATGTATTTGGCGAGATTAATAATGCGGCAGATCAAGTTGCTTCTGGATCGCGGCAAGTATCAGATGGCAGTCAGGGGTTATCACAGGGGGCAACGGAACAGGCGAGTGCGATAGAAGAATTGACCGTGTCCATTGGGCAAGTTGCAGCTCAAACAAAAGACAATGCGATAAAAGCAAATCAAGCCAATGAATTTGCTATCAGGGCAAAAGAAAGTGCCGAACAAGGTAATCAGCATATGCAGAAAATGCTGAATTCTATGGAGGAGATCAATGAATCTTCTTCCAAAATCTCTAAAATTATTAAAGTAATTGATGAAATTGCATTTCAGACCAATATATTGGCTTTAAATGCTGCGGTAGAGGCTGCTAGAGCAGGACAGCATGGGAAAGGCTTTGCTGTTGTTGCGGAAGAGGTGCGGAATTTAGCTGCAAGGAGCGCAAATGCAGCTAAAGAGACAACTGTACTTATTGAAGGCTCTGTTAAGAATGTGGAAGTGGGGACCCAAACGGCAAATGGAACTGCAAAGGCTCTTGAAGATATTGTTCAGGGAGTCGAAAAGGCTGTGAGTATTGTCGGTGAAATTTCTGCTGCTTCCAATGAACAGGCCACTGCTATTTCTGAAATTAACAAAGGCATTGAACAAGTTGCTGAAGTGGTGCAAAACAACTCATCAACGGCCGAGGAGAGTGCTTCGGCAAGTGAAGAACTTTCCGGACAAGCTGATATTCTGAAGACTATGGTAGCTAAGTTTAAATTAAAAAGAGATTTAGGACAGCTTGCAAGGCACGAAATGATTGACATGCCTTCTTCTGAAATGGATGATAGAAGCAAGTTTAGAGCAGGAGCAAGTATATTTGCTGCGCGTAGAGAAGCTGCTGCTACATCTCAGAAACCTAGAATTTCTCTTAGTGATAAAGAGTTCGGAAAATACTAGGAAATAATAGAATACTCGAATGAAATTTACATAGAGCTAATTATTACGATTAGCTCTATGGTTTTGGCAGGTGCTATGATGATTGTAATAACTCCAAAGGAATTCAAAACATTGACGGAGTATATACAGGTTAATTACGGTATTAATCTTACTCGCAAAAAAAATCTCATTGAGGGAAGGTTAAGCAGTATTTTACTTGAAAAAGGATTTACGAATTTTTCGGATTATTTAAACTATATTTTTGCTGATAAAAGCAAGGTGGAAATAACGATTTTGATTAGTAAGCTAACAACAAATCACACCTTTTTTATGAGGGAAGTGGAGCATTTTGAATTTTTTAAGAACAAGGTGCTGCCTTATTTAAAAATAAATGTGAAACAAAAAGATATAAGAATATGGAGTGCAGGCTGCTCAACTGGTGAGGAACCGTATACGTTAGCTATGATCATGGGAGATTATTTTGTTAATGAAAAATTACATTGGGATACGAAAATATTAGCAACAGATATATCGGCTAAAGCATTAGCAGCTGCAGAAGAAGGAATGTATTCAACGGATTCATTAGATGGAATACCTAGATATTGGAAAAGTATTTATTTTAAAAAGATGAATGAAGACTGTTATCAAGTAACAAAGGAACTAAAACAGGAGATTATCTTTAGAATGTTTAATCTTATGGATGATCAATTTCCATTCAAAAAAAAGTTTCATAGTATATTTTGTAGAAATGTAATGATTTATTTTGATCATGCCACAAAAATGCGTCTTATTCAAAAGTTTTATGACTTTACCGAACCAGGAGGGTACTTATTCATCGGCCATTCCGAGTCAATTAGTAGAAATGATACACAATATCAATATGTGATGCCAGCAGTTTATAGAAAAGGATAGGGAGGATGAATATGGCAAAAAGAAAAACAAAAGTTTTAATTATTGATGATTCTTTGCTTTTTCGAGAGACAGTAGCGAAGAGTATAGCTAATGATGCAGGATTAGAAGTAGTTGGAACAGCAGCAGATGCCTTCGCCGCGAGGGATAAAATATTAGAGTTAGCGCCAGATGTTCTTACTCTTGATGTAGAAATGCCTAGAATGAATGGGCTGGAATTTCTAAAGAAGCTTATGCCGCAATATCCTATTCCCGTTGTAGTTGTAAGTGCGGTAAATGAGAATGTATTTGAAGCATTAAATGCTGGAGCGGTTGATTTTGTAAATAAGCCGGATGTGCGGTCCCAAAGAAGCATGGATGTTTTTATACAGGAACTGATCATAAAAATAAAGATTGCTTCTATGGCAAAGGTAGGGCACTTAAAAAGGGAATATAGCCACCTGCTTGTGAGCGAAGGGATGGAGAAAGCAAAGACGACTGTTATTGCTATTGGTGCATCAACAGGAGGTACAGAAGCAATTTATGAAGTAATTCGTTCCCTGCCCCGAGATATGCCGGGAATTGTAGTTGTTCAGCATATGCCGCCAGTTTTTACAGGAATGTATGCGCAAAGACTGAATCACTCATGCAGGATGGAAGTGGTAGAAGCACAAAATGGAGATTTGGTTGTTCCAGGGAAAGTATTGATTGCACCTGGAGACTATCATATGAAGATTAATAGAAAAGGCAGCAGTTACCACGTTGAATGTTTTAAAGGTGAAAAGGTAAATGGTCATTGTCCGTCTGTTGATGTACTGTTTCATTCTGTGGCAGAAAAGGTTGGCAGTAATGCAATTGGCATTATTTTGACTGGTATGGGATATGATGGAGCAAAAGGACTGCTCAATATGAAAAAACAAGGTGCAAAAACAATTGGTCAAGATGAAGAAAGCTGCGTTGTGTATGGAATGCCTAAAGTTGCTTATGATTTAGGAGCCGTTCAAAAGCAAACAACACTAAAAAATATTCCTAAGTTACTGCATTCTTTTGTAGCTGGGAATTTATAATGCAAAGCGATATGGAAATAAGGAAAAAAGAAGGATTGTTGTCATGAATAAAATTAGAGGAAGGAGTGTTGACGCACGATTTCCCGCATTCGTCGATCGTTCCAATGAGGATGTAGAGAAGCAAATTGAGTATTTTCGGGAATTACCTTTATTTAAACAAGCTTTTGACGCTACTGGAAGTATGGTTTTACTTTTAAACAAATGTACTCAGGTTATTTTTGCAAATCAGTTTTTCTTAGATAAGATATACGTAAAGACTGAGCAGCCTTCTTTGGGGGAAACGTTAGGACAGGTATTAAGGTGTGTTCATTCTCATGAAACTTCGACTGGGTGTGGAGAAGTAGCTGCATGCAATTATTGCGGTTTTTATAAATTAATCCTAAAGTCGATTAAAGCAAAAGGCACTTATTCAGGTGAATTCTCTAGTGTAAACCATATAAAAAATTCTAAGGTGCATTTCAATATGGAGATTCATATAGCCCCTATAGAAGTCCGAGATGAAACCTTTTATATTGTGACTTTTACTGATATTGGCGATTCCTTAAAGGTCAAAATGTTTGAACAAATCTTTTTTCACGATATTATCAATACAACGGGTGCTTTAACGGGAATCATAGGGCTGCTAAAAGAGGATGTACCTGAAGAAGTGAAACCAGAATTTGAATTTGTAGAGAATACATTTAAGTATTTGGTGGAAGAGATTCGATCACAAAAGGCTATTTTAGAAGCAGAAAACGGCGAGTTAGTTTTAGAAACCAATAAGGTAGACTCAATCGAGGTACTGACATCAGCCATTAAGCTATATGAAGGGCATGAGTTATCAAGTAATAAGACAATTCTACTAGATGACAAAAGTAGTAGAATTGTATTCCAGATTGATTACAAATTACTTCGAAGAATACTAGGAAATATGATTAAGAATGCTTTAGAAGCAACAAACGAAAGTGGTTTGATTACGATTGGCTGTAATATAGATCGAGATAGAAATGATCAGATTGTGTTATGGGTGCATAATGATCATTATATAGAAAAAGAATTGCAGCGGGTTATATTCCATGAGTCATTCTCTACAAAAGGCAGAGGACGTGGATTAGGAACTTATAGCATGAAATTGATAGGAGAAAAATACTTGAAAGGTACGGTTGGATTCGATACCAACCAAATAGAAGGGACAACTTTTTATATAAAACTGCCATTAAATGAAGATTGACTATAATAAGGGCGAAAGGTGGAGTGTAGTATGAGAATTTTAATTGCTGAAGACGATCTGGCAAGCAGAGTATTTATGAAGAAGTTTCTTTCCAAATATGGGGATTGTGACATAGTTACGGATGGTTTAGAAACCATTGATGCATTTTTAATGGCAATAAAAGAAGAGGAACCATACCATCTTATCTGTATGGATATTATGATGCCAAAATTGGATGGATTAAAAGCTTTACAAACGATTCGCGATATTGAAAAGCAAAAAGGAATAGAAGATTGCAATAAGGTTAAAGTCATTATGACAACAGCATTAAATGACAAAAATACTGTAATGAATGCTAATAATGCCGGATGTGAAGCTTATGCTTGGAAGCCGATCGAAATAGATAAATTTATTATCGTATTGGAGAAATTAGGATTAATAAAACAATAAAAGTACGAAATAAGATACTGGTAAGAAGGTTGCTTTATGCCTTTTAAAGCGATCTTCTTTTTGTTATAGTAAGATATAATGAAAATTTCACTAATGCTTATAGTTATGCTATATTTAGTAATCGAACGCTATACTTTGTTATTTCAATCTTAGTTTTAGCAGGAGGGAAAATGGGACACATTGTTAATAATCAAAGGGAATATCTTTTGCTGCAGCAACGCTTAGATCATAATATAACAGGAGCACCCTATTCGCCGATTTTTATTGAAATTTTAAAATTATTGTTTTCAGCGGAAGAAGCAGACCTAGCTAGACAGATTCCGCTGCGTCCCACATCGATCAAGACGTTAGCACGTAAATTAGATATGCATATAGAACAATTGCGTGACAAGGTATCCGTTATGGCGGAGAAAGGGTTAGTGTTTGATGTAGAACATAAGGAAGAATGTTATGTAGTGCTAGCACCTGTCGTTATTGGATTCTTTGAATTTGTTTTTATGCGCACTCGTGATGAGATGCCATTAAAAGAATTAGCTCATCTTTTTGAACAATATATGTTTCAGGATGATCGTTTTGCTCATAGTATTTTTTCTGAAACTACTCAACTAGGGCGATCCTTAGTGCGTGAAGAGGCACTACCTTCTGGTGATTATACAGAAATATTAGATTGGGAGAAGGCAAGCGCTGTGATTTATTCAGCGAAAACGATTGGATTATCTTTATGTGCCTGTCGTCATAAAGCCAGTCATTTAGGGAAAAGCTGCAATGCTCCACAAAAGACATGTATGACTTTTCATGGCAGTGCTCAGATGTTAATCAAAAAAGGAATGGCTGAAGAGATAAGCTGTAAGGACGCAATGGCTGTATTAGAAAAATGTAAAGAAGCTGGGCTGGCACAGATTGCTGATAATGTGCAAAATCATGTAGGATTCATCTGTAATTGCTGCGGTTGTTGCTGCGGCATGCTGCATTCGATGAAAACTTTTTCAATGGGTCATGCGGTAGTGACATCGAATTGGTTAGCTCAGGTCGATGCAGAGAAATGCCGTGGCTGTAATGCATGTATAAAAGCCTGTCCATTAGGGGCGATTGTACTAGAGAAAAAAACGCAAAGCACTAGCACCGGCAGGCGTGCTTTCTGTGATGAGGAATTATGTTTAGGATGTGGTGTATGCGTAGCTGCATGCAAATTTAACAGCATTCATATGAAGCCGAGGGAAAAACGTGTGCTTGTACCTGAAAATACCTTTGATCGGATGATTTCTATGGCTATCGAAAGGGGAAAGTTATCGAATTTTATTTTTGATGATCCTTCTCGTCTTAGTCATCGGGCATTAGGAAGAATTGCTGCTTTGCTAGAAAAATCTTCACCTGTAAAGGCATTCTTAGCGATTGAACCGATTAAATCAGTCTTTTTAAAGAGTATTGTTGCAGGTGCTAAGAAATTTGTATAAGGATTCTAAAAGAAAGTTCTAGGAGGTGGTTAAAAGTGAATATTACGGTTAAAGAAATCGAAGAAGCAGTTCTTAAAAATATTATTACTCAGGAGCAAGGTGATCGATTATGGCATTTATGGAATGAAAAAGAAGAGCGCAGAAATGGTTTTCAAATTTCACATTTGGCCTATTACGTAGGGGCGTTGATTGTTATTTCTGCTATGGGTTGGTTTATGAATACGGCTTGGGAAGTTCTTGGCGGCATGGGAATGTTTAGTATTGCTGTATTATATGCATGTTGTTTTATCTTCGTTGGAAGGCACTTATGGGCGAAAGAAGATCTAAAGGTTGCCGGAGGATTACTAATTGTAATGGCAGTTTGTATGACTCCTTTAGCAATTCTTGGTTTAGAGCGGACTCTGGGGTGGTGGCCGCAATCCTATCCCGGTCATTACCTAGATCATTATGAGTGGATGCGTGGCGGCTGGATTTGGATGGAATTGGGGACCATTGTCAGTGGATCCCTGGCTCTGCGATTTTTTAAGTTCCCTTTCTTAACAGCACCTTTATTTTTTTCCTTATATATATTGTCCATTGATATAACGCCTTTCATCTTTGGAATAGGCAGTGAGTGGACCAATGTGCGTTGGATGTCATTGCTATTTGGTTTAATGATGATGGTCATTGCATTTCTTACGGATTATTACTGCCGCAAACATAACTATAAAGAAGACTATGCTTTTTGGGGATATTTGTTTGGAACCTTTGTTTTTTGGCTAGGGCTTACGCTTCTTGACAGTAATCAGGAATGGTCAAAAATGTTATATTGTCTCATTAATGTCATCTTATTAATTGCGGGAGTCCTTCTGCAGCGTAAAATATTCTTGGTGTGTGGTGCTATTGGAGTAAATGGTTATATTGGTCACTTAGCATATCGAGTATTTAACCATTCCATACTTTTTCCTTTTGTTTTGAGCGTTGCTGGTATAGGGATCATTTACGTTGGCATTCTCTATAACCGAAATCAATTGAAAATTGAACAGTATATTAGAGATAAAGTGCCTGAATCCATTCGAAAGTTTCTGCCAAAATGAAGAAACTGCCGATTGATGAAATTTTGTCCACATTACGAACGACGATATGTGATTCTATGAATACCGTTTTAGTAGCACCTCCAGGGGCCGGTAAAACTACGCGCCTCCCCTTGGCACTATTACAAGAGAGCTGGCTTATAGGAAAAAAAATTCTCGTGCTGGAGCCTCGGCGTTTGGCTGCAAGGGCTGCAGCTCGCCAAATGGCAGTTCTTCTGGGAGAAAAAGTAGGAGAGACGGTAGGTTATCGGATTCGACTCGATAGCTGCATCAGTTCTAAAACTCGTATCGAAGTGATTACAGAAGGCATTTTAACTCGGCTGCTGCAGAATGATCCTGGAGTAGAAGACGTTGGGATGATAATTTTTGATGAATTCCACGAACGGAGCCTTCATGCTGATTTAGGATTGGCTCTTTGCTTGCAGACCCAGTCTGTACTGCGTGAAGATTTAAAAATTGTAATTATGTCTGCGACCTTAGACACGGGACCGATTGCTTCCTTGCTAGGAGATGCACCTGTCATCATCAGTGAAGGAGTATCTTTTCCTGTTGAAACTCATTATGCACAGCGTCCAATTACAGAGCAAATTGAGCTGGCTGTTGTGCGAAAGATCCAGGAGGCAGCTAGCGAAGAAGGCGGCGATATGCTAGTTTTTTTGCCTGGGGCTGGTGAAATACATAGAGTTGAGTCCCAGCTTTTAAAAATCGGCATGCAAAAGGATGCCATGATTATCAAACTTTATGGAGGCTTATCTCAAGAATATCAGGATTTGGCGATGTTTTCTCAAACATTAGGAAAACGAAAAATTGTATTAGCAACTTCCATTGCTCAGACGAGTATTACCTTGGAAGGAATGCACATTGTGATTGATAGTGGACTTATGCGGATACCCCGATTTTCAGCTCGTACAGGTATGATGCATTTAGAGACGGTTAAGGTATCGCGGGACGTTTCTGACCAGCGTCGTGGTCGAGCAGGACGCACTAAAGAAGGAATTTGTTATCGCTTATGGACCTACGAGGAAGAAGTGGTTCATAGGGACAAAAACACTCCGGAAATTATGGAGGCTGATTTGACCTCCTTGGTATTAGAATTAGCTGCTTGGGGGATACACAATCCAGGTGAATTACAGTGGCTTGATCTGCCGCCTGAGCCTGCCTTTCTTCAAGCAAGACAATTGCTTTTTCAACTGGGAGCGTTATCCTGTGACGGTCGCATTACTTCTCATGGTCAGCAGTTGATAAAAATCGGTCTTCATCCTCGCATTGCACATATGGTATTTCAGGGTTTAAGGCTAGGATATGGTAAACTAGCTTGTGAAATGGCAGCTATACTGAATCATCGAGAGCTTTTTCAAGGATTGTCTGATGTTGATTTGCGATTACGCATTGAGCTGGTACGTAAAGGCGGCTATCACACTATCGAAACGGAAATTCGTTATTGGAAACAGATTTTTGCAGTGCCTCAGGGGGGAAGTGATAATTTGGAAGCCTGTGGCTTACTGCTGGCATTTGCTTATCCGGAGCGGATCGGTCAAGGGCGGGGAGATGGACGTTTTTTGCTGCGTAATGGTCATGGTGCAGTGTTTAAAGAACCTCAATTGCTGGCGATGGAACCCTATCTGGTCGCCGCTGAGTTAGGGGGAGATCAGCAAGGCGAAAAGCGTATTTTTTTAGCAGCGCCCGTTCACTTATATATGATAAAAGAGCATTTTGATGAACAGATCAGCGTGCAGGAGCGTATTGTCTGGGATCATGAAGCAAAAGCTGTACGGGCACGAAGAATTGAAAAATTTGATGCTTTGCTTTTAGAAAGTATGCCTTTGGCAAATTGTAATAAAGAAGATGTCCTCTTTGCTCTCCTTGAAGGAATTAAAGAGGAAGGACTGCATATTCTGCCCTGGACAAAAAGTGCATGTCAATTTCGTCAGCGGCTTATGTTTATGCATAAAATCGATCCTGATTGGCCAAATGTGTCAGATGACTTCTTGAAAATAACATTGGAAGAGTGGTTAGCTCCCTATCTATATGGCATGATTAATTGTGATCACCTGCAGCGGCTAAACTTGACAGCCATACTTGGGGGAATGCTTAGTTGGGAACAAGGGCAAAAATTAAACGAATGGGCACCAACCCATATTCTTGTTCCTAGTGGACAGCGTATACCTATTGATTATAGTGATGCAGCTGTACCTGTACTGGCAGTAAAGCTGCAGGAAATGTTCGGTTTAAAAGAAACACCTAAAATTGGGCAGGGAAAGGTTGCAATGACTCTTCATCTTTTATCTCCAGCTCATCGCTTGGTCCAGGTAACCAAAGACATTGCTAGTTTTTGGGACAATACATACTTTCAAGTGAAGAAAGATCTTATGGGACGTTATCCAAAGCATTATTGGCCGGATGATCCTCTTAAAGCCATGCCAACCCATCGGGTTCGTCCTCATTCCTAGAAAAGTGTATGATTTAATATAGACTTCTTTGTGCCATTATGAACTTAATGAACAAAACATTCTTCCTCTCTTTGTTTCATGTTAGTATAAAATAGGAATTTTCAAATAATATGAAATTGATAGGAAGTGTGTTTTTTATGAACAAGAGCATTGCAGCGCTGCTGACGGTCGGGCTTGTCGCAATCTTATGGTTTATGCCAGTTCCAGAAGGGTTGAAACCTCAAGCTTGGCATTTATTTGCGATTTTTATGGGTACTGTGATTGGTTTTATCCTACAGCCTATTGAAGCGGGATCTGTAGCTTTAGTTGCCATGGTGATGGTGGCATTGACGAATACGATAAAGTTTACAGAAGTATTAACTGCTTTTAGTGGATCTACGGTATGGCTTATTGTTTCTGCATTTATTCTAGCAAGAGCATTTATTATTACAGGGCTTGGGCGTCGTATCGCTTATTTGGTAATGCGGTCTTTTGGTGATAGCAGTCTGAAATTAGTGTATTCTCTAGTGATTAGTGATGTAATTATAGGGCCGGCAATTCCTTCTAACTCTGCTAGATCTGGTGGACTTGTATTTCCTATTGTAGCTAGCTTATGCCAGGCTTTTGATTCTCATCCAGGGGAGTCTTCCAGGAAAATTGGTGCATTTTTAATGACATCGGTATTTCATATTGATTTTGTTGTTTCTGCTATGTTCTTAACAGCTATGGTTGGTAACCCAATTGCTGCGGAACTGGCAAAAAAGATTTTGAATGTGGATATTACTTGGATGAGCTGGTTTATTGCAGCTGTTGTTCCAGGTGTTGTAGCGCTCATTGCCATTCCTTATGTTCTGTTTAAAATTTATCCGCCTGAAATTAAAAAGACACCGGAAGCAAAAGAAATGGCTAATAAAGTATTGCAAGAGATGGGGCCTATTTCGAGAGGCGAGAAGATCATGATGGCTGTATTTATTGGTTTATTGATTCTATGGGCAACAGCAGAATTTACGAAGCTGAATGGCACGTTAATTGCTTTTATGGGCTTATGTGTTCTTTTACTTACGAAAGTTCTTACATGGGATCATGTAATTAAAGAAACAAAAGCATGGGATACTCTTGTGTGGGTAGGCAGTGTTATTTTAATGTCGGATTACTTAAATAAAACAGGATTTATCCCTTGGTTTGCTAAAATCCTGGAAAATCAAATGGTAGGAGTCAGCATGCTTACAGCTGTTATACTATCTTTTGTGATTTACCTATACAGCCATTATTTCTTTGCGAGTATGTCAGCTCATATTACATCTATGTATGGAGCTTTAATTACTTTAGGTGTTGCCTCAGGGGCACCACCATTTATATCGGCATTTGTTGTAGCTCTGGCTTCTAATATTTGCGGTTGTTTAACGCATTTTGGCTCTGGGCCGTCACCTGTCTATTTTGGTGCTGGTTATGTAGATCAAAAAACTTGGTGGAAATTAGGATTTATCGTATCTTTGATGCACATTGTTATTTGGGTTGGTGTTGGAGGTGTCTGGTGGAAAGTTCTTGGATACTGGTAGTCAGACCTTTTCAAATGTGTAAGGTTTCTTGTAGAAAAGTGATTATGTAATAACGTAAAAATAGACTGCCACGAAATGAACAGAACCCGAAAATACGGACATTGAAGAAAAAGACCTCCTATTGTAGAATTTTATCATCTACGATAGGAGGTTTTATCATGTCTGGTAAAAAGGGAATGAAGCATTGTAGCTCGGTAATTATTGATGATATTATAAAACTAAAATCCGAAGGAAAAACCAATAAGGAAATAGTAGAGCTCTTTGGACTTGCGAATATCAAAACAGTAAAAAACATCGTCCAACTTTATAATCAAAAGCAACGTGCTTTAGCAGCAGGGATTTCACCCAAGAGGCGAGGCAGAACAGCTAAAGGTTATCAAATCACTGAAGATGAAAAAGATAATGAAATTAAGCGTTTGAAGATGGAAAATGAATTGTTACGCTCTTTTCTTCAACTCGGTGGAAGGAGGTGAAAAAAACGGTAAAGTATTTAGCAATTTATCGGCATAGAGCTAAATACAGTATTAAAGTCATGTGTCAATTTTTTTTTGTGTCACGCAGTGGATAATGAACCAGTACGGTTTACTCGCAGAGATTCGACGTAGCAAAAAGTATAAGCGTATGGGAGAACATCTACATAAATATTCGAATTTACTCAATAGGGACTTCCATGCAGAAGCAATCAATCAAAAATGGGTCACGGATATTTCCTACATTCACACGGGACAAGGTATTATCTATTTGTCCATAATTCGTGACCTATTCGATGGTAGTATTGTGGCACATAAGATGAGCACCACACAAACGGTCAATCTGGTTCTAAACACTATTAAAGAGGCTAAACAAAAGGAAAGGGTCACTCCAGAGCTGCAACTCCACAGTGACCAAGGGTTTCAATACACTTCCACAGGATATTTCAACCTAACAAAAGAATATGGCATTACGCCTTCTATGTCAAGGCGCGGAAACTGTTATGACAATGCTATGGCAGAAAATTTCTTTGGTATTCTCAAAGCAGAATGCATACATAGGCATAGGATAAAGACGTTTGATGAAGCTCGTCAGATCATTGATGAATATATCTACTTTTACAATTTTGAACGCATTCAGCTAAAAACGCGGCTGACACCCTATGAAAAAAGATGCCAGCCAGCGTAACTTAAAGATATTCTACGATAGGGCTATTTATTTCGTGTACGTTCCTTGGGGTTCTGTTCACTGTTCAAAATTGGGCAGTCTATTTTTTATAACATTTTTTTCAGATTATAATATTCTGGATTAGTATCTGGGTTTGTTTTAAAGGGCGTTACAAGCTTTTTTAAAATACCATAAGAAATGATATCATTAACATTTTCAACAAAAGGAATGTTAGCTGGATTGCGGCTGGCGATAGCACCACGCAATAGGACAGGGGTAAAATCAAGATCAAGGGCACCACGATAAGTAGATAGGACACAATATTCCGCGCAATATCCTGTAATAATGAGAGTATCAACATGCAATTCGCGCAATAATACCTCTAAGGAGGTTTTATTAAAAGCGTTTCCATAGGTCTTATGGATGTGTGGGTCTGTAGGCAGAATCATAAGAGAATCTGGCAGATCAAATCCTTCTGTACCCGGAAGCAATCCATTTTCTTTCACCATATGCTGGATACAAATTATGGGCAGTTTCTTTTCTCTAAATAATTCAATGCCCATATTAATTTGGGCAATTGCCTGATTGAGAGATTGACTGGTTTCGGGGTTTTTGAAGAATGCCTTTTGCACATCGATTACTAAAAGAGCCGGCTTCATATAAAACACCTCTTTGTCATAATATTTTATAGTATAGATACGACAAGATTCAATGCACTCCTGCGCAAAAAAGGAAGATTATTTTAAATTGAGAACTATTCTTATATGTATGGTCTTCCTAAATATGATATAATTTATTAGTAAGGATTAAATAATAGTTATTATTAAATAATAGATCGAAATCTAGCTTTTAGGAGGTTGACATGGAAGAAGTTATGAATGCGGTTACTCACGGTATTGGTACTTTATTAGCAGTTGCAGGATTAGTATTGTTAACGGTATTGGCTTATTTGCATGGAGATATCTGGCATATTGTTAGTTTCAGTATTTATGGCACAACATTAGTGTTGCTGTATTTAGCTTCGACCCTTTATCATAGCTTTACGAATGAAAAAATAAAGAGAATCTTTAAGATACTGGATCATTCTGCAATTTATTTGCTTATTGCAGGGACTTATACTCCCTTTACCTTAGTACCTCTCCATGGTGTACTGGGGTGGACTGTTTTTGGCGTTGTTTGGGGGCTTGCTATGATTGGAATTGTTTTAAAAATATTTTTTGCTGGGCGATTTAATATTATCTCTACCTTATGTTATCTTGGTATGGGATGGTTTATCGTTTTTGCGATTAAACCTTTGATTGAAACAGTCCCTGCCTTAGGGATGACGTGGCTGCTGGTAGGTGGTTTATTCTACACATTAGGAAGCATTTTTTATCTGTGGAAAAAGATACCTTATAATCATGCGATCTGGCACTTATTTGTTCTAGCAGGGAGCATATCACATTTTATTGCCGTATTTTTTTATATTCTGCCAGTTCCACTACGCTCTTAGCTGATAAAAAGTTGATATACAGCATAAAGACTAGAAGGTGTTGCTCATAATTAGGCGAAATTATATACAAGATTATGCAAAGTGCTGATCCTAGAAAAGAACACAGGAGGCATATGTTGAAAACATTAAACTTTCAAAAAGCATTTTTATGTAGAACTAGTCGTAATATACAGCACCTTCCTGGGAAGAAGTATTATTGTTGTTCTTTAGAAAAAGATAGCCTTGAAATCACATATATGATTCATATGGATACGAAAATTGTTGTTGATGCTACGCATGCTTTTTTAAAATTATTAAAGTATGATGTTGAAGATTTAGGCAATTTTTCTATATATGATATCATTGGTGCTGAAGTGGAAGAGGTAAATTCTAATATCAATAAAATTTTAAATCATGGGCTGCTGGAAATTGATTTGCGTCAATATTGGTGTAAAGATGGACAGATACTCTATTTTGGCAGCTCCTTTAAAGTAGCCCAACGTGATAGTGAAAAATATTTAATGATTACATTAAAGGATGTAACAGAATTGCAGCAAATGCGCAATCGCTTGCAGCTGGCCTCACAAGTATTTGAACATGCTAGCGATGGTATTTTAGTGACTGACATAAAAGGGATTATCCAATATGTGAATCCCGCTTTTGCAAAGCATAGCGGATATTCCATGGATGAGATCGTAGGCAAAACGCCTGGAATATTAAAATCAGGCAGGCATCAAACAGAATTCTATCAAGATATCTGGAACTCGTTACTTACCGATGGACAGTGGAGAGGCGAGATTATAAATAAACGGAAAAATGGTGAACATTATTCTGAATGGGTAGTAATTGATGCCGTTAAGAATGAATTAGGTAAGACCACCATGTACTGTGGGATCTTTAGGGATTTATCAGAGCGTATGAAATATGAGGAAAAGATTCGATTTCATGCCTATCACGATGGTTTGACTGGGTTGCCCAATCGTATATTATTTTATGAAAAGATCAATCAATGCCTTGCCTTGGCGAAACGTTATCACCATATGATGGCTGTGATGTACGTTGATCTTGACGGTTTTAAACATGTAAATGATAACTTAGGGCATGACAAAGGCGATTTGCTGCTAAAGGCAGTTGCTGAGCGCTTAAAAGAATGCGTAAGGGAAAGTGATATTGTTGCTCGGATGGGTGGTGATGAATTCACCTTGATTCTGCCAGAAGTAACAAAAAGTGCAGACGTTGAAATCGTTGCTGCAAAAATAAAGAAGCAATTAAATCAGACCTTTGAGTTATTAGGATATACCGTGACCATTTCCAGCAGCATTGGAATCAGTTTTTATCCTACGGATGGAGAGGATGTTGACAGCTTGGTCAAAAAGGCAGATAATGCGATGTATCAAGCCAAAGCATCAGGGAAAAATGCCTATCGATTTTCCGAACAGACATAATTTCTTCCAGCATTTTTTCATTAAATGGATCTACAGTTTTCGCTGGAGATCCATTTTTAATGTAATACATAAATAAAAAGCAAATATGAAAGTCCTTTTAGTATTATAATAGAGAAGACGATATTGTAATCAGCAAATGGAGATGCACCAGATGAAAGAGACTTTAAGAAATTTTTGCAACTCAATTCATATTGAATGCATGGGCATAGCAGGCATTGGACCTTATTGGGAATTAGAAAGAATTTTAAAAGAACGTATTGATAAAGGGCAGTTTACGGAATTTGAGGAAAAAGATCTTAAAAAAAGAACTGATCCTAAAACAACAATGGAAAATGTACAGTCAATTATTGTATGCATATTTCCTTATTATGCTGGAGAACAGGCAGAAGCAAATATTGCTAAATATACATATGGACTGGATTATCATAGCATTATAAAAGACAAATTAGAGACAATAGGAATCTATTTAAAGAAACAGATGCCAGCATTTGAATATAAGGCTTTTGTTGATAATGGACCTTTAGTTGATCGGTATTTAGCATATTTAGCTGGACTTGGGTTTTATGGAATAAATAGTCATATAATTACTGAGAAATATGGTTCCTATATAGCAATCGGTTATATTCTTACCAATTATCCTTTTAAAGTTGATAAACCATTACAGCGTACTTGTATGCAATGTGGTCAATGCAGTAAAGCATGTCCGGGAGAGATTATCTTAGGGAACTTTGCTATTGATCCAAGACGATGTAAATCGTATTTGACGCAAAAAAAAGGGGAATTGACAGTAGAAGAAATCCAAATTATAAAAAAGACGAATCTAGTTTTTGGCTGTGATAGCTGCCAAGATGTGTGTCCTCATAATTCTAAAATCGTCTTTTCTAATATAAGGGAATTTCAGGAGAATCTTGTGCAGCAACTACGTTATGAAGAATTGATAAGCATATCAAACAAAGAGTTTAGCAGAAGATACAAAGATAGGGCATTTAGCTGGCGAGGCAGAAAATTGCTTGTAAGAAATTTTGAATATATAATGCATTGAAAACTATATATAGATTGACAGTCTCTGCCACTAATAGAATAAAAGAATAGTCATTGGGTGATGGATGCCATAAAAAAACATTATTTTAATGGAAGTATAATTATAGAAGGGAAGGCGTATGAAATGGAATCAAATAAAGAGAAGGTAGTCCAACGATTTATTAAGTATGCTGGTTTTAATACCCAATCCGATGGAGAGAACACTCAGTGTCCCAGTACAAGGGGACAGATGGATTTATCTCAACATGTGGCAGAAGAGTTAAGGAATTTGGGGTTAGTTGAAGTGCAGGTGGATCAAAATGGATATGTAACAGCCACATTATTAGCCAATGGCTGTCAAGAGGCTTCAGTAGTTGGCTTCATTGCTCATGTAGATACGAGTCCCGATATGGCTGGCGGTCCAGTCAAACCTCGTTTGGTGCAAAATTATGATGGAGGAGACATTGTACTTCATACCGAGAAGTCGATCCTGCTTTCTCCAAAAGATTTTCCTGAACTTGCGAACTATATTGGACAAGAATTATTGGTTACGGACGGATTGACATTATTAGGAGCTGATGATAAGGCTGGTATGTGTGCTATTGTCAGTGCTGTAGAGTATTTATTAAGTCATCCGGAAATTCCTCATGGCAAGGTCCGCATTGGCTTTACACCTGATGAAGAGATTGGGCGGGGAGCTGATTTATTTGACGTAGCAGCTTTTGGCGCAGAATTTGCTTATACCGTTGATGGTGGGGAGCTTGGAGCGATCGAATATGAGAATTTTAACGCTGCCAATGCAACCGTCTTTATCCAAGGCAGAAGTGTTCATCCTGGGACTGCTAAAGGGAAAATGGTCAATGCACTATCGATAGCTGCTGAATATCAGCAGATGCTGCCAGCAGGGCAGAGTCCAGAATATACTGATGGTTATGAAGGCTTTTTTCATGCCCATAAACTTAGCGGTGCTGTAGAGGCGGCTTCCTTACATTTATTGATACGAGATCATGACCGGCAAAAATTTGAAAACCGTAAATCGCTGCTGAAATCAATGGTAGCACTCTTAAATGTGAAATACGGTGCAGGGACTGCGACAATCGAGATTAAGGACTCTTATTATAATATGAGAGAGAAAATTGAGCCTGTTAAATATATTATTGATTTAGCATGTGAAGCTATGGAAACAGTCGGTGTAAAGCCGAATATAAACCCAATTCGAGGTGGTACAGACGGGGCCCGCTTATCTTTTATGGGCTTACCTTGCCCCAATTTATTTACTGGCGGACATAATTTTCATGGTAAATATGAATTTCTGCCAGTAGCATCTTTAATGAAATCGGCTGAGACTGTAGTTGAGATTATTCGGAAAGTGGGAAAAATGAAATAAATTAATAGAGATATGTAAGATTTCATGAACCACAAAGACGCAATGCCTATGTTGCAGCATTGCATCTTTGTGGTTCAATTTGTTTTGTAAATTTGTAAGGACGCGTAGCGTTCTTTAGAGTATCTAGCTATCATTCATTGTGAGCATAGCGAATCAATCCTGTAATTGTTTAAAGACTGCTTTATGTATTTTTTTCCTGAGCTTTACAATAAGAACATCTACTATACATAATGCATATAGTATGGTAAGTAACTTGTTTTATTAATCTTATAGAAAAGGGGTGACAAGATGAAAAATATGAGAAATGATTTTGAAAAAAGCAGTAAGGACGTAGAACAGCTCATCAAAGATGCAGAAGTGAAAATAAAAGAAGTAGGGACAATTATAGATGATCAAGTAGAGGCAGCAGCAGGGAGATGGAATGTTTCTAAATGGATCATATGGACTGGAGGTACAATCGCAGTTTTGACGTTGCTCAAAACTTTGATATAACTAAGTTGCCGCCAAGCATTCACCCTTAGATGGAACACACACAAACAAAAAAAAAGAATGACGGAATCGCAGAGGAACAGAGAGTGCAAAAAAAATCCCATCTATCTTTTCTATGTGTTCTCTGCAAATCTGCGGTTCGCTTCTATTTTGCCCGTCAGTGTTCTTATACGATAGTAATACCTTCCGATTTTAGGATATTAGAGGCAGTTGCTATATCTTGGGTAGTAGCATCAGGAATATCATCTAAGGTATATTTCATATTCAGTGTTTTCCATTTGTGCCGTCCTAAAGAGTGATAGGGCAGTACTTCAATTGGGACTAAAGCCGGCAGAGTATGAACAAGACCAGCAAGTGCCTGTAAATCTTCTAATGAATTGGTGAGCCCCGGGATGATTACATAGCGTAACGTCATGGGAATTGACTGGGCTACATAGTTTAAATTTTCAAGAATCTGCTGATTATCAAACCCTGCCAACCAACGGTGCTTTTGGGGATCTACAGCCTTTATGCTAAATAATGCTGCATTGGTGTAGGGTAAAACAGTAGTGAGGTGCTTTGGATCATAATATCCAGCAGTATCAATGGTAGTATGGATATTATGGCTTTGACAGGCAAGGAACAGCTCGGCAAGAAATTGAGACTGAAGCAATGGTTCACCACCGCTTGCTGTAATTCCTCCGTTGGAAGCATCATAAAAGTGTCGATAATGTAGCAGGTCTTTTAAAATTTTTTCTGTGGTAATGGTTTGGCAGTTTTGCTGCCAAGTATCAGGATTGTGACAGAAGCGGCAACGCAATTGACAGCCGGACAAAAATAGTACATAACGAATACCTTGTCCATCAACAGTCCCAAAGTGTTCTATAGAATGATAATACCCTTGCATAGTGAACATCTCCTAGCGCTAAAAAATAATTGAACCACAAAGGCTCTGTCGTACACAAAGAGGACTACAAAAGACTATTTTGATAGACCCTTTGTGAAATATCTTTGTGTTGTGAGTGTCTTTGTGGTTCGGATTATCTTTTTAATTGTATTTTAATATTTTCTTACAATGACTCGTAAAATGTGCGTTCAATTACTTCTGCTTGTTGAGCAGGAGTGAGCTTAATGAAGTTAACGGCATAACCTGATACTCGAATGGTAAGCTGAGGGTATTTTTCAGGATGCTTTCTTGCATCTTCCAAAATGCTGCGATCTAAGGCATTTACATTAATGTGATGTCCTTGGCTTGCTGCATAGCCGTCCAATATGCCTGCTAAATTCTGTATTCTGGCTTCTGCTGTTTTTCCTAAGGTAGCAGGAAGAATAGAGAAGGTATATGAAATTCCATCACGACAATCATCATAAGATAGTTTGCAGATAGACTGCATAGCGGCGAGTGCACCTTTTTTATCTCGACCGTGCATTGGGTTGGCACCCGGGGCAAAAGCTTGACCTGCTTTACGTCCGTCAGGAGTTGCGCCTGTCTTTTTGCCATACATAACATTAGAGGTAATAGTAAGTATAGATAGTGTATGTTCTGCATCACGATAAGCGGCGTGTTCTTTTAACTTTTGGCTAAATTCTTGGCTTAATTCTATAGCCAAGGTATCAACCTGGTCATCATCGTTGCCGTAGAATGGAAACTCTCCATCAATAACAAAGTCTTTGGCAAGGCCTGTTTCATCACGCAGCGGCTTTACCTTTCCATAGCGGATGGCGCTTAAAGAATCGGTAGCTACTGATAAGCCAGCTACGCCAAAAGCCATGATGCGTTTTACATCGGTATCGTGCAGCGCCATTTGCGCGCGTTCGTAAGCATATTTATCATGGCTAAAGTGAATCAGATTCATCGTGTTTACATACAAGCCAGTCAGCCAGCTAAGAACTTTTGATAAGTTATTCCTAACAATCTCGTAATCCAAATACTCTCCGGTTGGGATCGGCATAACAGGTGCCAATTGTTCACCGCTATTTTCATCCCGGCCGCCGTTAATTGCTAATAGCAAGGCTTTTGCTAAATTGGCTCTGGCGCCAAAAAGCTGCATCTGTTCACCAACACGCATTGCTGATACGCAGCAGGCAATTGCATAATCATCGCCATATACAGGTCTCATAATGTCATCATTTTCATATTGAATTGCACTGGTGTCTAAAGAAACTTTTGCGCAGAATTTTTTAAAAGCAGCTGGCAGATCTACCGACCATAAAATAGTTAAATTCGGTTCAGGAGCAGGACCTAAATTATATAAAGTGTGTAAGATTCGATAAGAGGTACGGGTTACTAAAGTGCGGCCATCCAGTCCTGTACCTCCAATTGCTTCAGTGACCCATAATGGATCACCAGCAAATAACTCGTTATAATCAGGTGTACGCAAATGACGGGCTAATCGTAGCTTAATGACCATTTGATCAATCAGTTCTTGAGCAGCACTTTCTGTCAGTGTATTATTGGATAAATCTCTGGCAAGATAGATATCAAGGAAGGTGGATACACGACCAATAGACATAGCAGCACCATTTTGTTCTTTAATGGAGGCGAGGTAGCCGAGATATAACCACTGAACGGCTTCTTGCGCATTTTCAGCCGGCCGGCTAATGTCAAAACCATAAGAGTTTCCCATAAGTATTATATCGTTAAGAGCTGCAATTTGTGCTGAGACTTCTTCACGCAAACACAGCGTTTTTTCATCCATTGGTTGATTGGCAAGACCTTGCAAGTCATTTCTTTTAGCTTCTAATAAATGATTAACTCCATAGAGTGCTATGCGGCGATAATCGCCAATAATACGTCCTCGACCATAGCCGTCTGGCAGACCTGTAATAATCCCTAATTTGCGGGCTTTTTTCATTTCATCAGTGTACATATTAAATACAGCAGTATTATGTGTGGTCACATGATTATGATAAATATCACTTATAGCAGGGTTCAGTTTATATCCATAGGCCTCGCAAGCTTGTTCAGCCATTCGAACGCCTCCGTTAGCAATAACACTTCTCTTAAGAGGAGCATCTGTTTGCAAGCCAACAATAATCTCTAATTCTTTTTCAATATACCCTGGCTGGTGAGAAGTGATAGTGGAAACAACATTAGGATCAACATCTAATACACCTTGCTTTTCTCGCTCTTGAGACAGTAATAAGCTGCACTTATCCCATAGCTTCTTAGTGCGAGGCGTTACGGGAGCTAAAAAATCACTATTGCCTTCATAGGGGGCATAGTTATTTTGAATAAAATCGCGTACATTAATTGAGGTTTGCCATTTACCCGGTTTAAATTCTTTCCATGCTTGTTTCATATTATGATTCCTCCCTAGTATTGATAATTGTTATCAATTAACTTTATTATATCCTTATTATCATGTTTTGCCTATGATATAAATCATATACTAAATAAAAAAAACCGCCTGAACACAACTAAATAAGTTATGCCCAGGCGGTCGGCTAATTCAAAATACAGTCCCTTGTGGTTATTCCACGATCCGCCAGTTCTGTATCTGCTTTTATGAAATGTAAGTGATTCTTATGGAACAAATTTTATCGTTTTCTTAAGGTCTTGTCAATAGAAATTATTAAGATATTAATCTGGTAAAATTACGATAGATCATTCACATGGCGGCATGTTAAATCTTACATAAAATGTAGTGCCTAAAGGGCTTGTATCGAACATGATTTCTGCATTATGCCTAGCGGCAATATTATAGCTAATTGCCAGTCCTAGACCCAGTTGATTTTCTTTGGTACTAAAAAAAGGAGTTACTAATTTCTCTTCATGCTCAGGTGCTATGCCTGAACCCTGATCTTTAATCGCTAAAACCACCTTTCCGGCCTCAAGGAAGGTATAAATGTATAATATGGAGCGGGGCGGCATAGCTTCCAGGCCATTACGGGCAAGATGGAGTATGAGTTGACTAATTTCCTTATCATCAATCGGAAAATCAGGAATAGGCTCTAAGTGGAGAGAGATTATTTTATTTGTAATCATTGCATCAGCCTGTATTAAAGGATGGAGAGAGCGAATAAGCGTATTTAAATTTTGTGGTTCTAATGTTAGAGCCTTATTTTTGGCCAACGAAATAAATTCGCTCATAATCGTGTTAGCGTGGTCAATCTCTGTTATCATAAGATCCAAAAGATCTTTATAGTTTTGAAAGATATCTTTTTGAAAGAACATTTGCAAAAAGCCACGGACAGTTGTCATCGGATTTCGGATTTCATGACCTATGCTGACAGCCATTTCGCCAACTAGGTGCAGACGATCAAAGCGTGTTAAATGCTGCTGCATTTGTTTTAAGGAACTAATATCGCGAATAATTAAGAAAAAATCATTTTTATTGTTCGCAGTAATTCGTCCTTCATAATAATAAACCTTTGTGTTGACTGTATCTTGAAACTGAAAGAATTGCATGTTGTTATGAGTCAAAGCTTTTCCAAAGTAATACATAATTTGGGGTGCTGCGTGAGGAAGCAGATCCGCAATATTTTTATTTTTAAAAGAGGTAGTAGAAATGCGGGTAAAAAGGTTTTGAGAGGCTTGATAATCAAGGATTGTCCCATCTTTATCTAAAATAAATAACGTATCAGGAATAGCATTGAGTAAGTTTTGCGTTCGTTCCTGGTGTCTTCTCAGATCTTGTTCTGCATGTTTTAAATCTGTAATATTGCGCAACGTGCATAATACAGATTGAATGGAACCGCTAGAACTAAGCTCAGGCACCAAATGAGCATGATAATAAAAAGGGTCATTGTGAAAGGTTCTAAATTTAGACTGAAAGGTTACGCTCTTTTTTGTTTCAAAAACTTTGGAAATTTTACTTTTCCAAAATTGATAATCATGAGGTGAAAGTGAAAAGTCACGTAACTTTGTACCAACGATCTGGTCAGGTAAAATACCTGTAGCAGTTTTTAAAGCAGGATTCGCATAAATAAATTTTAAGTATCTATCAAAGCGGATAATTATATCAGGGGAGTTATCAGCTAGAGATTTAAACTTATCTTCATATGGCCTTAGGTTTATGGGGTTAGAAAGAAAAGATTCTTTTTGTTTTAAATGACTTTTCATATAAACTTATACCTCCCAAATAAAGATAGATTTTAAATTTATTTGAAACGATGGAAATGTTTGCTATGTTCGACAGAGAGGTATATTTTTCCTTCGGAGATTTTGTCGAATTTTTAATTATCATGAAGCTTATATTAATTAAAATATTATATTCTATAATAATCGTTTTTCTATATTTTAAAGAGGGATAAATTAAAGAATAAAGAATAAATAATAAAAGAAAACAGTACATTTGCGTAATTACAATATAAAGGAGAATCTGTTTATGCTCAAAGGAGTGAAGGGCTTTTTTCAGGAAGAGCATGGGCTGAATCTAAGGGCCAGGGAGATTTTGCGATACATTGGACCTGGTATACTGGTAACTGTTGGATTTATCGATCCTGGGAATTGGGCGGCCAATTTAGCTGCAGGAGCAGATTATGGTTATAAACTGCTATGGATGGTAACTTTATCTACCATTATGCTGATCATCTTGCAGCATAATGTAGCTCATTTAGGAATTGTTACAGGGCGATGCTTATCGGAAGCAGCTACTGAATATCTGCGTCCCTTAGTATCAAGAACGGTATTGCTTTCGGCAATAACGGCAGCAGTGGCCACTGGTATGGCTGAAATATTGGGTGCTGCGATTGCTCTGCATATGCTGTTTCATATTCCTCTAAAACTTGGAGCCTTATTAACAGGTATTGGCTGCGGCTGGATGTTATGGGCGAATTCTTATAAACGGTTAGAAAAATGGATTATGGGCTTTGTTTCAATCATTGGTGTAGCGTTCCTATTTGAACTAAGCTTGGTTAATATTGAATGGTCTGAAGCTGCTATTGGATGGGTAACACCTGTTATTCCTGATGGAGCTATGCTGGTGGTAATGAGTGTGCTTGGAGCAGTGGTCATGCCTCACAATTTATTTCTGCATTCTGAAGTCATTCAAAGCCGGCAATGGAATTTGGAAGATGATGCTGTGATAAAGCGGCAGTTAAAGTATGAGTTTGCAGATACTTTATTTTCTATGTGTATTGGCTGGGCCATTAATAGTGCTATGATATTGGTTGCTGCTGCCGTATTTTTTAGCAATCAGGTATCTGTTGATGAATTAGAGCAAGCAGAAATTATGCTGCGTCCTTTATTGGGGAATGCTGCAGCTGTTGTTTTTGCAATTGCCCTTTTATTCGCAGGCATTTCTTCTACTGTTACTGCAGGCATGGCTGGTGGTAGTATCTTTGCAGGTATCTTTAGAGAACCATATGATATTAAAGACCGTCATTCATGGATGGGGGTAGCGATAACTTACGGGCTGGCAGTCGTGGCTATCTTCTTCATAGAAAGTCCATTTCAAGGGCTGGTATATTCTCAAATGTTCCTTAGTATTCAATTGCCTTGGACAATATTCTTGCAGATTTATTTGACATCTTCAACAAAGGTTATGGGGAAATATGCAAATACTGGTTTGCAGCAAATCGTGTTATGGGGGATCGGTCTTATTGTTTCCGGATTAAATATGATGCTGCTGTGGGATTTTATTAAGTAATGTTGTAAGGCATTTTCTTAGAATGCTAGTGATATGCCATTCGGGTTAGTGAAGCAATGCCCTGTTTCTTAAGAGAATGCTTCACTAATTCTCGTAATACTACAAAACAAAGAGAAGTATTTAACGTATCTTGCGGTTTAATGGGGGGATTCTTTAAGAACCGCAGTATTTTTCTCAGTTTATTATCCTTGCAAAGGTGCCGAAAATTTGCTACAATGAACCCATCATCATCACTCGGTGATAATGATTATCTCTGGGGCTAAAATTAAATAAATTGAAATATCTTCAGGGCAGGGTTCAATTCCCGACCGGTGGTAAGCAGATTCTGCAAGCCCACGAGCCGCAAGGCAGATTTGGTGTAATTCCAAAGCCGACAGTATAGTCTGGATGTAAGAAGAGAAAGCAGCGCATTATGTATTTAATAGAAAGTTTAACTTTCTGGAGATACATCAGTGTATGGGCTTAGTAAGCCGACATGAAAGATGTGTTTGCGTGTAGTAATTAAAATTCCCGAAGAGATTTCGGGAATTTTTTTGTGCTCTGTGATGAGAAAATATAAGTTGATAGGGATTACTTTAATAGGGGGATTTGATATGATTTCTGCCAATACGCGATATATTACTAAAATTGGAATATTATCAGCGATTGCTGTAATTTTGATGTTTTTTGAAGTGCCGTTGCCGATGATGCCGAGTTTTTTAAAATTAGACGCTAGTGAACTGCCTGTGATTATTGGTGCTTTTGTACTTGGGCCTATGGCGGGTGTTGCTATTGAATTAATAAAAAATGTTTTGCATGCTGCGAATACACAGACAATGGGAATTGGCGAAGTTGCTAATTTTTTGGTGGGAATTGCTTTTATTCTGCCAGCAAGCTATTTATATCGGCGCCATACGAGTCTTCAGAGTGCCGTGATTTCTCTTCTCGTTGGAACCTTCTCTATGATGGTTTCTGCGTCTTTGCTGAATTATTTTATTCTATTACCCTTATATCAAGCTGTCCTGCATTTCCCCTTAGAACAAATTATTAATTTAGGAACAATCGCAAATCCCAAGATTATTGATTTGAAATCCTTCATTGCTTTAGGGATTGCACCTTTTAATTTGATAAAAGGAATTGTGATGTCTCTACTTACATTGATGATTTACAAGAAGCTTTTCCCTGTGCTGTGCGAGAGATAAGCATGGGTTACATCACAAAATAAGGATACGAAAAGGCTGCTCTGTCAGTACAGAGCAGCCTTTTCATATCCCTTGGATAACCTCGGCGTCATCAATTCGCTTTTATAGCTGTTTTGTTCCAGGCAGTGTGAAACCTCTTCCTAGAACTTCTACAGCATCTTGGACAATCATAAAGGCATTGGGATCTACATCTTGGATGAGAAGTTTAATCTGACCAATTTGGGTCAAACTTACAACAACAAAAATCATTTGTTTTTCTTGGCGGGTAAAAGCACCTTCACCATGAAGGATGGTTGCGCCTCGTCCTACCTCTTTTAAGATGACTTTAATAATCTCATCGGTTTTATAAGAGACGATATGCACGGTTTTTTTACGGTTAAATCCTTCCACGACATTATCCGTAATATTAGCTGCAATAAACATGGAGATAAGGGTTAGTATGGCTAGTTTAATGCCGAAGAGAAGAGCGGCAATCACCATAATCACACAATTTACCGAAAAAGAGGCAATACCTACATTAAGAGAATAATATTTTTTGAGAATGCTGGAAACGACATCAAGCCCTCCGCCGCTGCCATTGGCCTTAAAGATAAGACCTGAGCCAATACCTGTTACAATTCCGCCCGTAATGGCAGAAAGAATGGGATCGTCCACGACCATAAAATTGGACAAATAGCCTGTTGCATCTACGAAGAAGGAAAAAAGAACAGCTCCATAAATGGTTTTTAAAAAATATTCCTTTCCAATGAGCCGATAAGCGGCATAGAAGAGAGGGAGATTCATTGCAAAGATTTGCAAACCAATAGGCCAGCCCACTAGATAATAAAAGATTATGGCTAACCCGCTTACTCCGCCGCTTAGCAAGTGATGAGGTACAAGAAAACTATTGATTGCAACAGCGCTTACCAGGCAGCCAATGCCAACAGAAAGATATTGATAAATTTTATAACGCATATAGTTCCTCCTAATGTAAAATCAAAGGCACAACGTTTAATACTAAAACGTATTCATCAGTTTTTGGATAAAAGGGTATTGATAGGTTTCACCATAAAAGGCTTTACTTGCTGCAATAATAGATGTTATGAGCAGAATGAGCCACAAAAGACCTACGATAGGAAGCAGAAAGACACCAATCACCAATATGCATAAGGAACTAACAATGAAGGACGCAACCAGTATGCTCAAATGGGCAACGAGAGCCTGTTTGGCATGATGATAGACAAAGGAGTCGTCTTTTTTTAATAAGAAGATGACTAATGGTGCGATAATAAACCCCAATCCTCCTAGAAAATAGGATATATGGGCTAAAATAGCCAAGAGTTTTTGTTCTCCTGTTATTTCATTCATAAGAGCACCTCCTAAATATATTTTATAGTAGGTTTGATCGTTTGTATATCTTAATTCAGAGACTTTCAGTTATATATTAAACATCATCATATAAGATAAAAGCAATGATTTGCTATATAAAACTCTTGTCTTTTTATTATGGATTATGATATTATCGTTTTGTAGTTAAAATAGCGAAGTGTTCTTTAGGTGGTATCAGCTATGAACCATACTGTAAACAAGAACTTGTTGCTATAGTATTCCACAGTTTCATATCGAATTATAGCCGCTTAGATCTTTTAATGGACTGAGACGGGAGGTTGCATGGGAAAAGTATGCCTTTCGGACAAGCTCCGAAAGGCTTTTTTGTGTTTTTTCTTGAGCTGCCACTTGAAAAGTTTTATTTAGGATTTCAAAGAATGAGCATTAAAATCTGTACTCACTAAACTAGGCTGTAGTGATGTCATTCTTTTACGGCTATAACGAAGCAATACTATTAGGTAAATGGAGGAATTATGGATGTACAAAAGCCGAGAGTAGGTATTGTAGGAGCTGGAAAAGTAGGTAGTGTATTAGCACGAGGATTATTTGACAGGGGGTATTCTTTAACTGGAATTGTTGGCCGTACTCTAACATCAGCAAGTCAGCTGGCTGGGGAATTGGGAATAGACGCGAAGATAAGAGCAGTCGAATTAATGCATGATACAGATATACTATTCATTACAACACCTGATCGGCACATCGGGGAGGTGGCAGCCCAAATAGCCAGCGAAAATGGTTTTAAAAGAGGGCAAATGGTACTTCATACCTCAGGATGTCTGCCAGCGGAAGTGCTCATGCCTGCAAAGGAGCAAGGAGCATGGATTGGCTGTATGCATCCCCTGCAATCCTTTGCCAATAAAGAACAAACGAGTGAAAGATTAGAAGGTATCTATTTTGCTTTAAGCGGACAGATGGAGGTTATACAGCAAGCCGAAAAAATTGTGAATGATTTAGGAGGAACCAGTTTTCATATTGTAGATGCAGATAAGCCTCTTTATCACGGGGCTGCTTGCATTGTATCGAACTACACGGTTTCCTTGATGCATTGGGCAAGTCGACTGTATGGAAAATTTGGTTTATCTTCTGAAGAAGCGTTAGCTGCATTGCTGCCGCTGCTGGAGGGAACTCTGCAGAATATAAAGGAAATGGGAACGGTTCAAGGGCTGACTGGTCCTATTAGTCGTGGGGATGGCATTACGGTAAAGGCGCACTTGGAGACATTTGAAAATGAAGCAGACAAAAGCTTATATAGTGAGCTTGGAATGTATACTTTGGGGATTGCCTTACAGAAAGGTACGGTTAGTCAGGAGCAAGCTGCGGGCATAGAAGAAATACTAGGAATTGATAATAGGGGGAAATAATTATGAGTAGCAATGAAAAGATTACAACGACAGTGATTCAGCAACGAAAAATAGAGGGAAAAGCCATTACCATGCTAACAGCATATGATTTTTCTACGGCAAAGTTTCTTGATGATGCCCATATTGATATGCTTTTAGTAGGTGATTCCTTAGGAAATGTGATATTGGGATATGATTCAACTCTGCCAGTTACCATGGAGGATATGATCCATCATGGTAAAGCAGTATGCCGGGGGGCAAAAAAAGCAATGGTAGTTGTAGATATGCCCTTTATGTCTTATCAGGTTTCCGCGGAGCAGGCGGTAGCCAACGCAGGAAGGATTATGAAAGAAACAGGGGCTCAGGCTGTTAAACTCGAAGGCGGCAGTGAAATTGCTGGAGCTGTAAAAAAAATAGTGGCGGCTGGGATTCCTGTAGTGGGACATTTGGGGTTAACACCTCAGTCAGTTCATAGTCTGGGTGGTTTTAAAGTACAGGGAAAAGAGGAAATAGGGGCTCAAAAATTGCTTAATGATGCTAAGATTCTAGAAGAAAACGGTGCTTTTGCTGTTGTTCTAGAATGCGTACCGGCTTTACTGGCGCAAAAAGTAACGCAGCAGCTCAATATACCAACCATTGGCATCGGCGCTGGTGCGGACTGTGATGGGCAGGTATTGGTCATAAATGATCTGCTCGGTTTATATCCTGGATTTACTCCCAAATTTGTAAAACAATATGCTACCTTGCATGTAGCAATAGCGCAAGCAGTAGCTGACTATAAAAAAGAAGTGACAGGCAAAATATTTCCTTCGGCGGAACATAGTTTTAAAATATCTGATGGAATTTTAGAAAAATTATACTAGTACATCATCTACGTTAAAGCACTCTATAGCAGCAGAATTTTTAATGAGATGAGGTAGTAAGACGGCTTAGGAAGAAAGGAGATACAATCATGAGAATTATTGAAACCATAGAGGAAATGAAGATTTTCATTAAACAGGCAAAAGCAAAGGGTTTGTCAGTCGGATTAGTACCGACTATGGGTTCTTTGCACGAAGGACATCTTACATTAATGCGTCAAGCAAAAAAACAAAGTGATATCGTTGTGGTGAGTATTTTTGTGAATCCTACTCAATTTGGCCCTAATGAAGATTATGCAAAATATCCGAGAGATTTAAGTGGTGATAGTGTACAAGCAGGTACTGCTGGAGTGGATGTCATTTTTCATCCTCAAGCTCAGGAGATGTATCCTAAGGGATACAGCAGTTTTATAGAAATTGATGGTATTACCCAAAAACTATGCGGTTTATCTCGGCCAGGTCATTTTCGTGGAGTCGCTACAGTTGTGACTAAGTTATTTAATATTATTCAGCCTGACATAGCTTTCTTTGGTCAAAAAGATGCGCAGCAGGTCTTAGTGCTGAAGCGTATGGTTTCTGATTTAAATATAAATGTAGTTATCGAGATTGTACCAATTGTGCGGGAAAAAGATGGGCTCGCCATGAGTTCTCGTAATGCTTTTTTATCTGCTGAAGAGCGCAGCGCGGCATTAGTGCTGTTTCGCAGTTTGCAGCTAGCCAAGCAGCTTGTTGCTAGGGGTGATGTAAAGGTAGAAGACATCAGACAGCAGGTGGTAGCGAACATCCAATTGGAAGAAATGGCGCAAATTGATTATGTAGAGATATACAGCTACCCATTATTAGAAACTATGGACAAGATGATTGGGAAAGCTCTTTTAGCTTTAGCCGTGCGTATTGGCAAGACTCGTTTAATTGATAATATCATATTGGAGGGATAATTCTATGTTTATTACATGCTTAAAGGCAAAACTTCATTGTGCCACGGTGACGGAGGCAAATCTTAATTATATGGGAAGTATCACCATCGATGAAAGCTTATTAACCGCTTCAGGAATTCAGCCTAATGAAAAAGTGCAAATTGTAAATAATAATAATGGTAATCGGTTTGAGACATATGTGATCGTTGGAGAGAAAGATTCGGGTATTATTTGTTTGAATGGAGCCGCAGCTCGTTTAGTACAGCCTGATGATAAGGTGATTATTATCTCCTATGCGATGATGACTCAAGAGGAAGCAAGAGAATTTACTCCTACTGTAGTGATGGTGGGTGAAAATAATAAAGTTAAAGAAATTCGCGGCAAAGAAATTCATGGAGAAATTGCTAACTAAGAAAAAACAGTTACAAGAGGTAATGTAAAACTGCCTCTTGTTTTTATGCTATAATGGGCCTATTTTACTAAATTTTCAGTGCTTTTCTAAAAAAAATCAGTAAGAGAGGAAAGACCGTCATCAATCCAGAATACATAAAGAATATAAATAAATTAAAAGGAGGATGCTAACATGATTTATGGACAGTTAAAAAATTTTGAACAGGAAAAAGCTGCTTTGTCTCCTGCCTTGCAAAAAGGTTTGCTGTATTTAATCAATACTGATTTGTCTAGTTTGCCAGTTGGCCGACATGATATCGAAGGCGATACTATATTTGCATCTGTTTCAGAATATGAAACAGAGCCGAAGGAGAAAAGAAGACCAGAGGCTCATCAGAAGTATATTGATATACAGTATGTGGTTTCAGGAGAAGAAATGATTGGATGTTGTCCGTTATCTCCAGAGTATGAGGTTCTTCAGGATGAACTGGCATTAAGAGATTTGATTTTTTATCAAGGAGTACAGCAAGAGGTAGAATTACTGTTAAAACCTGGGATATATACTATTCTTTTTCCTAATGATGTTCATCGACCCAACTGCACGCTGCATTCGGCGACAAAAGTAAAAAAAGTAGTGCTGAAGATAGCCGTATCTGCTTTGTAATAATTAAATTCGAATCGTCTTTGAAAAAAGAACTCTAGCAGACTAAAATAGTCGCTAGAGTCTTTTTTTAGTAATTAAGAATACTTTATTAACAAAATACTATACTAAGGATAGGAGAGAAGCATCCTTCTGCCTTTATTTTTTCAGTGTAGACAGATTCAAAAAAATACTATTTACAGCGTTAAAAAAGTAGGCTATTATTTAGTACTAGAAGTACATTTAATTTGATGAATAAGCCGCTCTACGACTCCTCTTTTAAGTAGATGGGAGTTAAGAGGGGCTAAGTTTGACGGATAAGTGGAACTGAGATTAGGTGAGGGGAACTCTATCTCAACTGAGTATTTTTTAGCATGGTAAGTGTCAAAGAAATAAAGCTCCTAGCAGACGATGATACCGTACTGATTCAGGGCATGACTTTGAAATTGTACAACAAGTAAGGAGAATAAATATGGAAATAAAGTCAATTAAAAAATTAAAATTATATGGTTTTAACAACCTGACAAAGACACTTAGCTTTAACATGTATGATATATGTTATGCGAAAAGTCCGGAACATCGTCAAGCCTACATTGAATACATTGATGAAGAATACAATGCAGAACGACTGACAAATATATTAACAGAAGTGGCAAGTATGATTGGTGCGAACATTTTAAACATTGCAAAGCAAGACTATGACCCCCAAGGTTCTAGTGTAACCATGCTGATTTCAGAAGGAAAAATGGCAGTTGAGGCACCAGAGCTGATTGATCTCCAGGAAATTAAGTCCGATGCTGTGGTAGCTCATTTAGATAAAAGTCATATTACTGTGCATACCTATCCGGAAAGTCACCCTGATAAGGGGATTAGTACATTTCGTGCTGATATCGATGTTTCTACCTGTGGAGAGATTTCACCACTAAAAGCTTTGAATTATCTAATTAACAGCTTCAGCTCTGATATTGCAATTATTGATTATCGAGTAAGAGGATTTACCCGCGATGTTACCGGGAAAAAGTTTTATATCGACCATAAAATTAATTCAATTCAAAATTACATTGCACACGATACTCGTGAGTTATATCAGATGCTTGATGTGAATATCTATCAGGAAAATATCTTTCATACAAAAATGATTTTAAAAGAATTTGATTTGGATAATTATCTATTTGGCACAGCCAAAGGGGAACTTTTGCCTGGGGAGAAGAAAAAAATCAAACAGCGTTTGAAGAAAGAAATGTCAGAAATCTATGCTGGCCGTAATATTCCTAAGGTGAAGTGAAGTTATCTATGATCCATTAAAGAAACTTTATCGTGACCTATTCAAGGTGCAAATCTTTAGTGGTTGCTATTTCACTATAACAATTCAATAAATTTCTGTGCTGCAAGTGGAACTGGCAGATAATCATGAGTCATAATCCCTAACTCCCGCGGAGGTATATCAGTGGTGAGGGGGAGGGTAAATAACTGATTGTCGGCCAGTTCTTTTTGTATATATTCTTTGCTGATAAATGAAATTCCCAGTCCTATTTTTGTCAGTTCAATCATTAAGTCTACACTGCCCAATTGAATTTCAGGCTCAAAAGGAAGATTGTGCTGGGAGAACATAGAATCCAAGAAGGTTCTTGTGGTTGTATTCTTCTCTAATGTGAGAATAGGTAAAGCGGCAATGTCTTTCAGAACCAGACGGAGACTTTGCAGATGAGCAAAAGCAGGACTGGCGACAAAGACATCATGCAGCAGTTTACATTTGCTGATGGTCATACCCGGATACAGTTTTTCAGCGGCAAGATTAACCACACTAATATCCACCAAGCCTTTTTTCAATAAATCTACACAAACAGGTGATGGGCGATTGGTAATATTGAGCTTGATTTTAGGATATAGAAGGTTAAATTGTTTAAAATAAGGAAGCAAGTAGTATTTGCAAATGGTATCGCTGGCACCTATTTTCAGCTCTCCTTGATCTAAAGAATGCAATTCATTGATGCTGCGTTCGCCTGTCTTTAAAAAGTGAAAGGCTTGCTCTACATGGGTAAATAAAAGAGTACCTGCTTCTGATAATTGCACGTGTTTGGTACTGCGAAAAAAAAGTTTTGTATTCAACTTTTCCTCTAATTGTTTTATAGCTTGGCTGACAGCTGACTGGGAGATATATAATTCATTGGCAGCTGCTGAGAAGCTTAAATATTTGGCAACATAAAAAAACACTTTATACAACTCAAAATTAACGTCCATATATAAATACTCCTTATGAGTTTTATTAATACTATTAATTATTATAATTAATGATAATATATTACAATAACATTAGCAAGACGATACTAGGAGGTAGAAATATGCCATATGAAGTCAAACGAATTTTCGTAGAAAAGAAACAGGATTTTGCGGTAGAGGCTAAGGGGATGTATGCTGATCTTACCCAGAATCTTGGCATTACAGGCTTAAAACATGTACGCCTTGTCAATCGTTATGATATATCGGGAATTAGTCAGGAAGAGTTTGCAGAAGCAAAACGGAGTATTTTCTCCGAACCAACTGTTGATGATGTTTATGATGAAATACTTGCCGTAGATCCAGAAAATAAAATATTTGCAGTAGAATATCTGCCAGGTCAATATGATCAGCGAGCGCATTGGGCGGCGCAATGTGTGCAAATATTAACTAAAACAGAAACCTTATCCATTCGTACTGCCAAAGTAATTGTATTACAAGGCAATATTACAGAAGATGAGTTTAAGAAAATAAAAGAATATAGTATTAATCCGGTAGAAGCGCGGGAAGCTTCTTTAGAAAAACCTCGTAGTCTTGAACTAACAGTGGAAAAACCTGCTGATGTAAAGACGATTCCCGGTTTTATTACCCAATCAGCAGAAGAACTAGAATTGCTATTAAAAGATATGGGACTGGCCATGGGACTAGGGGATATTGCATTTTGCCAACAATATTTTCGTGATGTAGAAAAACGCAACCCGACCATCACAGAAATCAGAGTGTTGGATACCTATTGGTCAGATCATTGCCGTCACACAACTTTTTTCACTACAATTGAAAATGTAAATATAGGGACAGGTCATTTTTCAGTGCCGATTGCTAAAGCATATGATCAGTATCGTAAGGCCCGGTCTCTTGTATATCAAGATCGGCAAAAAGATATCTGTTTAATGGATATCGCTGTTATGGGAATGAAGGAATTGCGCTTGCAAGGCAAACTCACGGATCTAGATGACTCGGAAGAAATTAATGCCTGCAGCATTGTTGTTCCCGTGGATGTGGATGGCAGCACAGAAGAATGGCTGGTTATGTTTAAGAATGAAACCCACAATCATCCAACGGAAATTGAGCCATTTGGTGGTGCGGCAACTTGTTTAGGCGGAGCTATTCGTGATCCATTATCAGGAAGATCGTATGTGTATCAAGCTATGCGTGTTACAGGGAGTGGTGATCCGCGCACAAAGGTAGAAGATACGTTAGCCGGAAAATTACCTCAGCGTAAAATAACCTTGGGAGCAGCAGCAGGGTATAGCTCTTATGGTAATCAAATTGGCTTAGCCACAGGTCAGGTAGCGGAAATTTATCATGAAGGTTTCATTGCAAAAAGAATGGAAATTGGCGCAGTGATCGCTGCTGCTCCAAAAGAAAATGTAGTGCGTGAACGGCCAGTAGCGGATGATATCGTAGTTGTATTGGGTGGAAAAACTGGCCGGGATGGCTGCGGCGGGGCAACAGGATCCTCGAAAGAGCATACGGAAGAATCCCTGGCAACCTGTAGTGCAGAAGTACAAAAAGGAAATCCGCCTACGGAACGGAAAATACAAAGGCTCTTTAGAAATCCCAAAGCAAGTCAGATGATAAAACGTTGTAATGATTTTGGGGCAGGTGGAGCATCTGTTGCTATTGGAGAGTTGACAGATAGCCTGGTTATTGATTTAGATGCGATGCCGAAAAAATATGCAGGTCTGGATGGTACTGAACTGGCGATTTCCGAATCACAGGAACGTATGGCTGTGGTAATAGCACCTCATCATCTAGAAGAATTCATGTCCTATGTGGCAGCTGAAAATCTGGAAGCGGCGGTAGTAGCAAAAGTAACGGATACTGGGCGGCTTGTCATGTTATGGCGGGGAATTCCTATTGTTGATATTAGCCGAGAATTTTTAAATACAAATGGTGTTAAACAAAAAGTAGATGTACAGGTTACTGCACCAATAGAAGCTGAAAATTATTTTGCTGCTAAAGCAAGTGAAATCGATAATCTAGAGGTAGCTTGGCTTGATAATTTACGTGATCTCAATGTATGCAGCCAAAAAGGTCTTGTTGAAATGTTTGACAGTACAATTGGTGCAAGTACTGTATTGATGCCTTTTGGCGGTAAGTTTCAAACCACACCGGCAGAAGGGATGGCAAGTAAAATTCCTGTCCTAAAAGGAAATACGAATACAGCTACGTTAATGACCTATGGATATGATCCGCAGCTATCTACCTGGAGTCCATTCCACGGTGCCGTATATGCAGTTGTAGAAGCAGTTGCAAAAATTGTAGCTATGGGTGGTGAATATCACACCGTCCGTCTGACCTTGCAAGAGTATTTCGAAAGATTAGGTCAAGATGCTGTAAAATGGGGAAAACCTTTTAGTGCTCTCTTAGGTGCTCTTCATGCGCAAGAGCAGTTTTCGATCCCTGCTATCGGTGGCAAGGATAGTATGTCTGGGACCTTTAAAGAGTTGACGGTGCCTCCCACTTTAGTGGCTTTCGCCGTTAATGTGGTTCAAGCGGATCAGGTGATTTCTCCTGAGTTTAAAAAGATCGGAAGTCAGGTCATACGAATACCGTTAGTTCGTGATGCATATGAATTGCCTGATTTTCCTGTGGTGTGTCAGAATTATGCTAACATTACTCAATTGATAAAAGCTGGTTATGTGCTGGCTGCTCATACAATTAAAACGGGCGGTTTAGCAGCTGCGATTAGTAAGATGAGCTTTGGAAATAAAATCGGTATGACCTTTACATCTCCTATATCATCCCAAGATTTATTTGCTGCGGATTATGGTTCTTTGATATTGGAGATCCCCTCTGATATTTCTGTAAAAGATGTTTTAGGTGAGATGAATTATTCTGTATTAGGTCATACCAAGGAACAAGTAAATATTGATATTAACGGTTATTCTATTGATCTTGAAAAGGCACAAGCTGCCTGGGAAAAGCCTTTAACTAAGGTTTTTGCCACACAGACAGAAACCAGTAAGGAAAAACCAAAGCAAGAGCTGTTTTCCAGTAATCCGAAGAAGGCAAAATATTCTTTTGCCAAACCTCGTATCTTTATTCCGGTCTTCCCTGGAACGAATTGCGAATATGATTCTGCCAAAGCATTTGAAATGGCAGGTGGTATTGTCGATACAATGGTCATTCGCAATCTTACTCCTGCAGCAATAGAAGAGTCTATAGAAGAAATGGTCAAGTCTATTGATCAATCTCAAATTATTATGCTGCCAGGTGGCTTCAGCGCTGGAGATGAGCCAGATGGATCAGGTAAATATATTGCCACCATGTTTAGAAATCCCAAAATCAAAGAAGCCCTGCGGGAATTTTTATCTCAAAAAGACGGACTTATGCTGGGAATCTGCAATGGTTTCCAGGCTCTTATTAAATTAGGGTTAGTGCCTTATGGGGACATTGTTGATTTATCACCGGAATGCCCTACGTTGACCTATAATCAAATCGGCAGACATATCTCTTGTATGGCAAACACCAAACTTGTGTCGAAACTTTCACCCTGGTTTAATAACATAGAATTAGGTGAAGTTCATACCATTCCCGTATCTCATGGTGAAGGTCGTTTCGTTGCCAGCAGTGCAGTGCTAAACAGCTTGAGGCTAAAGGGACAGATTGCTACCCAGTATGTAGATGAAGCAGGACAGCCTACCTATGATATCCGTTATAATCCTAACGGATCTGTAGAAGCAGTAGAAGGAATTACCAGTCCGGACGGAAGAATATTAGGAAAAATGGGTCATTCGGAACGAATTGGCAATCAGGTAGTGAAAAATGTCCCTGGCAGCAAAGATCAACAGCTATTTGCCGCTGGAATTGGATACTTTAAATAAAATAGAAAAAGAAAATTAAAAGACTACAATTTTTGATGATGTCCAGAAGGATTTGTCAAAAATTGTAGTCTTTTTACTATTTTAATTACAATTATGTAAAAAAATATATATATTTAATAAAATTTGTTAAAATATATACCTTTTAGCAGAGGAAATGATTCTTGAAATGTATTATCCTAACGGTAATGGTTGAATCTGGTAAGGAATATATTGGGAATAAGGGGGAATTTTCAAAGAGGGAGGAAAAGTGATTCTACCAAAAAGGCTGAAGAGGAGTAATGACGTGAGGAAATATATAGGTAGTATTTTTATTATTATTTGTTTACTAAACTTTACTAGCGTAGTTGTAGAGGCGCAAAACAGTAATTCTAAGCAAGAACAGAAAGCTGCATGGGAAGCAGCTCAGCAGGTTCAGATTGTAGGACCTGCGAAGATCGGCTTGCTCGATCAAGCCCAGATCCAGATCCCTGAGCACTATGCATTTGTTCCCCAACCTGAGGCTAGTCGAGTTATGAAGAGTATGGGAAACGGAGACTGCCCTGAAATGGTTGGGTTCATCATATCGGATAAAGAAAATGAGGAGTGGATTGTAACCATTGACTATACAAAGTCTGGTTATATCAAAGATGATGATGCTAAAGCATGGGATGCAGAAGAACTATTAACCAGCCTTAAAGAAGGAACGAAAGAAAATAATAAAGAGCGAAAAGAAAAAGGACTTTCTGAAATGACTGTGATAGGGTGGGTAGAAAAACCTCAATATGATGCCAGTCGTCACTATCTTGTATGGTCGATAGAGCTCAAAGCAAGAGGGGAAAGAGAAAGAACAATCAATTACAATACCTATGCTCTTGGTCGGGAAGGATATGTGACCCTTACTTTAGTTACGGATTTAAAAAATATTGGAGCAGAGAAATCAGTAGCACAAAACTTGCTGGCAGCTACAGAATTTGTTCCTGGAAAACGGTATGAAGAATTTAATTCTGTAACCGATCATATTGCTGAGTACGGTTTGGCAGCCTTAATTACCGGTGTGGCAGCTAAGAAATTAGGTTTACTTGCGATGATTGCTGCTTTTGGTGCTAAGTTTATTAAGCTCATTGTAATAGGGGTGGGAACACTAGGAGTATTGGTTATGAAATATTTTAGAAAGAAAAATAAAAAAGACAACGAAGCATCGGGAACGATGGAAGAATAATTCTGTGATGACATCCATCAATATAGATATGGCTTTCACTTGGCAAGAAACGCAAGATGGGAGAGTATTGGCGGATTCAAATAAGCCAAAAGAGGTGTCTGTATGTTAAAAGCGATACAGGAAAGAGAGTTTAATTTTAGTGATGTAGTATCTAAAGGATGGCTAATCTATTCTCAGCAATTCAAAGCCATTGTCATGATTACACTGATTGTGTATATTCCTATCAATATCATTCTGTATATGGTGGCAGGATACATGAATAGTTTTCGGGACTTTATGAATGTAATAAAGATCTTGGAAGGATTATTCGGTGTGATTGCAATGATGGGAATTGCCGTAATTGCTGATCATGCGATTCAAAACAATGATAATCTGCCGATTAGCTGGGGAGCAGCCTTAAATAAAGCTTTCTCTCGATGGAGCAGTTGCTTAACAACCAGTATTCTAGGCGGAATTATCATTTTGGGACTGACGTTCTTATTGATTATACCTGGCGTAATCTGGTCTATATATTATATTTTTATTATACAAATTGTTGCCTTACGTGAACTAGGTGGAAAAACAGCTCTTAATTACAGTAAGTCATTAGTCAAAGGACGCTGGTGGAAAACCTTTGGCATCGTGTTTGCCCTTGCCTTAATCAATGGAGGAATTGGCTTTGGAATCGGTTATTTATCCACCTCTTTGCCTGGCAGTATCAGTATCATTACCGATACCCTGATCGATATCATTGCTGCATTCTACACCGTTGCTACAACTATTCTGTTTCTTAATCTAGATTACGTGAGTGTTGAACCTAGAACAACAGAAATTATGCTTGATCTGTAAGCTAACAAGCTATTCATAAATAAAATATAAGTTAGGAGGCAGAGTTCATGACCAAGGAATATGTAGATGAAAGAATTACTAGCCAGAATATCTATGAGAGTATAACCATTCATGGCAGATATTATGAGTTTCAGGAATTAACATTCTTTGAAGATAAATTAAAAATGCGCCTTCCTTCGGCTTTTCTTGACATGGCACCAGATTTGGCAAAGATAAAATATCCATCCAGTGATCGTCCGCAAATCATCAAGACCGAAGATACGGGTAGTATCACTGTGACTTTAAACCTAATTCAAAATAATATTGGGGATGATCATATACGGGAAGTCAAAGATGGTGTTAAGAACATTCTAAAAAGGTTGAACCCTTCGTATCTATTCTACGAAGAAGGCGTAGAAATGATTGAGGAAAAATCCATCGGCTTTTTTGAATTCAAAAGTCCCACCCTAGACGAATCTCTCTTTAACCTCATGTTTTTCGTTGAAATCAACAAGAATCTTATGATGGGGACATTTAGCTGCCCCTATCGGGAATATAAGGAATGGCGGATGGTGGCTCGCCAAATGATGCAGTCGGTGCGGGTAAGAACGTTAAATGAAATCAAATAATCGATCTTTTATACATAAAAAATGTGCGTGAAGAAATCAAAACTGCTTTCAAGCCATCTCGGTTTGAAAGCAGTTTTGATTTCTTTAGAAAGAAACAGACATTAATTCGTTTATCTCATATTACTGTTTTTGTTGAATATGAGAGTGCGATCAAAAAACGAGCAGTGTCGTGTCATCGTTTATATGAACGGATGCATTATTTGTTTGGCGCGGCAGCCCTTTTATGTGTGAGGTTGTAATAATCTTCCGTCTATTGTGTAATAACCAGGATGGTATGTGACTCTGCCGTTTTTTATTAGATGTATATATCTCCCATCAGGAGTTAGGCCTTTTAATGTGCGGCTAAGATAAATAGAACTCTTAGGGATATGACCTATGCATGTATTCGTAGTATTTGGTGAATTTGTCAAACAACCACAGACAGCACTAAGCATTTAGAATCCTCCTTATCAATTCGGATTTTAATAAAAATAGTTCTATTCGCATAATGTATTGTACGATAGTAGTGCCAAGAATATAACTATTTTTACGCAAGGGAGTTGAAAAATAGCGGTCTGAATGTCCTAATAATGGGTAAAAACGGTTATTTTTTGATATTTCTTTGACCTATTTTGCATATCTATACCTTTTAGAAGAGGCAATAATTTTTCAAATGAGTTATTCTACCAGTAAGGATGAATATTTGTCCGTCTATTCTTAGTCTTTAGGTTAATCTATTTGCTTGTAAATAGTATAGGGCTATTTATAAAGTTGAGAAATTTAAAATAAATGTACTACATAATGGGAGGACAGTGGTTTGGATGCTAAATTTATTAACCCTTTTTTAAGTGCTTTTATAGGCGTGGTGCCTAAAGTCGGATTTACGAACATTGTCAGAGGTAAGATCTTTACGAAAGAACAAGTTGTTGATAGTCTAGGCATTAGCGTACAAGTTGGCATGAGTGGTCAAAGTCATGGAAATATTATTTTTAATATGACAGAACAGACTGCTAATACCATTTCTTCAGTGATGTTGAATCGAGTAGGGGAGAATGCAATTGATGAGATGGCTGAAAGTGCAATTTGCGAATTAGTCAATATGATTGTTTCCCATGCATCAACCTCTTTAAATCAAATTGGATTTACTGTAAAAATCAATCCCCCCTCATTTCTTCAAGGGAATGGGAAAGTTGCAGTGTGTAATAGTACATATATTGCTGTTGAAATGATTGTAGATAATTGTCCGATAGAAATAGCTATTGGTCTTAATGCTTGATAAAAAAGAAAAATAGGCATTAATAAAAAACAATGAACTATGAAGGTAGTCAAAATTTTTATTTACTACCTTCATAGTTCATTGCTTTTAAAAGAAAAGAATAGCTTCTTTTATTTTTAAAATTTCTAATTATGTTAAGACATTTTACTAGTTACTCTTTGTTTTCTAAGAAGGGAACTAGAGCCATTTCCTAGAAGGATAGGCTGCAACCTATAGATGTAACACAATAGAATTGTGTTACATTACCAACTTTTATGTAAATCTAATAAATATTAGCAATATTAGTAAATTGCTTTTTAATGCAGAGGAAAAAATCTTGATTATTCTCCTTGGCGAATGGCAATTCTACACTTTAAAATAAATGAATTGATTTTATTGACTACAACATTCTCCATTTTCTTTAAAAAAATTGTAAATTATTATAAAAACTGTAAGAAAAAAAGGATTTATCTAGAAAAAAGCGTATTTATATTAGTGGTTGTAACACAATTCTATTATGTTACATTACCAACTTTTTTTATAAACTTTTTGCAATCATTTCTTGTATACATAACAACCCCAAAAATCTAACTATTTTTTATCTATTGCATTCATCGTTGTAAATGAATGGAGGATTGATCAAGGTATGTAGCAGACGCATAATGGCGGGAATTTCTAGGTGTACTGACTAGGTAATGCAGCAAGACTTGAGAAATGAAATATCATATATAAAGTGAGGCTCATCTTATGAAAGTAACCAGCATTCAGACTCGATTTTTAATCATGTTACTCCCCTTATTTATTTTATCTTTTGGAATATTATCAAGTGTTAGTTATTATTTATCTAATAAATTTCTAATTCATAGTGTGAATGAAACTGCAATTTCAATTGGAACGGATTATGCAAACAAAATACAATTTGACTTACAGGAAAAAATAATTCGTTTAGATGATCTTGCGAATATCCAGCGAATTAAGAATGGTACGAATAAAGCAGAAATTATTCAAGCGATGGCAGAAACACAAAAGCGCATAGGTTATTTTGATACAATATTTTTTATTTCATTAGATGGTTCGGGGATTCGTTCCGACAATTCTACAGGTCAATATAATGACCGGGATTATTTTCAAAAGATACTTGCTAGCCAGAAACCTGTTATTTCAGATCCCTTAGTATCCCGTACAACAGGGCAGCTATCCGTTGTTTTGGCTATACCTGTTTTTAATAATGGACAAATGACAGGCGTTCTAGGGGGAACATATTCACTAGACAGACTTACAGAGTTAGTGGGGGGAATAAAGTTTAAAGAGACGGGTTATGGATTTTTGACAGATCACTTAGGAACTGTTATTGCACATCCTAAAAATCCAGAAATGATCGGAAAACTAAAGTTAACTGACAAACAAATTAACCCCCAGCTTGATTTGCCGATAAAAGAATTAGATGATCGCTTGATTTTGTTGTTTAAGATCGTAAATGAAACCGGTAAGCCGATGGAAGGATCGTATAGTTTTGTTGATAGTACTACACAGATGGGAGTTTTTACACCTGTTCCATTGCCAGATGGATCCAAATGGATTATGACAGTGGCCGCTCCAGAGACAGAAGTTAATAAAGAAATTACCACATTGGCGCATATGATGATTATTATTTCAATCATAAGTATTATTATCGCAATTTTATTTATCATCTTTTTGAGTAAACGTTTTGCAAAACCCATTCAGATCATTCGAGATGAATGTTTAATATTAACGGATGGAGATCTTAGCGAGCAGGAAATTCAAGTTTTTTCTCATGATGAAATTGGCCAATTAGCAAAAGGATTTCAAGACATGCGGGGGAATTTACGTGTTTTGGTTACCAATGTAAAATCGCAGGCGGAACATGTAGCTGCTTCCAGTGAAGAGCTAACTGCCAGTGCAAATCATTCTGCAGATGCTGCCAATCAAATAGCAGGCTCTATTACTGATATTGCGCATGGAACGGAAAAACAGGCAAATTCAGCGGACCGTATTGCTGCGGTAGCACGAGAAATGTCAACCAATACAGAACAAATATTATCAACAACTCAAGGCGTATCTGAGATTGCCATACATGCATCCCAAGAAGCTAAAAAAGGAAAAGAGTCTGTAGAGCAAGCAATTGTTCAAATGCACGATATTAGCCAGGGGTCGACAGAGGTACAAAATGCAATTACAGAGCTTGCTACTGGATCACAAGAAATTAGTGAAATGGTGAATCTGATTTCCACAATAGCCAGCCAAACGAATTTATTGGCATTAAATGCTGCGATTGAAGCTGCTAGGGCAGGGGAGCATGGTCGAGGTTTTGCCGTGGTGGCAGAAGAGGTTCGAAAACTGGCAGAGCAATCCAACCAAGCCACACAGCAGATTGGAGCTGTGATTGAGAAGAATCAGATTAATATGGAGCAAGCTGTTGCTGCATCTCAATCTGGTTTGGAACGAGTAAAGGATGGAATTGTCGTTATAAACTCTGCTGGAGAGATGTTTACGTTTATAGTAGAGTCCATTATTCAATTTTCGCAGCAGATTAAAGATATATCAGAGGCGATTCAACAAATTGTTGATGGCAGCCAGACATTGGTGAATTCTATTCATGAGATTGAAATTGCAAGTAAAGAAAATGCCGCAGAAACCCAGACTATTTCCGCTGCTACGGAAGAGCAATCGGCATCCATGCAGGAAATTGCTTCTGCCAGTCACAGTTTAGCCTCTTTGGCTAGTACCTTGCAAGAAGGTGTTGCGAAGTTTCGAGTCTAATTCCGGTAGGTAAAATATTAGAATTCTAAGAGAAAGAAGTCTCACCCCTAGGCAGGAGTAGTTTATGAATCACTTAAACTACTCCTGCCTAGGGGTGAGTTGTTTATAATATCGTACGTTTATGGATGGATTCATTGGAAAGAGTAATTTAAAAAATGGTATACTATATAGAGAAGCATAACGGGCTAATAGCAATTTGATTGCAGCCTCATCGACTAAAGGAGATTTCAAATGTTCATTTTAAAGAAGTTTATTCAATATTATAAGCCCTATCAGTTATTATTCTACACGGATATGGTCTGCGCATTAACGATGTCCGTGATTGATCTTGCATTTCCGCAAATTTTAAATCTTCTTACCAAGGGTCTATTTACGAGAAGCTCAGCTGAGATTTTGCATAGTATTGGTTACATTGGTGGAGGTTTAATTATAATGTACCTCATTCGCTATGGCTGCCAATATTATATCACCTCATGGGGGCATGTAATGGGAGCTCGTATGGAGAGCGATATGCGACAGGATTTATTTGACCATTTGCAGCGGTTACCGTTTTCTTACTATGATAAAAACAATACAGGGGAAATGATGTCCAAGCTGGTTTCTGATTTGTTTGATATCTCAGAACTGGCACATCATGGACCGGAAAACTTATTTATTTCCATATTAAAGATTATCGGTTCTTTTGCTCTGCTAATGCTGATTCATGTGAAAATGACACTGATTTTGTTATGTGTCACCATGATCATGGTAACTTTCAGCGTTTATCAAAACCGAAAGTTGAAAGCTATTTTTATGGATAACAGGAGGAAGATTGCCAATGTGAACTCTCGGGTACAAGATAGTCTTTCGGGTATTCGTGTAGTCAAATCCTTTGCGAATGAGGAGATCGAAAGCGAAAAGTTTAAAAGCAGCAATGTTGAGTTTTTAGATTCGAAAGAAACTGGCTACAAAATAATGGGAAGTTTTCATGCAGGAAACAATTTTTTTGAAGGGATGCTGTACGTGACAGTGCTGGTCTTTGGGGGCATCTTTATTGCCAATGGTACGATGCAGCTCACAGATTTGGCTGTATATGCTCTATATATTGGCATATTTATTAATCCTCTTGATGTACTGATTAATTTTACAGAACAGTTTCAAAAAGGTTATGCTGGATTTAAACGCTTCGTTGAAGTGCTGCAAACCGAGCCGGAAATTGTAGATAAAGAGGATGCGATACCTCTTACGAATGTACGGGGAGAGATTGCATTCAAGGATGTTTCTTTTTATTATGATAAAACCACAGAAGTACTGGAAAAGGTAACAATATTCATAGAAGCTGGAAGAACAGTAGCTTTAGTAGGTCCATCTGGAGGAGGTAAGACAACCCTCTGCTCGCTGCTGCCCCGCTTTTATGATGTGACAGAGGGTTCTGTGAGTATTGACGGTAAGGATGTTCGAGATGTAACGCTAAAGTCTCTGCGAAGTAATATTGGAATTGTTCAACAGGATGTGTATATGTTTGCTGGCAGTGTGCGTGATAATATTTCTTATGGCAAGCCAGGGGCTTCTGAGGAAGAGATCATTAAAGCAGCCGAGAGTGCGAACATTCACGATTTTATTATGAGCCTTGATAATGGATACGACACATATGTAGGAGAAAGAGGAGTTCGTCTTTCTGGCGGACAGAAACAGCGCTTGGCGATTGCACGTGTCTTTTTAAAGAATCCTAAAATTTTGATTTTGGATGAGGCGACCTCTGCCTTAGATAATGAGAGCGAGCGTCATATTCAAGCATCATTAGAGCAGCTTTCCAAGGATCGAACGACCATTGTTATTGCTCACAGATTAAGCACGATACGCAATGCGGATGAAATTATTGTGATTAATGATCGAAGTATCCAAGAACGGGGAAATCATGAAACGCTGCTGCTGCAAAATGGACTTTATGCGAAGTATTACAACATGCAGTTCGAGGGGTTAGAGGATCTAAACAAATGAGTGAATAAGAAAGGGCGGTGGGAAACTGCTCATTTGGGTTAACATATTCTTTGTGAAGAAGAGGGATATGTTAACCCTTTTGTATTTATATGGAAAGCATAGGCTTCTAAGGGGAAGAAATGCTTTAAAGTAGTGTGAAAAACCTAAAATAAAAGTAAGTTTCAAAATGAAAAATGTATGCTATTATATATACTGTTATGCTCGTAGATAACTACACAAAGAGACTTAGCAATAGTGTCGTTTGTAATGTGTGAATATTACAAAAACAATCGAAATGAGTGTGAAATTTTCTTGTTTTGTAAACTTACAAGTCATAACGAAAGTACTAATGTTTAGAAGAAATAAAAAATAGGAGTGAAGTCATGGGTGTAGTTAAAAAAAGAGAAACATTTTCTTCAGGGATAGCAGTATTTTTTGCAACATTAGGATCAGCAGTAGGGTTAGGTAATATTTGGAAGTTTCCGTACTTAACAGGACAAAATGGCGGCGGTGCTTTTTTATTAGTCTATTTTTGCTGTATTTTATTTGTTGGCTTGCCAATCATGCTCAGTGAGTTTTACATTGGACGGAAAACCAGGAAGAATGCTGTAGGTGCCTTGGAAGAGTTAAAGCCTGGAACGCCTTGGAAGAACATTGGGATTATGGGCGTTGTGTCATCTTGTCTGATTATGTTTTTTTACAGCTGTGTAGCTGGATGGGTATATTATTATTTATTTAAAGCAATCGCTGGAGATTTCGTTGGCGTTACTATGGAGGTTGCTAAGGCTCAATTTGGTGATGTGATTATGGGGCCGTTATCACCTATTTTATGGCAGTTCATAGTATTAGCCGTAGTAGCCGGTATTTTAACAATGGGTGTCAAAAAAGGGATTGAAAAGATTACCAAGACATTAATGCCATTATTATTTATTCTGATTCTTATTTGTGATATTCGTGCTTTGACTCTTCCGGGAGCTGCAGAGGGGATTCAATTTCTATTTCATGTTAATTTTGGACAATTGTCAGGAGCAGCTATATTAGCAGCCTTAGGACTGGCCTTCTTTAAATTATCCCTTGGTATGGGTACAATGATGACCTATAGCAGTTATTTTACAGAAGAGAACAATATGTTTAGCATGGCAGTGAAAGTGGCTTTATCTGATACATTAGTATCCATGTTAGCAGGTTTAGCGATATTCCCAACGGTATTTTCTTTTGGTATGGAGCCTACGGCTGGTCCAGGATTGCTGTTTATGACTATTCCTTTGGTCTTTTCGCAAATGCCTTTTGGTAACTTATTACTAATTGCTTTTTTCTTTTTAACGGCTATTGCAGCAACGACTGCAATGTTATCTTTAGTAGAAGTGCCGGTAGCGTATTTATCTGAAGAGAAGGGGATGTCTCGAAAGGGTGCAGCGATTCTGACTGCAGTAATTATGTTTGTGGTAGGAATTTTAGCGACTTTGTCAGTTGACAAGGGCAGTGTACTAGGGCATATTACTTTTTTTGGTCTTGGATTTTTCGATTTATTTGACTATATTTCTTCTAATGTCCTTATGCCGCTAGGTGGCTTGTTAATTGCTTTGTTAATGGGGTATTCGATAAAACGTGAAGAGGTAGTCACTGAATTATCCAATCATGGAAAGCTAAAAATTGCTGGATTGGTGAATGTATACTTTTTACTGATTCGCTATATAACTCCTGTATTGCTCATTGTAGTCTTCTTGAATGCTATTGGGATACTAAAAGTTTAATGCTGGATAACCCCCTCTGATCCTAGATATTATATCGGATTAGAGGGGGTTATGTATTGGTATACAATTTTATTTCATTGTAGATAGAACCATGAACTGCGTAGAACAGTTGCGTTGAATTTGCTATAATGGTTTCAAACCTTTCCGTGTATGGTATTATTATTTATTGTGAAAAAATTTACGTATACATAAATTGCATGTTAAATAAGCCCTACGAGTTTCAATTATTGTCATAATATTAAAAAAGCAGGATGACAATTGAAAAAGGTGAGAGGAGTGTGAATATGCAGCTCATGATTGAAGACTTTCAAGCAACTTTGAATTCGATAAACAATGGAATCGTCGTAGTGGATCAAAAAGGAATTATAATCTTTATGAATCAATGGGCAGAGATGATGATTGGTTTTAAAAGTAAGGCGGCTATTGGATGTATAGCGGATGAGATTCTTCCGGATAATCGATTAATACGGGTAATGGAAACGGGTACTGCTGAACTGAACCAACAGTTTCAAATCGGTGCGACTCATGTCTTGATGAATTGGACACCAATATGGAAAGAAAGAAGGATCATCGGTGCAATTGCGGTCTTTCAGGGAATTACTGAGCTTAGTAAAGTTGCTGCTGAACTGGAAGAGGTAACAAAGCTGAAATGTACGCTGCAATATGTCTTGGAAAGCATTGAAGAAGGGATTGTGGTGGTGGATAAGGAAGGGATTATTACCATGATGAATCCGGCGTATTATGCTGTTCTGGATAAAAAGCCCCATGAAGTGATCGGTAGAAAAGTAACGGATGTCATTCCCAATACCCAATTGCATGAGGTTATCGAAAATAGAAAAGGGGAAATGAATGTAATACAGAAAATGAATGGGAATAACTGTATTGTTTCACGGATTCCCATTGTGAAAAATGACGAAGTGATCTGTGCTGTCGGGCACGTCGTATTTAAAGATATCAAGGATTTGAAGCGACTGGCTAATGAAATCAGCCATCTCCAGTATGAGCTGGAATATTATAAAGAAAGATTGCGTAAGACGTTAGGCGGTAAGTATACCTTTGAAGATATTATTGGGGAAAGTAAAACGATTGAAGAAGTCAAGCATATTGCTCAAAAAACGGCTAAAGGCGGTTCAACTGTACTGATTTTGGGAGAAAGCGGCACAGGTAAGGAGCTCTTTGCGCATGCCATTCATAATGGCGGTTCCCGCTGTCAAGGACCATTTATTAAAGTGAATTGTGCGGCAATACCAGAAAACCTGCTGGAGTCAGAGTTGTTTGGCTATGAAGAAGGCGCTTTTTCCGGAGCAAGAAAAGGTGGTAAGCCAGGGAAGATGGAATTGGCCAACGGAGGAACGCTCTTCTTGGATGAAGTTGGTGATATGCCTCTTGGTATGCAAGTAAAATTACTGCGTGTACTGCAAGAATGGGAAATTGAAAGAATTGGCGGAACTAAGACGATTAAGCTGGATATAAGAGTGATTACTGCCACAAATAAAGATTTGGAAGTGCTGACAGTTAGTGGGCATTTTCGGCAAGATCTGTACTATCGTTTAAATATTGTTTCCATACAGATTCCGCCACTGAGGGATCATAAAGAGGATATACCTTTATTGTGCGAGGTATTGCTCAGAAAGATCAGTTTGAAATTAGAACGTTTTGTTGACTGTATCTCGCCAGAGGCTATGAAGGTGCTTAAAGCCTATTCTTGGCCAGGCAACATTCGTGAGTTGGAGAATATTTTGGAGAGATCTGTCAACATCATGGAAGACGGAATCTCTATTTTACCGGAACATTTAGCCCCTATCATGAAAAAAATACTGAAACCCCAGCTAAGTGAAAAGGAGTCAACTAGGGCTGAATTAGTTGAAATACGATACGAGGCTGAAAAAAATGCAATATTAAAAGCCCTAGAGGATACTGGTGGGAATAAAAGTAAAGCTGCTCTATTGTTGCACGTAAATCGGTCTGTTTTTTACGAAAAATTAAAAAAATATGGGATTGGATATAACTCTCCTGGAAAAAATGTTAAAAGATAATCTGTTTACTGAGGCTATAGACTATTTCCAACTCATGGTTAACTTGGCGCTGATGTTACTATGTAACATTACAAAGCGGAGTTTCCATGAGTTGTATTGTTGTGTTTGAAAACCATACAGTATTGTCTGTATTTTCAGACAATATCAATGCAGCCTTTCTAGTAAAGGCTGTTATTTGTCTATGCTTGTTATTATTTTCACTTTGGCATACATCTTGCAATCTAATACAAAAGTGAAGGCTGCATTCGTACTAAGGGAGGGGGGCGATCGGCGATTCCAATTACTAGGCCGCATTGCGGTATCAGGTAAAAAAGTGTTGGAGGTTGATGCTATGGAAGTGATCAGTATTATAGCAAGTCTGGTTTTGTTAATTTGCTTTGCTTACCGTGGGTATTCCGTCATTATATTTGCTCCGATATTTGCCTTGCTTGCTGCGAGTATGTCTAGTCTGCCGATTATGCCAGCTTATACTGAACTTTTTATGGCAAAAGGTGTGACCTATATAAAGTCTTTTTTTCCTGTATTTCTCTTGGGGGCTATCTTCGGCAAAATTATGGAGGACACTAGACTAGCTCAAGGTATTGCTCATGCAATTATAAAAGGATTAGGCAGAGAACGTGCTATTCTTGCTGTTACATTAGCTGGAGCAGTTTTAACGTATGGCGGTGTAAGTATGTTTGTAGTGGTATTTGCAGTGTATCCTTTTGCTGCCGCACTATTTAGAGAAGCGAATATACCAAAACGGCTTATCCCTGCAGCGATTGTTCTTGGTGCATTTACTGCGACAATGGATTCTTTTCCTGGCACTCCTCAAATCCAAAATATTATACCTACTAGCTTTTTTGGCACGACAATCTATGCAGCTCCTATATGCGGCATTTTTGGCGGTACGATTTTAATTGGATCGGGACTTTTCTATTTAAACCACCGATATAAAGCGGCTGTCACTGCTGGTGAAGGATATGGCAATCATACGATTCATGAACCTGACTTGTCAATGAGCGCAGAAATGAAACTGCCTTCTTGGTATGTTGGAGTGATTCCTCTTTTGGCAGTTCTTGCTATTAATTTTGCTATGATTAACTTCTTTGCCTGGAATCCAGTGATGCTTGAACCATTTCAAGCAATGAAATTACCAATGGTGGCAGCCAATATTAAAAATGTGATTAGCATTTGGTCACTCATTATTGCTTTGGTCATCGGCATTTTACTTGCCATGGGATTAGGATATAAATCGATACCAAAAGGAGGCAGCTTGGCAAAAGCCATGAATGCCGGCGCTATCGGTTCATTACTTGCTATTATGAACACTGCTTCTGAGGTAGGTTACGGGAACGTTATTGCAACATTACCAGGTTTTAAGGACATTTCAAGTGCATTAATGAGTATAAAAATTGGGGGGACACCTTTAGTTTCTGAAGCAGTAACAGTTACTACTCTTGCGGGTGTTACCGGATCAGCATCGGGAGGCATGTCTATTGCATTAGACTTAATGTCAAAAGATTGGCTGGCATGGGCTCAAACCATCGGTATGTCTCCTGAAATCCTGCATAGAGTTGCAGCGATGGCGTCAGGCGGTATGGATACTCTTCCGCATAATGGTGCCATCATTACGTTATTGGTTGTCTGTGGATTGACGCATAAACAGGCATACAAAGATATTTTTGCATTAACCTTAATGAAAACGAGTGTCGCATTTATAGTGGTCTTTTTCCACTTAATGACGGGCTTATATTAATTAAAATTTGTGCCGAAAGACACGTTATGAGGTGAAGGATATGGCTAAATTTATTAGTGCTCAAGAAGCTGCCAAATTGGTTGCAAGCGGTGCTACTATCGTAACAAGCGGCTTTGTAGGCTGCGGTAATCCAGATGCATTGACTGGAGCAATTGAAGAAAGATTTTTAAAAGAAAAACTTCCAATTGATCTTACGCTAATGTACTGTGCCGGGCAGGGGGATGGAAAAGATCGAGGCGCAAATCACTTTGGTTATGAAGGGCTAGTAAAACGGGTAATTGGCGGACACTGGAATTTGGCACCAAAACTCGGTAAGCTTGCCGTAGAGAATAAAATTGAAGCCTATAATTTCCCCCAAGGCACTCTTACCCATTGGTTTCGTAATGTTGCTGGACGAAAACCAGGTGTTATTGCAAAGGTAGGCTTAAATACTTTTGTAGATCCCCGGGTGGAAGGCGGTAAAATCAATACTGTCACGAAGGAAGATTTGGTCGAAGTAATTGAATTAGGGGGAGAAGAGTGGCTTTGGTATAAGCCTTTCTCCGTTGATGTAGCATTGCTCCGTGGTACCAGTTCAGATAAGAGAGGGAATATTACGATTGAACGTGAGGCAGTATCGTTAGAGCTTATATCGATTGCTCAAGCTGTTAAAAATTCAGGTGGTATTGTGATTGTACAAGTGGAACGTATTGTTGAAAATGGCAGCATGCATCCCATGAATGTAAAAGTTCCTGGTATCAATGTTGATTACATTGTCGTTGCTGAAAGTCCAGACGATCACGTGCAAATCTATTCGGAACCATGCAATTACAATCCTGCATATTCCGGGGAGAGGCGTGCATCGCTTTCGGCAACAAGTCCTATGGCTCTTGATGAGCGTAAAGTAATTGCCCGTCGAGGAGCTATGGAACTGATTCCTAATGCTGCGGTAAATCTGGGAATCGGTGTTCCTGAAGGCATTGCTATGGTAGCAAATGAAGAAGGTATTGGTGATACTATGACGCTTACTGTAGAGTCTGGTCCTGTCGGTGGCCTGCCTGCAGGCGGCTTGGGATTTGGTGCTTCCATGAATGCAGAGGCTATTTTAGATCAGCCATATCAATTTGACTTTTATGACGGCGGCGGTCTGGATTTAGCATTTCTTGGGTTAGCAGAGACCGATCAATACGGAAATATTAATGTCAGTAAATTTAAAGGCCGGGTAGCGGGTTGTGGTGGTTTTATTAATATCACCCAAAATACAAAACGTGTTGTATTTTGTGGTTCTTTCACCGCTGGTGGGCTGAAGGTTAAAGTTGCCGATGGAAAATTGCAAATTATTAATGAAGGTAGGGCTAAGAAATTCCTTAGCTGTGTTGAGCAAATTACATTTAGTGGTGTATATGCTCAAAAAACACAACAATCTGTCATGTACGTTACTGAGCGTGCAGTGTTTGAGCTGACAGCACAAGGCGTAATGCTGACGGAAATTGCACCAGGGGTAGATATTGATAAAGATATTTTGTCGTTGATGGATTTCAAACCAATTCTTTCGCCTAATCTTAAAATGATGGATGAACGTATCTTTCGAGATGAGATCATGGGGATTAAGATATGAGGATTGACTAACGTAATGAATATGAGAATGTAGGCGTATTATTGCAGAGAGTACTGTAGCAAACTCACCATTTGATTTTGCATACTTGCCACCATTAGGTATAATAGAGATAGTAAGATTTTGTTGGTGAGAGGTATCAGTATGAATATAGTTTCGATTGAAAAGTTATCCAAAAGTTATGGCATGAAGAATTTATTTAGTGATATTTCTTTTGGTGTTGATGAAAATGATAAAATTGGCTTGATTGGTGTGAATGGGACAGGAAAATCCACTTTCTTAAAAGTCATCGCTGGATTGGAAGAAGCGGATGATGGAAAGGTGATGATTGGGAACACCATAGAAGTACAATATCTAGCTCAAAATCCTCCTTTTAAACCGTCTGATACGGTTCTGGATCAGGTGTTTCAGGGATATTCGCCGATTATGAAATTGCTGCGGGAATTCGAACAGGTGCTGCTGGCTGCCGGAGAAAATCCGGGAGATGAAGATTTGCAAAAACAGTTCATTGCACTCAGCCAGCAAATGGATGGCATGAATGGCTGGCAGCTTGAAAGTGAAGCCAAAATCATTTTAACGCAATTAGGTATAACCGACTTTTCAGCAAAGGTAGGTACTTTATCTGGCGGGCAGCGTAAGCGGATTGCCTTGGCGAGTGCTCTGATTCATCCTGCTGATCTCTTGATTTTAGATGAGCCTACCAATCATATTGATAATGATACAGTTGCATGGTTAGAGGAGTACTTACATAAACGCAAAGGCGCATTACTGATGATTACTCATGATCGTTATTTTTTAGATCGTGTAGTGAATCGTATTATTGAGCTAGATAAAGGAAATCTATATAGTTACTCGGGAAATTATAGTTTGTTCTTGGAGCTGAAAATGCAGCGGGAAGCAGATCAGGAAGCAAGTGAAAATAAACGCCTGAATTTATTGCGTAATGAACTGGCATGGATGAGAAGAGGAGCCAGAGCTCGTACCACCAAGCAAAAGGCTCGGATTGAACGATTTGAGAAGCTATCAGATGAGAAGGTTGATTTAAGCCAGGATCGAGTGGAAATTACAGCAGGCGCCAGTCGTTTAGGACGGAAGATTATTGAAATAACAAATGTATGTAAATCTTTTGGAGAACGGATTGTTATCCAAAACTTTAGTTATATTGTGCTTCGAAACGACAGAATGGGAATTGTAGGGCCCAATGGCAGCGGAAAATCAACCTTATTGAACTTGATAACCCAAAAGTTAAATCCCGATAGTGGTGTGATTGAAATCGGGCAGACCGTTAAAATCGGTTATTTCTCTCAAGAAAATACAGATATGAATGAAGATTTACGGGTAATTGAGTATATAAAAGAAGAGGCCAATTTTATACCTTCTGCTGATGGGGGAGTAATTACTGCTTCTCAGATGTTGGAACGGTTTCTCTTTTCTCCTGAGATGCAGTGGACACCGATTCGTAAATTGTCTGGGGGAGAGAAGCGCCGCTTGTACCTGCTCCGTATTTTAATGGGATCGCCGAATGTGCTGTTATTGGATGAACCTACCAATGATTTGGATATTCAGACTCTGACCATATTAGAAGATTATTTGGATGACTTTCCGGGAGCAGTCATTGCCGTTTCTCATGATCGATATTTCTTGGATCGAGTGGTAGAAAAAGTCTTTGCATTTGAAAAGGATGGGAACATTCGGCAATATGTAGGGGGGTATTCAGATTACCAAAGTGCCTTGGCATTAGAAAATGAAGCGGAAAAGCAGAGTCAGAATCAGGGAAAAGATACGAGCAGTGAGCAGCCGCAAAGTGAAAGACCAAAAGAACGTTCTCGGAAGTTTACGTTTAAAGAGCAAAAAGAGTATGAAGAAATTGATGCTGTAATTGCTAGCGTAGAAAATGAAATTCAAATTGTAAATAAGCGCATCAATACTTCAGGCAGTAATTTCACTTTGCTGCAAGAGCTGACAGAGCTGCAGCAGCAGCTTGAAAAAAAATTGGAAGACTTGTTTGAGCGCTGGACATATCTAAATGAGCTAGCTGAAGAGATTGAGAATCATAAATAAAACATAAAATGTTAATAAATTGCAAAGAACACAAAGATGTATGCATTCTACACCTTTGTGTTCTTTGTGGTTCGATCGTTTTATAGGTTTAAAAACGAAGCGTCAGCCTTCTTTATTGTCCTACATTATATTTGCATAAGACTGCCTTAATGGCAGAGTAGTCGATGTCGGTTGGCAGGGCGTCTTTGAGAGGTTTTAGTTTTTCAGCACCTATTTCAGCTATCTTACTTAGAATTAATTTTTCATATTGAGGCGGGATCAGAGCATCCCAGTTTACAGGATGTCCCTCTTGGTAGCAGCGTACCAAGTGATCTTGTATTGTAAGGGATTTTAGTTTACGCATTTGGCTGATTTCTTCCAGAGAATGTCCTTTTTGGTATAGTTCAAGACTGACAACATGACTGGGACTTTCTTGGACTTTTACAGATACTTCTTTATTTTCCTTGGAAGGGTTAGAGGATTGAATCTGATTTGCTAATGCATATTGTTGTAAGACTTCGAGGAACTCGTCACCATAACGTTTTCGCTTGCTTTCTCCTACCCCTTTTATGGTCAATAGAGCATCGTAGGTAGTTGGGCAAAACTCGCTCATTTCCTTTAAGGTGCTGTCGGCAAATACAAGATAGGGCGGGATTTGTTCTCTGTCAGCAATGGTTTTACGTAAGCTGCGCAGTAAACTAAAGAGAGAATTGTCTACTGTAATTTTCTGTGTACGTTTTGGTACTTTCTGCCATACTTTTGTTTGATTTTTTAATACTGCGACTCCTTTAGGTGCCAGTTTCACTACCGGATATTCACTGTCTGTTAACATTAGATAGTCGGTAGCAATTAACCGATTAATGGCATCTCGTATTTCTGGTAAGGTATAGTTTTTTAGTAAGCCATAAGTGGATAAGCTATCAAAACCCAGCTGTAGGACTTTTTTATCCTTAGACCCTTTTAATACGCTGGCAATTAAGGTCGTGCCATAACGTTCTTTAACCCGCATGACGCAGGAGAAGATCTTTTGGGCATCCAATGTAATATCAGTAAGTTCATTATCATCCTTACAATTGCTGCAATTGTCGCATTCGGTCAGATCACTTGTCTCACCAAAATAACTTAAGATAAATTTTCGCAGGCACTCTGGGGTGTGGCAATAATCGACCATGGTTTGCAGCTTGCTAATCTCATTGGTCTTTCGATCGGTATCAAAGGTTGTTTGTTCGATCAGATATCGTTGCAACAGTGGATCTTGAGCACCAAACAGCAAGATACATTCGCTTGGTTCTCCGTCTCGTCCAGCACGGCCCGCTTCTTGGTAATAGGCTTCCATATTTTTGGGCATATTGTAATGAATCACATAGCGTACATTGGACTTATCAATCCCCATGCCAAAGGCATTGGTAGCAACCATAATGCTGATATTGTCATAGATGAATTGTTCTTGATAGTGCTGGCGTTCTTTATCGGGGAGCCCAGCATGATACTTGCCTACAGAGTAGCCTTTTTTATATAATAAGCTATAAAGATTATCTACTTCTTTACGAGTTGCTGCATAAATAATCCCGGACTGTTCTTTGTTGGTGGTAATATATTTAAGGGTAAAGTCTTGTTTGTTTTCGCCACGAATAACAGTAAAGGAGAGGTTTTCACGATCAAAACCAGTCATGTAAATATCTGGCTTTCTTAGGGTTAATAAAGTAATAATGTCTTGGGTTACATCCGTTGTGGCTGTGGCTGTAAAGGCACCAATAATGGGACGGTTGGGCAGTGAAGTGATAAAAGTCCCCACAGCCCGATAGCTTGGGCGAAAATCATGCCCCCATTGTGAAACACAGTGGGCTTCATCAATAGCTAATAAAGAGATGGTAAGGACCTTGATAGCAGCTTGAAAGCTTTCTGATTCTAAACGTTCTGGAGCGATGTAGATGATTTTGTAGCGACCGCATTTTGCATTATAAATACGTTCATTGACCTGGGAGAGGGTGAGGGAACTATTAATAAAGGTGGCAGGAATTCCCACGCCGTTTAATGCGTCAACTTGGTCTTTCATTAAGGAAATCAAGGGTGAGACAACTAAGGTAACACCTGGCAGTAAGAGGGCAGGAATTTGGAAACACAAGGATTTTCCAGCACCAGTAGGCATAATGGCTAAGGTATCCTTATTATTTAATAGGCTGGTGATGATTTTCTGCTGACCAGGGCGAAAGGTGGTATAACCATAGTGCTGTTTTAATATATTTAGGGCGGCAGTTAACATGTAATTATCTCCTGAAAATTATTTTTGTTATAGTTCCGACTTCTTTCGTAGATTGCAGAGGAGCCGATACTTTTTATCCTTAATGCTTAGTTCGTCTTTAAACAGGAGGATTCCTGTCGAAATAGCAGATGCTTTTTATACCAATACCATTATATTTTTTCTTCTAATCATGTATAATGAAGAATAAAGTTGTGTTTGAGGAGGGTTTAATATTAAGTTTCAACAGCTTACCCTAGAAGATAAGCCGCTATTTGATCGATTCTTTCGTGAGCGGCGATATGAAAATGCCCACTATAATTTCACTAATTTATTTATGTGGCGTAAAGCCTATAAGATACAGTGGACGGTTGAAGGTAATTATCTATGTGTGAAAGCTTGCTGGGAAGGGGTAACATTCTTTTTACCACCTTTTGGTCCAAAGGAAGGCCTACCAGAGGTATTGGACAAAATGATAGAGCATGCGAAAGAGAATAATTTTACTTTTTCGCTGCAAGGAGTAGAAGCTTTTATGATAGAGTGGCTGGAGGAGGCAAAGCCAGGTTACTTTACATCTAAAGCTGTACGTGATAATTTTGATTATGTGTATTTAGCCAAAGACTTAATTGAACTAAAAGGGCGTAAATTTCATACTAAGAAAAATCATGTAAATAGTTTTAGAAAAAAATACAGTGATTATGAGTATATACCTATGACGGAAGAAATGACGAAAGACTGTATTGAGTTTATGCAGGAGTGGTGTGATGAACGAGGCTGTGTAAAAGGTGATGATCTGGACTGTGAAAGAAATGCAATTGTAGAAGCGATGAACAACTTTACGGTTCTTGGCTTTCAAGGAGGAGCCATTTTTATTGATGGTAAAATGGTAGCTTTTAGTTATGGAGAAATGGGTAATGACAATACCGCAGTGATTCACGTGGAAAAAGGCCGCATGGGAATCAATGGTGTATATAGTATTATCAATCAGGAATTCTGTTCCCATACGTTCTCAGAGGCAATCTACATTAATCGGGAGGAAGATATGGGAATTGAAGGTTTACGAAAAGCAAAAGAATCTTACCAGCCGATAAAGATGATAGAAAAATATAACGTAGGATTAAAACTATAGTAAGTACGACTATGATTTAGGTCGACAGTGAGGCCCATCTAAATCGTAGCCGTACTTACTATATCAAAAGTCCCTGCTGCTTACAGTCAAAGAGATTGTAAGTGGCAGGGACTTTTTGCCTCCGTCTTGCTGGACGAAAAATCTCGCGCAATTCATCCCATAGCTTTAGTTTTGGCGGACTACTAGGTTCTTTTTCAGGGTATTATAGTAAAAAGGAATTAAAAGTAGTATAAAAATTTATAATTAAAAAAGCAGGAAGATTGCAACTATTTGTACAAGTAGGTAGCAAAGAGAAATAAGGAGATGATTCTATGAAAAAAGTACAATTAGCATATGGCAAAGGAAATATTAGTATTGAAGTTCCTGATAACGCAGTAATAGTAGAACCGCCGCATATAGAAAGCTTGGCAGATGAGAAGGGGGCTGTTGTTCAGGCTCTGCGCCATCCTACTGGCACTCCTCCTTTAAAGGAAATGGTAAAAGCATCAGATACGGTTGCTATTGTAATTTCTGATATAACTAGACCAACTCCTAACCACAAATTAGTTCCATGGATCATTGAAGAGCTGTCTCATGTTCCTAAAGAAAATTTTGTGGTGATTAATGGGTTAGGGAGTCATCGTCACAATACGAGAGAAGAATTAATTAGCATGTTAGGTCAGGAAGTAGTTGATACCATTCGAGTTATCAATCATGAAGCCTTTGATGATAATGAATTAGTACACGTTGGTCGAAATAGTTATGGATCTGAAGTGTATTTAAATAAAACCTATGTAGAAGCTGATTTTAAAATTGTTACAGGATTTATCGAGCCACACTTTTTTGCTGGATTTTCTGGTGGACCAAAAGGTATAAATCCAGGAATTGTCGGCATAAAAACGATTCAGGACTTTCATAATGCTGAGATGATCGGTAATCCTAAAAGTACTTGGGGCGTAATTGAAGGCAATGGTGTCCAAGATGCAGCTACTCAAAATTGTTTAATGGCTAAGCCGCAGTTTATGTTAAATGTGACATTAAATGGAGATAAAGAAATAACGAATGTTTTTGCAGGAGATGTAATTCAAGCTCATCGAGTAGGCTGCGAATTTGTAAAACATCATGCGATGGTGGCAGTAGATCATCCTTTTGATATCGTCATTACAACTAATGCAGGCTATCCGTTAGATCAGAATCTGTACCAAACAGTTAAAGGTATGAGTGCTGGTGCGCAAATAGTAAAAGAGGGGGGCAGTATTATCAGCGTTGCAGAATGTTCAGATGGACTGCCAAGCCATGGAAATTTTGGTCCAATTTTAAAAATGCGCAATACTCCTCAAGCGCTGTTGGATATGATTAATGAACCATCCTTCTCTATGTTTGATCAGTGGGAAGCCCAGGCGTTGGCAATGATCCAGGTAAAAGCGGATTGTTATTTATATTCGACTTTAGATAAAGAAACAGTGGCAGACTGCATGCTGCAATCTGTTGAAAACATAGAACAAACATTAGCAAAGTTAATCGAAAAGTATGGCTCTGATGCACGTGTTGCTGTACTGCCATTAGGACCACTTGTTGTCCCTTATGTTGCCAAATAAGACTACGAGTCTCCATTTTATGGAGGCTCGTTTTTTGCATCTGCTGTTTGTTGTATTTTAAGTATAGTGTGGCAACTATTACTCCATACTATGATTGAGGTGGAGTAATGGCTAAAAAATATAAATATATAATTTTGACGCTTTTAATTGGAATTCTGACAGTGGCAGGAGCTTGTTCTTTTTTGCAGTCGCCTGCTCCCAAACCAGATCCTGAGGTCGTGGAGTCACCTAGTTCAGAAGTACCGGAGCCAGAATCGGTTCAGCCTATTCCTGGAGTAGAAACATTGGATACCAATAAATACAAAAATGAACCTACGATTACAGTATGGATTGCAGATAAAGGCTATATCGATAGAATGTTGTTAGAAAAGTATTTAGAAGGTGTTGTCGCAAGAGAAATGCATAACGATTGGCCGCTTGAGGCTTTGGCAGCTCAAGCGATTACTTCACGCACGTTAACTCTTCATGCGATGGAAGCCGGTACAATTATGAGGCTGCATCATGCTGACGTAAGTACGGCTAAAGAAGAGCTGCAAGCTTATGCACCGGAGTTGGTAAATGACAATGTTAGAGAAGCGGTGCGCCGTACCAGAGGAGAAGTACTGACATATGCGGGAGGGTTGATTAATGCGATCTACAGCTCTTGCAACGGGCAAATTGCCGCAACAAAGGAAGAGAGCTTTCCAGAAGAGATACCTACTTCAACACCATATTTTCAACCAATAACAGACCGATGTTTTCAATATGCACCAGAGAAAGAGCAGTCCTGGGCGGTTAAAATACCAGGGGCAGAGGTTGCTGCCGCTGTTGGTTATTCTGGTAACCCGAAAGATATTCGGATCTTGGAAAAAGGTCCTTCAGGTCGGATTCTATATATTGGTGCAGGAGATAAAAAAATATATGGTTCTGATTTTCGAAAAAAAGTTGGTTATGATCGTCTAAAGTCTACATTAATTACAGAGATGAATTATGATGGAGAAAACTTTACTTTTAAAGGAATGGGTTGGGGCAATGGTGTAGGATTATGCCAGTGGGGGGCTTATACCTTTGCTCAGGAAGGAAAGAAAGCAGAGGATATTGTGAAAACCTATTATGTAGGTACTGAGGTAACAAAGCTCTGGCAGTAAGAGCACGAAGTAATTTTTTAAGATGATTTTGCATATACTAGTAGTGGAGAGGCAGTCATTTGACGCCTCATCCATATAGGCGCCGTGGTTTTCTCTTTGTATAAAGATAAGACTGCGGCGCTACGGTTTTTTTTAAAAGATATTACTGAATACGCCAAGAGAAGAAAAATTAATAAAAGGTTGGATTATGGAATAAAAGTATTGGTGTTATTGTTATATTCTTGCAGGATTTACTGTATTGCTATTGAACTTATATATAGCATAAGAATCGGATACTAAAAGGTTGAGAGCAAATGGAGTCCGACAGCAAAAGGGAGATGGCGAATATGGCAGAGTATGCAATTACTACAGAAATGGCAGGCTCGTTGGCGCGATTTATCTATCAAAATACTGGTTATCATATTATTGTCTGTAACCAAGACGCTGTGATTGTAGGAGATTCAGATGGCGGTAAGCGTCTAAACACCAAACATCTTGGTTCACAAAATATTTTGAGTGGCCACTTAGATGAATATGTAGTAACAACAGCTGATGTGGCAAAGAACCCAACCCTAAAAGAAGGACAGAATTATCCAATTGAAGTAGATGGGCAAAGAGTAGGTACTTTTGCTATTGCAGGTCAATTAGATTATGTTCGCCCCATTGCTAAGGTCGTAGTAGCCTTATTAAGTACACGATTAAAACAGGCTAAACAAATTGAAATCGTTCAAGAGGTAGCCCATGCAGTTTCGCAAAATGTAAGTCAGGCAGTTGCTGCAATAGAGGGAATTTCTGCTTCTTCCCAAGAATTGGCTGCCAATACGGAAAGTGTCGTGAATGTATCGCATGATTCTGTAAGACGCGTTAAAGATACAGGTAAAATTCTTGACATGAGTCGTAAAATTGCTACTCAAACTAAGTTGTTGAGCCTGAATGCTTCCATTGAGGCGGCAAGAGCTGGAAATTATGGCAGAGGTTTTGCAGTAGTTGCACAAGAAATGCAGAATTTAGCACAAAATAGTGCAGATGCTACAGAAAATATTAATAAGATATTACAAGAAATTCAAGAATCGATACAAAAAGTAATCGATGGCATCAATCAGTCCGCGCTAATATCCAATAAACAAGCCGGGACGATGCAAGATATAATTAAAGTGATTCAAGATGTTCAGACCTCATCCGCTGATTTGGTAGCAGCATTTAATAATAAGAATCAGTAACTGAGGATTGAGATCAAAAATAAATGAAATAAATATATATTTTTGGAAATTTTTCATATATTATAAATAATGAATGATCTGTTATGCGCCGCTTGTCTGCTATGCACAGGCATGAGGCGTTATGTTTTTTTATGTACAAATTTTTCTTCCTTTTCTTGCAATATTTGCTGAGTACGCTATAATATATTTCAGGTTGATAGAGGAGATAATATGATAGATATTGTAATTACAATCGTCGGTACTCAAAAAGATGAAAAAGGTGAAGAATCCTATATTGAATGCACTACCAAAGGTCGTTATTATGAAAAAAATAACATTCGATATATCGTATATAAGGATAGTGAAATTTCTGGTCTTGATGGCGTTACTACAATGTTGAAAGTGCATGATAGGCATGTGGCATTGGTCCGGACGGGCAGCGTAGATCATAAACAAGAATTTCTTTTAGGCCAAAAAAGCTGTAGCGCGTACCATACACCTTATGGTACTATGCAAATGAACATTCAGACAAACAGCTTAAGGATAGATTTAACCAGTGCAACTGGAACCGTTGCGATTGAGTATGAATTAGAAATAAACGGACAATGGCAAAGTGCCAATACCTTGTCGATCAGTATACAGGAGGAAAGTATAAGTGGATATTAAAGAGTTATTACATAAAGCAATTTATCAAGCAGCTCAGGCAGCCGTTGCTGAGGGTGTATTTGCCATTCATGAGTTGCCGCAGGTGATCTTAGAAGTACCACCTAAAAAAGAGTTTGGAGATTTTGCTACGAACTTTTCGATGCAGGCTGCCAGAGCTGCGAAAACCAATCCTAGAGTGATTGCTGAAGCAATTGTTGCTCGGATGCAAGAAACATGGTTGGAAAAAGCTGTGATTGCAGGACCGGGATTTATTAATTTTTATTTAAAATCTGACTGGTTATATACCATGTTAAATGATATATTGTCTCAAGGTGAAAATTATGGCAATAGCAAAACGGACGCAAAAGAGCGTGTACAGGTGGAATATGTTAGTGCCAATCCTACTGGACCTCTTCACGTAGGTCACGGTCGCGGTGCTGCCGTAGGAAGTGCTTTGGTAAATCTATTAAAAGCAGCAGGCTATGACGTGGCTAGTGAATATTATATCAATGATGCGGGCAATCAAATCGATAACTTGGCAGCATCAGTCCATGCCCGTTACTTAGAACTTCTTGGCCAAAAGATAGAGTTTCCTGAAGATGGCTATCACGGACAAGATATTATTGATACGGCTCAGCGTATCCTTGATAAGGCTGGAGACAGTTACCTTTCTATGCCTGTTTCTGAGCGATTGGCAGTTTTTAAAGAAATTGCTCTTCAGGAAAAACTAGCTGCGTTAAAAGAGGATCTTGCTGCATTTAATGTGCAATTTGACGTTTGGTTTAGCGAGTGTACATTACATCAAAGCGGTGCGCTGCAGGAGACCTGTCAGGTACTCAAAAACAATGGATCGATCTATGAACAAGAAGGAGCTCTTTGGTTAAAATCCACAGCCTATGGAGATGATAAGGACCGGGTAGTGATTCGTGACAATGGAATTCCTACTTATTTAGCTGCCGATATTGCGTATCATCGAAATAAGCTGGAAAGAGGATTTGATCAATTAATTAATATTTGGGGTGCTGACCATCATGGGTATATTTGCCGTGTGAAAGCAGCCATTGGTTCCTTGGGGTATTCCCCTGAACAACTAGAAGTTTTGATTGTACAAATGGTAAGCTTATATAGAAGCGGCCAATTGGTAAAAATGTCAAAACGTACAGGGCAAAGTGTAACATTGTCAGAATTGATAGAAGAAGTTGGTACAGATGCTGCGAGATTTTTCTTCATTATGCGGTCTCTTGATAGTCAATTAGATTTTGATCTTGATTTAGCAAAGTCAAAATCTAATGAGAATCCCGTGTATTATATACAATATGCTTATGCGCGCATCGCCAGTATTTTTCGTCAAGCTGCAGAAGATGGGATTTTACTCGAAGATCTTGATGCTGTGAAATTAAGTCTGCTTACCAGCGAATGTGAGGTGGATTTAATTAAGAAGCTGGGTGAATATCAAGAAGAAATCGCAGATGCTGCGAAGGAACGAGCACCTCATCGCATTGCCCGCTATGCTCATGATTTGGCAGGGCAGTTTCACACTTTTTATAACCAATGCCGCATTAAAGGGGTTGAACAGGATTTGCAATTGGCGCGCATGGCGCTGGCAAAAGCTGTGCAAACAACCATTAGGCATGCATTAGGTATTCTGGGGATTAGTGTACCAGAAAAAATGTAGGGATTTTCTGAAAAATTCATACCTAAAAAAAGGAATTTTCCTAAATATGGTGAATCATTACCAGCAAAAATGATTTCAAGCTAGTGCTTAAGAAGTAAGAGAAATTAAACGCTGCGTGCGGAAGGAATAAAATAATATGACAGATATGATGAAACAAGTTTCAGAAGTAGAATTAGCTTATAAAATTTTGCAAAAAACAGGGCACTCTATGTATTTTAGAGAGTTAATTACAGAAGTATTAGAACTGAAAGGTCGCAGGATTCATTCCTTAGCTCATGCTATGTCGGAAGTACATACACAAATCAATATGGATAGTCGTTTCGTTCATATGGGAAAAGGCATGTGGGGTCTTGTTGAATGGTCGCCGCAACAGCTGAGTGCTCATTCTGTTGGCGATGATGCTGATAGTGTACCGAGTTCTTTTTCTTCCCGCCGTGAAAAACTTTTTGAGGAAATTCAGCAAGAATATGTTGCGTCTGCGGCAGAGCCTGGTGAACGAGAATAAGTACTTGACACTGCCCTTTAGTAAAGTATAAAATGATTGGCGTACTTGAACTAAATGTAGCGTACTAAATGACAGATACTGTTAAAGGCATTTTTAGGAGGAAATAGGACTATGACAAAATATATATTTGTTACCGGGGGGGTTGTCTCTTCACTTGGTAAAGGTATTACTGCTGCTTCGTTGGGGCGGTTGTTAAAGAATCGCGGGTTAAAGGTAACGATCCAGAAGTTTGATCCATACATAAATATTGATCCAGGTACCATGAGTCCTTATCAGCATGGTGAAGTATTTGTTACCGATGATGGAGCCGAAACTGATCTGGATTTAGGGCATTATGAGCGTTTTATTGATATTAATTTAAGTAAAAGCTCCAATGTAACAGCAGGAAAAATATATTTGTCTGTTATTAATAAAGAACGTAAAGGTGATTATTTGGGGAGTACGGTACAGGTCATCCCTCATATTACCAATGAAATAAAAGAGCGTGTGTATCGTGTGGGCAAAGAAGATAATGCGGATGTGGTAATTACTGAAATTGGCGGTACTGTCGGGGATATTGAAAGTCTTCCCTTTTTAGAAGCGATCCGCCAAGTGAAAAAAGAAGTAGGGCGCAATGATGTCCTATATCTTCACGTAACCTTGCTTCCTTATATTGCCGCTGCGGGAGAGCTTAAAACCAAGCCGACCCAGCATAGCGTAAAAGAATTGAGAGGTATTGGTATTACTCCTGACATTATTGTTTGCCGTACGGAATATGATATTTCATCTGATATGCGCGACAAGTTAGCTCTTTTCTGTGATATTGATTCTGATGCTGTAATACAAAATAAAACGGCAGCGAGCATATATGAAGTGCCTTTGATGATGCAAGAGGAAGGCCTTGATCGTATTGTCTTAGAAAAATTGAAAATTGATGCTGGTGATGCCGATATGGCAGATTGGCGCAAAATGGTTCATAAAATCATTAATCCTTCAAAATCAGTAAAAATTGCAATTGTCGGTAAGTACGTGGCTTTGCCTGATGCATATTTGAGTGTGGCAGAAGCGTTAAGACATGCAGGTATTGCCAATGACACTGCTATTCAAATTCATTGGGTAAATGCGGAAGAAATTGAGGATGCATCTGTAGATCTTCAAAAGTGTTTTGCAGATGTTGATGGTATTTTGGTGCCAGGAGGTTTTGGTGATCGAGGCGTGGAAGGCAAGATCAAAGCCATTCAGTATGCTCGGGAAAACAAAGTACCATTTTTTGGTTTGTGCTTAGGTATGCAATGTGCTGTTGTTGAATTTGCCCGTCATGTATGTAATTTGAAAGGTGCTCACAGTACAGAATTTAATCCTGAAACAAAGTATCCGGTAATCGATCTCATGTCTGAACAAGTAGCCGTAGAAGAAAAAGGCGGTACTATGCGTTTAGGGGTTTATCCATGTAAGGTGTCGGAAGATACGTTAACCTGTCAGGCTTATCAAGATGAGATCATTTATGAACGTCATCGTCATCGCTGGGAATTTAATAATGCCTACCGTGAGCAGCTCACTCAGGCTGGTCTTGTGATCGGTGGTACTTTGCCAAATGGTCGATTAATAGAAATTATAGAAGTTAAAGATCATCCATGGTTTGTTGGTACTCAATTTCATCCAGAACTTAAATCACGTCCGACCAACCCCCATCCATTATTCAGAGAATTTATTAAGGCTGCGCTGAACGGCAAGTAGTAAAAAAGCAACTGTTGGACTTATTTCCGGCAGTTGCTTTTTGCATAGGTAGGTTTGTTGTTGGTTTCGTATAATAAGGAGGTTTGTCTATGTATAAAAAATCAGTAATCATTGTGATTGGAGTTGTGATCGCACTTTCGTTAATTGGGTTGGCTTTTCAAGGATTCGGTGCTAAGAATAAAGGGAAAGTCAGCCAAGCAGATAAGATTGCTATCATCTATGTAGATGGTGTTATTATCGGCGGGCGAGGCCAAAGCAGTGTGCTGATGGAACAAGGCGGTACCGATCAAATTATTAAACAAATTCATCAGGCTAGAGATGATGGATCGGTAAAGGCCGTGGTTTTGCGAATCAATAGTCCAGGCGGTAGTGCGGCAGCTTCTCAAGAAGTAGGAGAAGAATTAAAGAAGCTGCGGGCTCAAGGTAAAGTAGTAGTAACTTCGATGGGAGATGTTGCGGCTTCAGGAGGATATTGGCTGGCAGCATGTACGGATAAAATTTATGCAAATCCAACTACGATGACAGGGAGTATTGGAGTCTACATGCCTTATGCCAATTGGGAGGAATTATACAAAAAAGTTGGTATCTATCAAGAGAAAATTAAAAGTGGACCCCACAAGGATATATTGTCTCCTGAGCGGCAAATGACAGATGAAGAACGAGAGATTATTCAAGTTATGGTGGATGATATCTATAACCAATTTGTAGACGTAGTAGCACAAGGACGCAAAATGGATAAAGAGCAAGTGAAAAAACTGGCCGATGGACGTATTTATACAGGAAATCAGGCCAAGCAGCTTGGATTGGTAGATGAATTGGGGAATATGTATGATGCGATTGACGGTGCCAGCCAATTGGCAGGTATTGAAGGAAAGCCAACCATAAAAGAATTTGGCAAAACATCTCCTTGGAACATGTTATTTGGACCCAGCGAAAAAATTAGTACGCTGTTAGAACAATTTTTACTTCAAAAGGCTTCAAATCAGATGAATCTAGGTGTTCCATTGGAAGCGACGCCAGAAAAATGGCAGGTGAAATAAATGGGGAATGTCTTCGATGCTTTGTATGATGTGCTATTTCAACCTAAAATAGCAATGAAGATGATTGCCGAGCAGAAAAATATATCACAAGGAGTCATTGTCTTTTTTCTTAGCCTTGTGATACCCTTATGGGCCTTGTATTTTGGTCTGCAGGATGTTGGCATGTCTGCTATGGTTCCCTTCATCATCGGCTTTAAAATTATTAGCAGCATGCTCATGTGGTTTATGGGAGCTGCTGTATGGCATTTGATTGCTGAATTTCTTGGTGGCAGAGGCACAGGATTAGGGTTATTTATTACACTGGGATTTGCCCAGTTTCCACAAATATTGATCGTTCCATTATGGGTAATTGCTGCATTATTGCCAGCTAGTTTGAAAAGTATAATGATGGCGGCCGCTGCTTTGATAATTTTTGCTTGGACATTTTTCTTGACAATAACAGCGATTAAAGAAGTGTATGAATTTTCCACGGCAAAAGCGATGTTGGTCATAATAGCCCCTGTATTAGCCATCTTAGTGGTAGGTGCAATTGCTTTTACTTTTATTGGCAGTGCGATGACGCAAATGCCTATGTGGTTGTAAATTGGTATAAAGTTGTCAGGAATGAAATGTGAGAGACTTCATTCCTGGCATTTGGCATGCAGAGATTAATTTTGATATATAGATAGAAAAGGGTAGGATAAAATGAGAGGAAAAAGTACAATTCTAGTACTCGTTCTGGCATTCCTGCTTGGAGGATGCGCTAGCCAGAGACCAGCACCAACTGCTGCTCTTAGCATAGCTGGGCCGGAGGAAAGCATGAAGTGGGGACTTTCTCAGCAATTACAGCAAGAAGGTGCAGGAAACTCTTACCGAGTGATGACAGCTCAAGGGCAAGGGACAATGCTGGAGTTGGCAGCTGGAAATCAAGGAAAAATAGTATACTTTGTGGAAGCGAAAGCTGATGCAGCAATTTTTGCGAATCTAAGACTAAAATTTTTGTCAACGCAAGGTGGAGGGCGGATTGTATTTTCTGCCTTTGATAATAAAGGGAATCTTCTTGGAGAAACAGGTTCTATTTTTACAGGAAAGCTGTCGCCTGATACTGCTCACGATAAGTGGCAGGATAGGCGGTATTATACGAATTATCAAGGTGGCTGGATTGAGGAAAATCATTATTTTGCCCAAGTGCTAGCTGCTTTCCCCGAGGCAGCAGCCTATCGTGTCAGTGTACAAGTAAGTGAGGGACAGCATGTTCTTATTTCTCAGCTTACTACTGGTTACGATCATGCAAAAGCAGTAGCTGTGACTCCTCGTACGCTGCAATATGCAGTCAAGCAGGGAGAGATGGTTACAATTGAAGCGGATGTGGAAAATAGAAGTCAAGAGCTTCTAGAAAATGTGTCCGTGCGTCTACAGGAGCCTTTTGGCTACGGTCTGGTTGCAGTAGAGCAGATGACAAAGACGATTGAGCGATTAGCTCCATGGGAAAAGCAGCACGTGAGCTGGCAAGTTCAAGCGCAAAGACCTGACAGCGTAAACTTAAATAAACCTTGGTCCATTGGCTTTCGTGTAAATGACGTGCTGCTATCTTCAAAAATCCAAGTTGCAGTAGCAGATACAAGGCCGGGAAAAGTATTTTATGTAATGACTGAGGATTTAGAACCCATTGATGGTGCTGGTTATGCTAAAGCGTGGGGGAATGCTAATGGGTGGCTCGATCCACAAGAATTTTTGGGACAAATGGTTTTTAAAGCGGAAAGAATCAATGAAATAGCCGAAAAGCATGGGGCAAAGTGGACCCATTATATTGCTTGGCCGGCTGTTAAAGCAGCTCAATGGGCTGCAGGGCAGTCAGCCTTGGAAGACTGGTCTAAAGTAATTGCTGCAATCACAAATTCTGTTATTCAAGAAGCAGCAAAGGGGCATGAATATGGAATTCATATGCATTCCGATTATGATCCGTATCTGCCTGGCAATACACTGTCTTATAATGATGCAGATGACGGCTTCTGGGCCAATCATTTAAAACATGGCTGGGCTCATTCGATAGAACATGAAGGAAATTTTAGTGATTACAACAGCCGAACTGGTATCTTATATCAGTATCAGGCAATCTTAGATCAATTGTCCTCCAATTCTTCCCAAGGGCAACTATTAACCGCTCGGGCTGGTTCTTTTGATTTTGGCAATGGCAGTACTGATGAAGCGATGAGTACGAATGCATATAAGAAAGTTGGTTTATGGGGATCGAGTGATGCTGATGGAAATGCAGGCGGCATCACTTCTGGTGAATACGGAAAAGAAATTTATCTTGCCGCAGATGATGATATAAATATTCCTGCTAAGGAGCTTCAAAAGACAGGTGTAGTTGAGTTTCGTCCCACGCCAAAAGAACCCATTGCATATGATAGTCAAAGTGCAGCCGTCATGAATGGTAAAGCAGATCAGGGCATGAAATATTTTACTGAGGGCGACTCCAATATAAAACCGGGAGTACACGCTATTGTGGGTTTCACACATGCTATGTTTATTATGGGGCAGGGAGATTGGCAAAGTCTTGAGGGCGGTCAATTTAAGGCTTTAGATGATCATTTAGCCTATTTAAAAGAATCTTATGTCAATAAAGGATTATTAACATTTGGGACTGCTAGTGAATTGGTTGCAGATTATTTGGATTATTATACACCTCAGTTATTGGCGATATATGGTGCAAGACGATCCGATAATTTCGGTGTGGCTGAGTATAATATTCGAATTTTAGGAAGAGATATTCCGGTTGATGAAAATCATATTCATAGCGTAAGTATGAAATATCCGCTGTATTTACGCGATAGTGCCTATCGAATCAGTATTTTAAAGAATGGAAAGACTATCTATAGTACTTGGGGTCTGCCGACTCCTTTTAATGATATATTATTTACAGTAGATGATAAAACAGCTGTATATACTGTAAAAATATATCATAATGAACTTGCCGCCAAGTTTATAACGCAAATTCGTTCCTTAAATGAAAAAATATTCAAAAAAAAGTGACAAAAAGTAATTTTTCCCATTATATAGGAGGATATTTTTGGATTTGTGCGAATAAATATATAACATAGAACATAAACGGATATAAAGTAAATAAGGAGAGGCTAAGAATGTCTAATATCAAACACACAGTATTGGTTATTGATGATCAGCCAGGCATTAGAAGATTACTGATGGAAGTTCTAAGCGAAGAAGGGTATGCAGTTCATACCGCAGCTAATGGCTATGAAGGCATACAAAAAGTGAAAGATCTCAAACCTGTCTTGATTTTGATGGACATGAAGATGCCAGGGATGGACGGAATAGAAACATTACGTGAGCTCAAACGATTAAATCAAGCAAATAAAGTAATTATGATGACTGCATATGGTGAATTAGAATTGGTTAATATCGCCAAGGAGTTAGGAGCCTATGCATATATTACCAAACCTTTTGATATTATTGACTTATGTTCTATGATTGCTACGTTGATTTCTGGAAATAAAGAATGTGAATTGAAAATTGGTTAGTAGCATGCGCCCAAAGAAAATTCTTTGGGTGTTTTCCTTATAGCAGATGAATGTTAACAATAAAGGGCTTCTTTTAAAAGAACTTGAAGTGCGGATCTTTTATTGATCTTTGCTCCGAGTTCTTCTTGTTGCTATGATGATTTATTATGACGTATTAAAATTAATAAATTATTATAAAATTTTATTGCAGTGAAAAGCATTTGGATAAAAAAGCATGATTTTTGGTATTCTGAACTGGTACCTAGAAATAGGACATTATAGAAAAAAGCCTAAATTAAGCCACAATGAGATGATCCCGATATTGAATCGGGGTCATTTTTTTTAATCCCCATTGATAGCGATGACAGTTATAGTATTCAATATAATTATAAATGGTTTCTTTAAGGTCGTTAAAAGTTTGACAGCTTTTAATATCGACTTCATCCTTCATATGACCAAAGAAAGATTCCATGGATGCATTGTCTAAACAGTTTCCCTTTCGGGACATAGACTGCTTGATATGTAAGTCTTTTAAGGAAAGTTGAAAGTCTGGATGTGTATAGTGAAAGCCCTGATCTGAATGAAGGATTACCTCAGGATGAAGATTGCCACTTAATGCTTCGTGTAGCCGTTCCAGTGTTTTATGAACAATAGGCA
>NZ_FOTS01000036.1 GCF_900114615.1 Pelosinus propionicus DSM 13327 | reverse complement strand
GATTTAGAAGATTCTTGCTGCGTGGCAAGCAAAGCGTTAGGACTGAATTCTTGTTCTTGGCGATGGGCTATAACTTAAATAAACTACATAACAAAATACAGCAACAACGGTGCGGAAAAATGCTACACGAAAAAAAGACCGCCTAAAAGGTTGCAGGCACAGCAATTTATGAGGGGCATAATGCTCCTCTAGCTTTGCTATGCCTACTTTACTCCACTTAATTCGCAAAAAAGAGAAAATACCCTATTCGGTTAGGGATACAAAGAAAGAGCTATCTCAAATAGGTTTTAAAAACCTATTTTGAGACAGCTCCTTTTTTATTTGTTGATTCTGTCAAACGAGGCTAAATTGCAGAAAAGGATCTAATGAATATTGGAGCAAATAATTGGAAAATGACTTGACTTATCAGTCAGTTAGATGTATTATAAGACTTGTAAAGATTATGTTAAATTTTTCATGTACAGTTAATAAATTCTTAATATGTTGTAGTAAATAAATTACTTAATTAAGAGTACGTTTCTACGGTCTTTCACTGCTTAGAAAAATTCTAGCAGTAGTGAATAGATTATGAACAATGAACCTGGCAAGGATAACCTTGAGGGAACATGGATACTCAAAGACGTCCTTTCTTAGGTGAAGTTCATAGCAAGGCAAAAATATAAAACCTAAGGAGAGATTTAAGATGAAAAAGAAATTAGTAGCTTCCTTGGCAGCTGCAATGGTACTTGGCGTAGCTGGTACATCATTCGCTGCAACCAATCCTTTCACAGACGTTCCTGCAAAACATTGGTCCTATGATGCAGTAACCAAACTAGCTAGTGCTGGTATTGTTGATGGTTATGGCGATGGTACTTTCAAAGGTGACAAAACCATCAGCCGTTATGAAATGGCACAAATCGTTGCAAAAGCAATGGCTCATTCCGACAAAGCAACTGCTGAACAAAAGGCTTCTATCGACAAACTGTCCGTAGAATTTGCTGAAGAATTAGAAGGCTTAAACGTTCGTGTAACAAAATTGGAAAAGAATTCTTCCACCATTAAAGTAAGTGGTGAAGCTCGTTTGAGATATGAAGATTACTCAAATAAATATGCAGATCATGATAGTTCCTATAAACTCCGTACTCGTATCCATCTTGATGGAACAATCAATGACAACTGGTCATACTATGGTCGTTTGCAAGCTGTAAATAACTTAAAAGGTGAAGGCGATACCAACGTAACCATGGATAATGCTTTTGTTAAAGGGCAAATCGCAGGCGCTACTGCTACAATCGGTCGTTTCGATTACTTCTTAAACAACGGTTTAATGATTGATAGTACTTTGAATGGTGTTAATTTTGAATTTGGTAATGTATTGAAAGCTAATGCATTCTATGGCAAAGATAATAATAAAGATGTATGGGGTAATTCTAAAAAAGTAATGACTGATTACCTAGAAGTAACTGGCTTAGGCTTAAGTTATGCAGCTTCAAAAGCTACTACTTTAAATGGCGGTTATTATCAGTTTAAAGATAACAATGATTCAGGATATTTAACCAACGCTACTAGTGATGATTCCTTGAAAGTTTGGGAAGCTGGTTTCAAAACACAATTCACTCCCAACTGGAGCTTAAGTGGTTCTTATGGTGAATCTGATGCAGATACTGAAGACACAGCATACTATGCTGAAATTGGTTACAAAGGCGCTGACAAAAAGAAAGTTGGTTCTTATGGTGCATGGGTTAACTATCGTAATTTAGAAGCAAATGCAGCTCCTAAAACTACCTTCGATGGAGCATATACCTCTCGTGGTCAATTAAAAAATGGTGCTAAAGGTTATGAAGTAGGCTTTAATTATACCCCTGTATTAAACACGGTTCTTCGTGTAAAATATGCTAACTTAAAACCAACTGCTGATACTGCTCCTACTGAAAAACAAGATTTCTATCAAGCACAAGTTGAGTTCTTCTTTTAAAAACCGATCGAGATCAGAAGCCGCTAACAAATTTGTTAGCGGCTTCTGATTTTTATATCCTATTAATGAAAAAATATTTTAATTACCTGTATTATTGAAAATAAAGTAATAATATATTTTAAAAATTGAATACATTTCAAAGAAAAATCAAATTTTTCTTGATTTATTAGGAATTTTTGTGTAATATTAGACAGGTAAATTATTTGTTAAATTTTCCTTAATAGATTCTTTTTGGTAATATGATAATTATTGTGGTCTTCGCTACTTAAATATAACTAGAGGTAAATTGATCTATATAGATCGTTTAAGTAGTAGAATAAATATGAACAATAAACCTTGTAAGGATAACCTTGAGGGAACATGGACACTCAGAGATGTCCTTTCTTAGGTGGAGTTCATAGTAAGACAAAAATAAAACCTAAGGAGAGATTTTAACATGAAAAAGAAATTAGTAGCTTCATTAGCAGCTGCAATGGTACTTGGCGTAGCTGGTACATCATTCGCTGCAACCAACCCTTTCACAGACGTTCCTGCAAAACATTGGTCCTATGATGCAGTAACAAAACTAGCTAACGCTGGTATTGTTGACGGTTATGGCGATGGCACTTTCAAAGGTGACAAAACCATTAGCCGTTATGAAATGGCTCAAATCGTTGCAAAAGCAATGGCGCATTCCGATAAAGCAACTGCTGAACAAAAGGCAGCTATTGATAAGTTATCAGTAGAGTTTGCTTCAGAATTAGAAGGTTTGAATGTTCGTGTAACCAAATTAGAAAAGAATTCTTCCACGATTAAAGTAACTGGTGAAGCTCGTTTGAGATATGAAGATCAAACTGCTGATGATTTTTCCGATAATAGCTTAGTACTTCGTAGCCGCATTCACCTAGATGGTCAGATCAATGATCAATGGTCATACTATGGTCGTTTACAATCTGAAAATAATTTACGTGGTGGCGACGATGGAAAAGTGACTATGGACAATGCCTATGTTAAAGGCAATCTATTTGGTGCAACTGCAACCGTAGGTCGCTTTGACTACGTACCAAATGGTGGATTAATGTTTGATAGTACACTCAATGGTGTTAATCTCGAATTTGGCAATGTTCTTAAAGCAAACGTATTCTATGGTAAAGACAATCATCAAGATATTTTAGCTAATGGTAGTTCTAATTGGTCAAATGCAGAGCATCCAGAAGTAACTGGCTTAACATTAGATTATGCAACTTCAAAGGCTACAAGCATTAATGGTGGTTACTACAAAGTTAAAGATATTTATAACACAGATACTACAGACTTCTGGGAAGCTGGCTTTAAAACTCAGTTAAATTCTAATTGGAATTTGGCTGGATCTTATGGCGAATCTGACATTGATGTTGAAAATACTGCATACTATGCTCAATTGGGCTATAAAGGTGCAGATAAGGCAAAAGTAGGTTCTTATGGGGCGTGGGTTAATTATCGTAACATAGAAGGGTTTGCAGCTCCTAGAACTACATTTGATGGAGCATATACAGTAGGTGGTCAAAGCTATTATGACGGCATTGACAGTCTTTATCCTCTTGGTGCTAAAGGTTATGAAGTAGGATTTAACTATACTCCAAAGTTAAATACAGTACTTGGCTTTAAATACGCCAATGTTAAAGCAACTGCAAATGATTCTTCAAATGCTCTCAAAACTAAGTTCTATCAAGCACAAGTTGAGTTCTTCTTCTAAGAAATACTCACAAGTTACAGCCGCTAGCAATTTGTTAGCGGCTGTTTTTTTATGGAATATCAAGCATGATTGTTTACTCTTGGGTGGAAGTCTTGGTGCTTGTGTGATGTTATACGGAGATAGAAAAGTGGAAATACCACTAATATATGAGATAAATCTATTAATCCAGAAAATAAAGATTATTCAGAAAATTACCTTGACGTATTGTTTATTATTGTGTAAAATTTAAAATGTAATAAATTGTTAAATGCTTTCTATAACTCTTAAATATAAGTTGAAATTTCAAAAAACAGGATATTTAAAATATGTAGTATTTTACTTTATGTAAATACCAATTCATTTAATGGTCTTTCACCGCTTAGTAATATGTTAATAAAAAATTCTTTTATTAACATAATTTCTAGCAGTAGTGAATAGATATGAACGATACACTAAGTAAGGATAACCTTGAGGAAACATGGATACTCAAAGACGTCCTTTCTTAGGTTGTGTTCATAGTAAGACGAAAAAATAAAACCTAAGGAGAGATTTTAACATGAAAAAGAAACTCGTAGCATCCTTGGCAGCCGCAATGGTACTTGGTGTAGCTGGTACATCATTTGCCGCAACGAACCCTTTCACAGACGTTCCTGCAAAACATTGGTCCTATGATGCGGTAACAAAACTAGCGAATGCTGGTATTGTTGACGGTTATGGCGACGGAACTTTCAAAGGTGACAAAACCATCAGCCGTTATGAAATGGCTCAAATTGTTGCAAAAGCAATGGCTCATTCTGATAAGGCAACTGCGGAGCAAAAAGCTTCTATCGACAAATTGTCCGTAGAATTCGCTGATGAACTAGAAGGTTTGAATGTTCGTGTAACGAAATTGGAAAAGAACTCTTCCACGATTAAAGTAACTGGCGAAGCTCGTTTGAGATACGAAAATTTTAATCGTGCTTATGATGCAGCTACGGATACAGTTGGCGGACTAAATTCTCTTAAACTACGTACTCGTGTGCACCTTGATGGACAGATTAATAATGAATGGTCATATTATGGTCGTTTGCAATCAGTTAATAACCTAAGAGGAGAAACTGGTGACGATAAAGTAACCATGGATAATGCATATGTAAAAGGGCAAGTGCTTGGCACTACAGCTACAATCGGTCGATTTGATTATTTTCTGAATAATGGCTTGATGATTGATAGCACGTTAAATGGTGTTAATTTTGAAATGGGTAATGTATTAAAAGCAAATGTATTCTACGGAAAAGAAAATAATAAAGATGTTTGGGGCAATGTTTCTGATGTTACTGGTATGACATATGTGGAAGTTACTGGTGTGGGGCTGAAATATGCAGCGTCTAAGGCTACTTCACTGAATGGTGGATATTATCAGTTTAAAGATAAGGATCATAATGGCATTCTGAGTGCTATGACAGGAAACAGCAGCGATAAAGCTAATGTTTGGGAAGCAGGATTTAAATCTCAATTAACTTCAGACTGGAGCTTAACAGGATCTTACGGTGCTTCCGATGCAGATGATGAAAATAAAGCGTATTATGCTGAGTTTGGGTATAAAGGAGCTGATAAGAAGAAAGTCGGATCTTATGGCGCATGGGTTAACTATCGTCATTTAGAAGCGTTGGCAGCCCCAAAAACTACTTTTGATGGTCCATATGCGTATAATTTTCAACTTGCTGGTGGTAAAGGCTATGAAATTGGGTTTAACTATACACCAGTATTGAATACGGTTCTTCGTGTTAAATATGCTGATCTCAAACCAACCACCGATGGTGAAAGTGATAAGACCAAATTCTATCAAGCACAAGTTGAGTTTTTCTTCTAAGAATTGCTCAAATCAGAAGCTGCTAACAATTTGTTAGCAGCTTTAATTTTGCATTTACATCTAGAGAGGGCGCTTGGAAGGTAGAGTGTGTTCTGCAGAGTAACTTTTAATGATTCCTATCATTTCCAGCAGGAGATGACTAGTAATCTATCGAAGATATAATAACATAAAAATCATCTTGAAAGGTGGATAAATCATGAAGAAAAAGTTTATCATTGGCCTATTGGCTTTCTGTATGCTATCCGTAGCGGTTGTACCAGTTACGCAGGCTGCTATTTTTGGAGATCTTTTAAAAGTTGGCGGCATCTCCATCTTAATTGATAAATTTGCGGGTCAATTGAATGGTTTTATTAATACCTTGACATTTAAACATGGCGCCGGCTCTGATTTTGCTACCAAAGTAGTGCCAATTCTTAGCTTTGGCAGTGGTGGTTACATAGGGGCAGCTCAGGTCATTGGGACACAGGATTTGATTGACAGAACCCAAGCGGTTGTGCAAATTGAAGGCGACTTTAGCGGAAAGACATTCCGTGTAAAAGCGCTAATACCAATTGACAGTAAAAACCCTGTAAACTTCTCTCGTGTCAACGGTGTAGGCGTATCAGCCATCATCGATGTGAAGATTTAAATAAAATGAGTGTATAACGTTATGTAAAAAAGCAACGAACCGCGAAGATGCGAAGACTAGGAAGAATAGGTAGGGATATTTTTAGCATTCCTTCGTGTTCTTCGGATTTCTTCGCATCTTCGCGGTTCAAATTGTTTTAATCATTTCTCTGCGGTTAATACATTCTTTTGTTTTTATTCTCCCTACAATTAAATCCAGCAGGAAATCTTTGCAGTTGTCGCGAATGAGTTATAGTTAAATAGACAATATAAAACCAAGAGGGGGATATACAGTACATGTGGCGTAAATTTATAAGTTTAACAATACTTACATTATTTATATGTTCAAATATGGGGTTTGCTTTTGCAAATAGTGTTGGAGATAAAACGGTGCTAGATAAAGTGGTGGCAACAGAAAAGTTTTTCTATGGCACAGAAATGACAGGAGCACTAGTGGAGCGCGTTGCTACACTGGAGAAAGACATATTTGGTAAAGTGAGCAAAGATCCATTGCTCACGAGAGCGGATACTCTTTATTCTTCAACGTATGAGAATTTTATAGATCAGCCATCCTTTCTAATTAAATTAAACGCAATTGAATGGTCTTTGACTCATGCAGTTACTATTGAACCAGCTAAGACGCGGATTGAAAATTTAGAACGTGTCCTAACAGGAAATCTCGTAACTGGGTCACTCAATGATCGTCTGATGAAATTACTAAAATTAGCGTATACAAACGGTGAAGTGTCTACTAGCAATGTAACTTTACATAAAGACAGCTTATTAAAGATCAAGTTAGTTACCCCCTTAAGCACAAGTACGAATCGTCAAGGAGATTTAGTTATATTTCAAGCAGTAGATGATATCTATGTAGATGGACACTTGGTGATTCCGAAAGGATCTCAAGGGCAGGGAGTCGTTACTAAGGTAAAAGGTGCCAAAAATTTTGGTCGTAATGCTGAATTACAAGTAAGCTTTAATACGATAGAAGCTATTGATGGAACCGCAATCAACACCATCTTGGGAGACAAAGCCAAAGAAGAAAACAAATCCTTAGTCACAGCTGCCGGAGCCTCGCTAGCTGGCATGGTCATTCTAGGACCTGTTGGCATCGTTGGCGGAGCTTTTGTACGTGGTAAAGATGTCAATATCCCAGCTGGTGCTGAAATGTATGTTCAATTCAAAGATGAAACCAATGCTTATGGGATACAATAAACAAGAATAGGTTTATTTTTACAAAAGCCGTCATAAGACGGCTTTTTCTACATATTGCCGTATGAAGTTATGAGGGAAAAGTGATATAATAATAGAATGAAAATAGGATTTTTCTAACTGTGTCTTTTTTAAGAAGGCACAATGTTATAGGTAAATACTTTAAATAGGAGAAAGTTATGCAAATAAAGAAAATGATGGTTTGTATTTCCGTATTTATGTTGATTTCGAATAGTTCCCTCATAGGACAAGCTGCTGATAAAAAAGAAAACAAAGTTGATAATACTGCAGTTGATTCTAAAGACAAAACGGCATCTAAGTCAGAAGCGAAAGTGCCCATTGTTATTGAAGGAGATGAGCTGTCATTTAGTGAAGAGACGGGAGAAGTATTTGCTAAGGGAAATGTAGTTGTGAAGCAAAATGCAGATACCCTCCTTACTGATGCTATGCGCGGTAACAGTAAAAATACAGAAATCTGGATCGATGGAAAAGCTACTTTGCAGCAGCCAGAGCGGGAATTAGTAGGAACAGGTACCCATTACAACTATACAACCCGTTTAGGAAATATGAATCATGTGACAGGGCTGGTAGGTAAAGATCATATCACTAGTAACAATCTTGAGTTTTATCCAGAAAAATTAGTGGCACATGACTCGACTGCTACACGGTGTCCGGCGATTGTACCAGACTATCACATGAGTGCAGATAAAATAGAGATTTGGCCTGGAGATAAGATGATTGCCTATAATGCCAAATTTTGGATTAAAAAAATGATGATTTATTCTATGCCGAAATATCAGACATCATTGAAGGCAGATAAGGAACAAAATAGTCCGTTTCCTCGTATTCATTATCATTCTGGAGATGGTTTGACTATTTCTCAATATCTGGAATACCCCTTTGATAATCGACTAAGTGCTTTTGCGGATGTTTCATATTACTCGAAGCATGGATTTAAACCGAAATATGGCTTTATTAGTACGCAGAAGGGGTATAAATTAGAGCTATACAAAAGTGAGGAAGAAAATAGTGATGATGAGTGGATTAAGAAAGAACCAGAGCTGCTCTTTACACTAGATCCTGTTAAAGTTGGTAAAGTTAAGGCGTATTTTACTGCTAGCACTGGTAAGTGGACAGAAGGAAATATCTCTGGATGGCGACAAGATTATAATTTGTCGTTTAAGCGTAATCCGATCCAACTGAGTAAAGTCGTTAGCCTTAATTTGGGTACAGGTTTTGAACGAATCGATTATGGATACAATAACTCTTCCAATAATATATTAAGCTTCAATACCAATTTGACGGCAAAGCCCAACGATAGACTCGAAGCCTGGCTAGGTTATGCTTATCATGGTCAATCTGGCACGTCAGTCTATGAATATGATAAAATTGATAGCAATAGTGAGATAAATGGTGGTTTCATGTATAAATTGGACAAAATGAACTCAATCGGCATCTCGATGAATTATGAAATGGATCCTAGCAATTTCAAAGATCTTGATTATACCTGGCGTCGCAATTTACATTGCCTCCAAGCTGATATTACCTATCGCGCTAAGCGAGGTCATGTGAATGTTAAAATATCTGCCATTGAATGGTAATCGATGAAGGAGATTATTTGTGTTGGAAAAGTCATTATTAAATATTATTGAGAAAAACAAAGAACGTAATATTATGGTAATTGGCGATATGGTTGCTGATGTTTATCTAGAAGGGAAGATATCTCGAATTTCCCGGGAGGCACCTGTATTAATATTAGAACACTCAGAAGAACGAGTTGTTCCTGGAGGTGCTGCTAATGTTGTTCACAATATAGCTACATTGAGTGGTAAAGTGTATGCAGTAGGGGTTATCGGGCAGGATTATGCCGGTCAAGAGTTAACTCGTATTCTGGCAAGTAAAACTGCAGAAACTGCTGGTCTGTTAGTTGACAACAGCCGTCCGACCATTACCAAAACTCGCGTGATGGCAGGGGGGCAGGCAACTGTTCGCCAGCAGATTGTACGAATTGATAAAGAGAAAAAAGAAGCATTAAGTGTGGAAAGTGAACAGGTGGTCAAAGAGTATATTGCTATTCAAATTGCTGATATGCATGGTGTCGTATTAAGTGATTACGGCAGTCATACTGTTTCACCAGATATAATGAATTATGTGATTACAATTTGTAGGGAAAAAGATATACCTTGTATTGTCGATTCTAGGTATAATATAATGGAATATAGTGGGATTCCTATTGTAAAGCAAAATGAATCAGAGGCTGCTGCTGCAGTAGGATATGAGATTAGAGATCAAGAGACGCTTCTATCCGCAGGTAAGACTATTCTAGATAAATTAGATGCTAAAGCAGTTCTTATTACTCGTGGACCAGATGGTATGACCTTGTTTGAAAAGCAAAATAAGGTAACTCAAATTTCTGTTACGAACAAAAGTGAAGTGTATGATGTAACCGGTGCAGGTGATACGGTCGTTGCAACCATGATATTAGCTTTAGCAGCAGGAGCAAGTTATGAGGAGGCAGCTCGTTTAGCTAATTTTGCTGCTGGAATAGTGGTAAAGAAATTTGGTACTGCTACTGCTACTCCGAATGAATTGCGGCAAGCAGTTGGTAAGCATTTCAAATAAAGATGTGAATGTTCTTTTGTAAAATATAGAGAAAGCGCCTTGTAGTAATTTTTAAAATGGTAGGTGAGACCAATATGAAAATAGTAAATAATCTCGAAATAAAAAATATTGCTGAGCAACTAAAAGCCGATGGGAAAAAAATTGTGTTTACCAATGGTTGTTTTGATATCCTTCATGCTGGGCATGTTAGATATTTACAAGCTGCCAGAGAATTAGGTAATTTGCTGATCGTAGGACTTAATAGCGACCATTCGGTGCGTTGCTTAAAGGGACCAACCCGTCCAATAAATAGTGAAGATGATCGAGCCGAAGTATTGTCGGCTCTTTCTGCTGTTGATTATGTGGTGATCTTTGGCGATCATACTGCAGAAAGATTAGTTGCAGAAATAAAACCAACTTTTTATGTAAAAGGTGGAGATTACAATGTCAAAGACTTGCCTGAAGCTAAAATTGTTGTGCAATATGGTGGTCAAACGATCCTCATTCCAGAGGTTATTGGCAAATCATCAAGTAATATTATAAAAAAATTACAGGTCTTAGACAATTGAAGTATACGACAATAAAATTGTTGAGTGCAAAGGATATAAAAATAGGTTAGTATAATTTACTTATATTTCTGTTTTAAAAATGAGGTTTAATTTTATGTATAACAATATCTTGATTGTAAAATTGAGTGCAATAGGTGATGTAATTCATGCTTTGCCAGTAGCGCATGCATTAAAAAAATGCTTTCCCAAATCACGGATTACTTGGGTTGTAGAAAGACCAGCTTATGATCTTTTGACCAATAATCCTGATATTGATGAAATTCTTATTTTTGATAAACCAAAATTCAAGTCACTTTCTGGGATGATAAGATATGCTCCTAGCTTCATAAAACGTTTGCGGGAGGACAAGTTTGATTTGGCTCTTGATTTACAAGGGCTATTTAAAAGCAGCATGATTAGTCTTTTGAGTGGTGCTGACAAGCGATTGGTATATGAGAATGCTCGTGAAGGGAGTCATTTGCTGAGTAAACGCATTATTGGTACTTATAGTAAGGAACATGTAGTGGATCGTTATTTAGATGTAGTTCGCTCATTAGGATGTCAAGTAGATAAAGCGATGTTTAACGTAGTGATTACATTAGAGGAAAAAGAACTTACAAGGCGTATCGCTGCTCAAGCAGGATTAAATATAGAAATGCCCTACGTTGTTCTGGCATTAGGTGCCAATTGGCCGAATAAAATTTGGCCTTTTGAGCATTTTGCAGAATTAAGTAATAAATTATATGATACGAATAGAATACCGGTTATGATTGGTGGCTCTGGAGATAAAGTACTGGCAGAGCAAATTTCATCAATGACTAAGATTCCACCGATTGACCTTACAGGGAAAACAACATTAAAACAATTAGCATATGTTATACAAAAAGCACAGGCATTTATCGGTGGTGATACAGGTCCGATGCATCTATCCACCGCTGTGGGAACGCCAACACTGGCCTTGATGGGACCGACAGACCCGGCACGCAATGGGCCTTATGGTAAAGGGCATGAGATACTTATTACACCTAGAGATTGTGCTGGATGTTGGCAGCGAAGCTGTCCTAAAAAGCTTGACTGCTTAGATGTTATCACACCAGAGACGGTACACAATCAGGTGAAAATATTATTGGAAAGGCGTGAAGTATAATGACAATTGATCACGCTGCGATTCATAAGATTTTATACATCAATTTAGCATTTATTGGCGATCTTGTGTTGTCGACACCTACGGTTCGAGCATTGCGCAACAAATATCCTGATGCGGTGATTGATATGCTAGTCGTTCCTTGGTCAGCGCAAGTGGTTGGTGGGAATCCTTATGCGGATCATGTGTATATATATGATAAAAAAGGGATACATCGCAGCATAAAGAATTTGTGGCATTTAATTTTTAGTTTGCGATCGCAGAAATATGATCTAGTAATAGCAGCCAATTTTGCTGTTCGTGGTGCAATGCTGGCAAAAGCTATTGGCGCTAGGTATAGAGTGGGATATGATGCCCAACATGCTGGGATTTTTTTGACTCATACGGTATCGTCAAAGAGGACAAGCGTTAAGCATGAAACCGAAAATCAATTGGAAGTATTGAAGCCTCTGGATATCAATACAACTGATTTTAGTTTAGCGTATCGCCACAATCCAGTTGATGTAGAGAGCATGCAAAAAAAAGTTTCTCTTTCATCAGAACGTCCTATTGTAGTCATTTGCCCTTTTGGTCGCCATCCCTTGAATAGTTGGAAGATTGAAGGATATATAGATGTATTGAGAAGTTTGTCCGCCATTGCAAATTGTTATCTAATTGGTGGTAAGGCTGAAGCAGAAAAATTAGAAGAAATCAATCAAGAATCTGGTGGTTGTGTACAAGTTCTTGCGGGAACTCTGACAATTAATGAATTAGCAGCGTTTTTAGCTCTAAGTAATTTAGTCATTACGGTAGATACAGGTCCTATGCATATTGCATCTGCTGTAGGAGTACCAATTTTAGCCTTATTTGGTCGATCTGATTCAAGGGTCTGGGGACCAAGGGCAGCGCGAGATAGAATTTTAAAAATGGATTTAGAATGTGTACCATGTATTGTACCTCGAGAATGCCAACATCATCGTTGTATGAGAGAATTAAAGAGTGACGTTGTAACTGCTACAGCATTGGATATGCTGGAAAATAAATGACAGTTTGGGAAGGTATATAGTATGGACAAGAAAATAGCAGTTTTAATATTGACATTTAATGAAGAAAACAATATTCGCGAATGTATTGAGAGTGTTGCTTTTGCTGATGAAGTCATTATAATTGATTCTGGTAGCACGGATAAAACTTGTGAAATTGCCGAAACTTTGGGGGCGAAATTCCTATACCATGCCATGGATGAAGGCTTTGCTGGACAACGTAATTTTGCCTTAAAACAAACTTTAGCGGAATGGGTATTATTTTTAGACGCAGATGAACGTATTACTCCTGAATTAGCAATGGAAATAGAAGAAATTGTACAGAGAAATGAGCAATTTGCTTATGATATTTTGCGTAGCAATGTAGTATTTGGCGAACGGGTGAGTTATGGTGGACATTCCCCAGACTATTCATTGCGATTATACCCAAGGAATGCAATTCAATGGCAAGGAGTGGTCCATGAACAAGCACAAGTAAGCTTACCCATTTTGAAGACGAAAAATGGGATGCTTCACTATACCTATACAAGTTGGGATCGATATTTTTTTAAGTTTAATCAATATACAACGCTTATGGCACAACAGATGGAAGCGAAGGGAAAAAAGGCGCATTTCATCGATATTATACTTCATCCGCTAGCAGGTTTTTTTCGTTTTTATATAACAAAATCAGGTTGGCGGGATGGCAAAATAGGCTTTATCTTAGCGGGGTTTCATGGGTTTTATACTATGGCCAAATATGTAAAGTTATATTATTTGCAAAAGGAGCGTAAAGAATAAATGAAGCTGGCAATTATGGAGACTATTATGTCGCCAGGAGGACATGAAGTTGATTTTGATCGTATCATAGTAGACGAATGCAAAGCTTTAGGTCACGAAGTTATTTTTTATGTTCCTGAAAAATTTGTTTTCAATTTTGCCTATGGTGTACCTGTTCATCAGCTAGCAGGCCAAGGTGTTTCCTACACTGGATTGCATGGCTTTAAAAAAATTTTATCATCGGGCAAAAGGGAGATCAATCGTCAACGATGGTATTGGCAAATGTTTCAGCGCGCTTGTCAGGGTGAATTTGATGCAATAATTATACCGACATCCACCTATCGATATTTACGGGCCATCAACATAAATGTATTAAGAAAATCGCCAGTGCCAGTTATTTTTGTTGTCCACGGAATAAATCCTAAAGAAGCTTCTCACTTTTATCAAGCAGTAGAGAAACTAAAGGATTTTCCTAATGTCAAAATAGTAGTACTTACTTTTGGTAGTGATGTATTGGGAAGAAGATTTTCAAATGTAATTTGTACTAACCCCCCAGCATATATACCACGGGATATTCTTGATCATTATAAAAAACAAGGTGAGGATGCTACTCTTAAGTCGAAACCACTTAAATTAGGCTTTTTTGGACAATACCGTCGTGAAAAGAAGTTAGATGCTTTCTTAGATGCGTTTTTGTCTATTGAATATACCCAACCTGTAGAACTTTTGGTACAGGGAGCTACGATGAAACCCGAAGACTCTAGCGATTTCGAGAGGATTATCAAAAAATATCAAGGTCACAAGCACATCAAATTTTTACACAAAGGATTATTTGGTAAGGAGTGGCAGCAAGCGATTGTGGATGTTGATGCATTATTGATGCCCTATTCAGCAGAACGATATCGATACCATTGGGCTGGTATGCTCTTTACTGCTATTGGTTATCAAAAACCAGTGATATTAAGTAGTGATATTAATCCAGAAGTACTTCAAATGTATGAATTAGGCTGCGCATTTAAAAGTGACGATTCTCAGTCTTTATACACCAATATTGCGAGCTTTATTAATACCTTTTCGGGAAAATATCCTATCTATAAACAAGAACTTGCTAGAGCTTATGAAGCATATTCTCCTACCCTATTTGCGGAAAGGCTGGTAGCATTATGCAAAGAAAAAAAATAGATGTGTCTTTTAAAATTTTGGTGATTAATCTTTTGCATCTGGGTGATTTATTGTTGGCGACGCCTGTAGTTAGGGCTTTGAGAACTCATTATCCTCAGGCTCATATTGCCTTATTGGCAGATGCTAAGCTGCAGGACTTAGTAAAATATAATAAAAATATTGATGAACTGTTACTAATCGACAAAAAAGGTTATCATAATAAATTATCCAATTACGTTCAGTTCATTAGTGAAATCCGTAGCAAAAAGTTTGATATAGTTATAAATCTTCATGAAAATGAGCGAGCCTCTTGCATTGCTGCTTTTAGTGGAGGCAAAAAAATCGTTGGCTATTCCACCTGTGGCTTACATCTCTTTTTTGATAAGGTGATTGAAAATAGAAAGGGCATCAAACACCAAGTCCATTCCCATTTTGACGTATTACGAGAAACCTTGGATATTACAAAAATAAATGATCAGGGTCTTGAAATGTGGCTAGATGAAAAGGCAGAAGAAAGCGCTGGGGAAATATGGAATGAAGCATTTCCAATACACACTCATCCTGAGAAGGAGAGGGGAGCAGCGGCGGAGTGCATAAAAGTCGTTGGTTTAAATATTGGAGCCAGTTGGTCTACCAAATGCTGGCGAAAAGAGTACTTTACGGAGTTGGCGGATCGATTGCTGGATATGGGATATGGAGTCGCATACTATGGTGGTCCGATGGATATAGATATCGTAAATGAAACAATTAATCTTATGCGTAATAAAGAACATACTTTATTGAAGAATTTTGCAGGAAAGATGTCATTATTAGAATTAGCTGCCTTATTGAAGAAGGCTAGCGTCTTAGTGACTAATGATACAGGACCGATGCACGTCGCTGTTGCTATGAAAGTACCTGTAGTAGCAATTTTTGGACCTTCGCCTGTAGTTGGTTTTTATCCCTACAACAATACCAGTGTAGTACTGAAATCTTCTGTGGAATGCCACCCTTGTGGCAAACACTCCTGCCCCAAAAAACATGAGTGTATGTGGCAAATTGATGTGGATACTGTGATGAAATACACCTTGGAACAATTGGAGCATCCTCAGCGTTATACAGCTGGCAGTTATATAGTTCCTGGACAATAGGGAATGAAAAATCACAACTAGGAGGTAATCAATGAAAATTGATACACTTATAGGAGAGCACCTTGCTGTAATTGAGCAAGTAAGACAACATTGTATACCAAGTATCGAAAAGATGGTCTCTTTGTGTAAAGAAGCTGTACTGAACGGCAGAACCGTTTTCTTTTGTGGTAACGGGGGAAGCGCGGCTGATAGCCAACACTTGGCAGCAGAATTTGTAGGACGTTTTGTTAAAGAACGGCGAGGGTTAGCAGCAGTCGCTCTAACAACAGATACATCCATTTTAACAGCTGTGAGTAATGACTATGGCTATGAACAAATGTTTTCCAGGCAAGTGGAAGCGTTAGTGAGAGCAGGAGATGTACTGATTGGATTAAGCACTTCAGGTAATAGTCAAAATGTGATTTTAGCTATCCATAAAGCAAAACAGTTAGGGGCTATTACTATTGGATTGAGCGGCGGGAATGGCGGGAAAATGGTAGAAGCTTGTGATGTATGTATAACGGTGCCAGATAAAGTGACGGCCCGCATTCAAGAGGCCCACATTCTAATTGGGCATATTCTATGTGAGATCATGGATGAGGTAACCAGTTGATGATTCGGAATTACAAATATAGTAAGGAGTTTGTGGAGAATAACATAAACAATTGCACCGTTTTAATTGTGGGCGATATCATGCTAGATAAATACTATTATGGTGAGGTTCGGCGCATTTCACCAGAGGCCCCTGTACCGATTACTCATGTGCTTAAAGAAAAAAATACCTTGGGCGGTGCAGGAAATGTTGCTCATAATTTAGCGCTCCTGGGCTGTAAGGTGATACTAGCAGGGGTAGTTGGACAAGATGAACATCGCACGGGACTTCTTCAGTTATTAACTTCCACAGGTATTAGCCATGAGGGCTTAGTTTTGAAGAGTGGCCCAACAACAACTAAATTACGCGTCATTGGTGGTCATCAACAAATGATACGCCTGGATTTTGAAGAAACCAATCACATTGAGCAGGAGATTGAAGAGAAACTTAAACAATACATTGCTGCTGTTGTATCTCAACAAGTAGGTTGCGTGATATTATCGGATTATAATAAAGGTGTATGTACTCCATCCTTGTGCCAGTTCATTATCGAGCTCTGTACAAGCTACGAAATACCGATAATTGTTGACCCTAAAGGAAATAACTGGATTAAATATGTAGGGGCTTCCTATATTACTCCTAATTTGAAGGAGCTAAATGATGCAGTTCACATAGATGTTATGAATGAAGATGACGAAATAAAACGGGCGGCTCAAAGCATTCGACGAAAATATCATATACAAAATGTTGTTGTTACTCGTTCTGAAAAAGGATTAAGTTTGATTGGTGCTAGGCGTAGCGTACATATTCCTACGCTAGCCCAAGAGGTTTTTGATGTTTCTGGTGCGGGGGATACGGTAATTGCTGTATTGGGAGCCGCCATTGCTGGACAGGTTGATCCTTGTGATGCTGCCTATCTTGCCAATATGGCGGCAGGTGTAGTGGTTGGTAAGGTGGGAACCTATGCCATTAGTCGTGAGGAATTGTTAGCCACCTTAGCAAGAGATAAATAAGCAAGTTAAATCATCTTGTCATCAAGATAGGAGTTTGTCTATGATAGATAAAAAGCCAGCGGTATTCTTTGATCGAGATGGAGTGCTAAACGTTGATCATGGTTATACTTTTCGTAAACAGGACCTTGAGTGGATGGCGGGAGCTGTCCAAACCATTCGTTTCTTTAACGAAAATAACTATCAAGTATTCGTGATTACTAATCAAAGTGGTATTGCTCGTGGCTATTATACAGAAGATGATGTTATGCTGTTCCACGAATTTATGAATAACGAGTTACATAAAAAGGGCGCTCATATTGATGCCTTCTATTATTGCCCCCATCATCTAGATGGTACAGTGCCAAAGTATCAGAAAGCCTGTACATGTCGTAAACCTGCACCAGGTATGATTCGAAGGGCATGTCAGGTGTGGTCTGTGGATATTGAGAATTCTTTTGTTATTGGTGATCGATCTTCCGATATGGAAGCTGCTGAAAGTGCTGGTATGCGAGGATTTCTTTTTGAAAGTGGCAATCTATATGAATTTATTAAGGAGAGGGTTGTGCCATGGATCAATATAAAAATATTTTAGTTCACTCTATGGTCAATCTTGGAGATGTTCTTTTATCTACCAGCGCAGTAGCTTTGTTACGGCAAATCTATCCTCAGGCTAAGATTACAATGATGGTTCGTCCAGCGGTAGCTCAAATTGTCATTAATAATCCAGTGATTGATGAGGTTATCATTTATGATTATAAAGGGAAAAATCGTTCTGTCAAAAGTATGCTAGCTATGATTGGTGAACTACGTAAAAGAAAATTTGATTGTTGTGTTTCTTTTGACCGCAAACTGCGTCCAGCTCTCTTGGCTTTGTTTGCTGGAATTCCGGTGAGAGTGGGGCCTGAAAAAGTATTTGATGATAAACCTAGTTGGGTGACTAATTTATATACTCATGTTATCCCAATCAAGCATGACTTGGTCAATACTCTTCAGGGACAAACTTATCAGGAAATTATACGTGGCTTTACGAAAACATCAGGCTCTGCTGTTCCAATGATGTCCCGCATTATGCCTGAGCATGAACAAAAAGCAGAAAAACTTCTTCAATCCCTCCCTGTCATTGCGAGTGAAACGAAGCAATCCCTTTATCGCATCGCTCTTTGTGTCAAAGGCACCTTCCCCTTAAAAGACTGGCCCAAAGAACGTTTTGCCCAACTAATAGATGAACTTTCCATTCAATATGAGGCGGTATTTTTCATCATCGGAGCTCCTGAGGATAGAAACTATGCAGATCAAGTTATTGACCTGATAAAAATACCAGTAGCAAATTTCTGTGGAGAAACCAACTTACCTGAAGTAGCGGCGGTACTAAAACGATCAGATTTGTTTATTACCGTAGATACGGGAGCAGCTCATATAGCTGCAACAGTAGGTGTCCCTATGGTGGTCATTTATGGCTGTACATCACCAAAACGGTGGCATCCTATCAGTGAGAGGGCAGTAGCAATTTCATCCGATGAGCCATGTTGCCCTTGTGCGATAGTGGCAGACGCATGCCCAGACCATGCGTGTATGAATCATATTAGTGTAGATAGAGTAATGGAGACGATTAAAGGAGTGGCTTTAGTGTGAAAAAGATATTTGTAGCTGATAGAGCTAGCTTAGGAGATACTTTATTGGCCACTCCAACATTACGAGCTATTAAGGAAACATATCCTTATAGTCGTACCATTATGATGGCATCTTCTGGGGCTAAAGAAATTCTAGATGGACATCCCTTTGTAGATGAGCTGTTACTTTATGAGAAGGGGGACAGCATTTTTCCTATCATAAAGAAAATCTGGCGAGCTGATTTGGCGTTGGTTTTGGATTTTCATTATCGATCTAGTTTGTTTGCTTGGCTAGCGTGTATTCCACGGCGAATTGGAAGAAGTTCTAAGAAGCAAACGTTTTTAACTGATCGAGTTTTGGGAACACCTAATGCTAGTATTTATGAGGCAGAAAACACGCTGACTGTTGCAAGGTATGCAGGAATTGATACCAAGAAGACTCAGCTTATTATGGCGCCATGCCGCGAGAATGAAAAGCAACATATCAAGCAGTTGTTAGTAGAAAATAAGATTGATCTAATTGAAAAGTCTATTATTGTGTTAGCGCCCTATTCATTGTCCTATTTAAAAGATTGGCCAGAGGAATATTATCAGCAATTAATTGACTTTCTTGTGTTAAAGGAATTTGTAGTTGTAATTGTTGGAGGTAAGGAAAATCGTGAACGTGCTGAAAAATTATCGGGTAGCGTCAATATGGTCGGATTACTGAATATAAGGGAAACTACATACTTAATTTCTTTAGCAAAGCTGATTGTTTGTGGATGTACATCGGTGTTGCATTTTGCTGCTACCACAGATACGCCTCAAGTGGCCATTTATGGGCCTACTGCTCCTATTCAATGGGCGCCGCAAAGAAACTGTAGAGTAATTACCAAATCTCTACCATGCTCACCTTGTTATAGTACTGGACGGGAGTGCCAGGATGATAAACTTTGCGTGCGTCAAATCACTCCGGCTGAGGTATGTACAGCAGTATCTCAGGTATTACATTTGTGAAAGTGGGTTTTTTATGAATGAGATGGTGTATATTATTTTAGTAAATTATAATAGTTGGCAAGATACTGTTGAATGCATTGAATCTTTAAAACAAATGACATATAGATCATTTAAAATTATTGTTGTTGACAATGCCTCCTCTGATAACAGTGCTTTTGAATTAAAGAAGCTAAAAGATGTGATACTTATCAATAGCATGGAAAATTTAGGATTTGCTGGTGGGAATAATATTGGTATTGATATCGCAATAAAGAATGGGGCTACGTATATTTGGTTACTTAATAATGATACAGTTGCACATCCTGAAAGTTTAAAGGAATTAGTTGAAAGTGCCAGCCAATATAAATTGGCTTTGCTTGGAGGTAAAGTATATAAATATGGTACAGAGTCTGATATTTGGTATGATGGCGGTGATATAAATTGGTGGAAAGGTAAGGCGTATCATACGCATATTCACTTAAAAGATAATAACTTTGTAAAGAAACCCTGCAATACTGAATGGATTTCTGGATGTAGCATGTTTGCTTCAACTAAATTATTTGAACAATATCGAATGGATGAGCACTTTTTTTTATATTTTGAAGATGTTGATTATTGTTATAAATTACATCAAGCTGGAATACCACTAATTGTTATACCTGGAGGAGTCGTTTGGCATAAAACATCTTCTTCAGTGAGCAAAACTTCATACATTCAGTTTTATTATTCTATTCGTAATAATTTATATTTTATGCAAAGGTATGGCGCATTGCGTTATAAAGTATATTATTATCCTTATTTTATTGCTAGAACAGTGCTATTTTCTATAAAATATTTTTTGCGCGGAATTTTGTATAAAGATGATACTAAAAAAATGTTGGGAAAAGCATATATGAAAGGTTTGTCTGATTTTCTTAGGCGAAAAGAGGGGAAGTTGTAAGTACAATTTCTGTTATAAGCAAGGTTATCGTAACTAGTAATATATTATATTTTTAGAAAATAGGTGAGAGTATTGTCATTGAAATATGATTTGGCTGTTGTATATAGAATTTACCCAAAAGTTTCAAAAGTTCCACCTGTCTTTAGTGATAATAAATATAAGTTAGCAGAGTTATGTTTAAAATCGTTTAAAGAATCATTAGGCTCACTACATACTAAAATGTGGGTACTATTAGATAATTGTCCAGCTGAATATGAAGAATTATTTAAGAAATATTTTGATTCAGAATGTTTGGAACTAATTAATCTGCCTGGTGTAGGTAATTTAGCGACCTTTGGTATGCAAATAGAAATCTTACTACAGCAAACTGATGCTGAATATGTGTATTTTGCTGAGGATGATTACTTGTATTTTTCGAATCAAATGGAGAACATGGTTAATTTTATTAAAACCAATGAAAAAATTGATTTTATTACACCATATGACCATTTAGATTATTACACAGGTGGTTTGCATAATCATAAGCGAGAAATAACAACCTTTGCTGATAGACATTGGATGACAGCCTCTAGCACTTGTCTTACTTTTCTTACGACGAAGAAAATATTAGGTGAAACTGCAAGTGTTTTTCAAACATATAGTCATGGTAATTCTGATGCAGCTCTGTGGCTAAGCATTACTAAGCTCAGAATGTTTGATCCATCGATTGTAGTGAAAGCTGGAACTTCGGAACGGTGGGTATATAGGTATTATCGCCAGGCTTGGCGGCGGTGCTGGAAACATATTTTATTTGGTAAAGCTTATAAATTGTGGGTCCCCATCCCTACGATAGCTCTTCATATGGAAAATCGATATTTGTCACCAGCAATAGAATGGGAAGAAGTCTTAAATTCGGAAGTAAATAAAATGGACAATAATTCTTAAAAAAGGTGATAATATGAATATATGTGTAATTGGAACAGGCTATGTTGGCTTAATAACAGGGACATGCTTTGCTGATATGGGAAATAAAGTATGGTGCGTTGATATTGATGCGCAAAAGATTAAAAAACTAAAACAAGGGAAAATTCCTATTTATGAACCTGGTTTGCAAGAATTAGTAACAAAAAATATGCAAGAAGGCAGACTGGAATTTACTTCTGCTATCAAAGATGGTATCAAAGATGCGTTATTTTGTTTTATTGCAGTAGGAACGCCTACAGGGATAGATGGTGTAGCTGATATATCTGCAATTCAAGCTGTAGCAAATAAAATTAGTATTAACATGGACAAATATTTAATTATTGTTAATAAATCTACAGTTCCAGTTGGAACAGCAAGTCAAATTCGTAATATTATAAAAGAACAATTAAAAGCACGCAAAAGAGAAGATTTAGAATTTGATATTGTTTCAAATCCTGAATTTTTAAAAGAAGGTGCAGCCATTGAGGATTTCATGCATCCTGATCGTATTGTGATTGGTACTGACAATATTCGTACTGCTGAATTAATGAAACAGTTATACGAACCCTTTGTGCGCAATCAAAATCCAATACTAATTATGGATATAACCTCTGCTGAACTTACAAAGTATGCCGCAAATGCAATGTTAGCAACCAGAATTAGTTTTATGAACGAAATGGCTCGGCTGTGTGATCAAGTGGGTGGAGATATTGCACATGTAAGATTAGGAATTGGGACTGATAGGCGTATTGGCATGCCGTTTTTGTATGCTGGTGCTGGATATGGTGGCTCGTGTTTTCCTAAAGATGTAAAAGCAATAATCAATACAGGATCTGAAAATGGCGTTTCTATGGATATTATAGCTGCTGTTGAAAAAGTAAATGAAAATCAAAAATATTATTTAGTTGAAATGCTTTTAAAACGTTTTGGTGAAGATTTAACAGGGAAAAAATTTGGTGTATGGGGTCTTGCTTTTAAGCCACAGACTGATGATATGCGTGAAGCCCCTTCTATTGTGATTATTCGAGAATTATTGTTTAGGGGGGCAACTGTTACTGCTTATGATCCAGAGGCAATAGAACAGGCAAAGAAAGTATTTGCAGATTGTGAGCAGCATATCCAATATGTAGATGATAGTAAGAAAGCTATCCAAAATGTTGATGCGCTAATTGTGATTACTGAGTGGCGACAATTCCGGCAACCTGACTTAAATGAGCTTAAATGTCATATGAAGAGTCCAATTATCTTTGATGGTAGAAATCAGTATAAACCTAATATAATGAAAGAAAATGGTTTTGAATATTATTGTATAGGGAGAAATTGTTTTGTTAAATAAAAGAATTTTAGTTACTGGTGGAGCAGGATTTATTGGCTCACATTTATGTAAAAAACTACTTGAACAAGCACATGCTGTAATTTGTCTTGATAATTGTTTTACTGGTTCTAAAGAGAATGTAGCTGATTTAATGTCAAATCCTAAATTTGAATTTATTACACATGATATTACGATTCCATTTTCTTTTGAAGTTGATGAAATATATAACTTAGCTTGTCCTGCTAGTCCTGTACATTACCAGTATGATTCGGTTAAGACGATGAAAACCAATATATTGGGGGTTATTAATGTACTTGATTTGGCTTGTCGTATGGGTGCAAAAGTTTTACAAGCCTCCACCTCTGAAGTTTATGGAGATCCCAAAATCCATCCTCAAAGTGAAGAATATTGGGGAAATGTAAATCCGATTGGTATTCGTAGTTGCTATGATGAAGGGAAGCGTGGCGCAGAAACACTGTTTTTTGATTACCATCGACAATTTGGCTTAGACATTAAGGTGATTCGTATTTTTAATACATATGGTCCTCATATGAATATTAATGATGGTCGTGTTGTCAGTAACTTTATTGTACAGGCCATCAAAGGACAAGATATCACTATCTATGGAGATGGTAATCAAACTAGATCATTTTGCTATGTTGAGGATCTAATTAAAGGCATGATGCTGATGATGAATACTGAAAAAGGATTCAATGGTCCAGTAAATTTAGGAAATCCTAATGAATTTACTGTTTTGGAATTAGCTAAGGTCGTCTTAAGGCTAACAGGGTCAAAATCAAAGTTGGTTTTTAAACCTTTACCACAAGATGATCCTAAGTTGCGAAGACCTAATATCCATTTGGCAAAAGCTAACTTGGGATGGGAACCTGTGGTACAATTAGAAGATGGTTTAAAACATGCTATTGAATATTTTCGTAAGATAGTAGATTAGATCTGATTGTTTGTAATAAATTTCTACAAAAACAGGGGGATAAGATGATAGATTTATCGTACTATGAAAACCATAGAAATGAAATTCTCCAATTCATAACAAATAGACCTAAACGAGTACTTGAACTAGGATGTGGTGCTGGGAACTTCTCAGCTACATTAAAAGAGATATATGGCTGCTATGTTGTTGGGTTCGAGATCTTTCCTTCTGCTGCAGAACAAGCAAAAACAAAATTAGATGAAGTAATTGTAACATCCATTGATGGGTATAATTTTTCTCATCTAGGTAAGTTCGATTTAATAATAGCTAACGATGTCTTGGAACATTTGATAGATCCTTGGGCGGTTATTGATAGACTTTATGACAATTTATCTGATACCGGATCGTTTATTGGTAGCATTCCTAATATTCGCCAATATAAAATTATTACTAATTTACTGTTACATGGAAAATGGGAATATGCAAATGAAGGTATATTAGATAGAACGCATTTAAGATTCTTTACGAAGCAAAGTATTATTGATGCGTTTAGGAAATATGAGATTGTTGAGCTGACTTGCTTGTCAAAGCTTAGAACTTTATCTAAGCGTATTCAATATAAATTATGGCCTGACTTATTAACAAATCAATATTGTGTGGTCGCTAGTCGCCGACAAAGCAAATTTGCTTGAGTCAGGATGTAAGGTTAATGATGTGATAAAATTTGAGTTTATTGGTAAGAAGGCTATCGCAATAAATCGGCGACTTACATTAGACTCATTGCTGATATCTGTAATCGCAAGTTTGATTTAGTTATTAATCTGCTTCCCTTTGTCAGACTCCGGTCGCCAGAGTACATCAATACCAGTGGCAGCTGGTATTGATGTAGTGGATCAGAAGATGATTCACAGAACGTACTAATTTTCTGTGTTATTTAATACCAGGGCGTGTTGAAAAAGTCTAAAAAGCTGTATGTTATTTCAATAGAATACAAATGCAGTCAATATGAACAAAAGCTAAGAAACGGTTCGCCAGCTTCTCGTAGCGTCGCAATCCGACTAAATTGCTTGAGTTTTTGAAAAAAGCATTTAATTAAATGCTGCTCTTTGTATTGCCACCAATCACATTCCCATGGATTTTGTATTCTTGCCGCTCTAGCTCACTCCAATGTGTTGGTTTGTATCGCTGTTTTCGGTATTTTTTGCACCGGTGCTGTGTTGGTGCGCTTTGTAGCTTTGCTGTCAATGCTCAAATCCTGTGAATCAGCATCTACACCCAGTTCATTGAAAATCGTCTCAAGCGAGTTTTCTTCCTGCCGTCGTGATGAGTTTTTGGGTAGCTTTTACAATGATATGTAATCATTCTTACTCGCAACAAGGGGGGGGATCAATTGCAAGTTACTAATCTATTATTAGTTGTCCCGCGGCTAAATATTGGTGGTGCGGAATCCTATGTTTTTCAATTAGCCAAACAACTAAAGGCAATGGGGTATGCGATATATGTGGCTTCTTGGGGAGGCTTATTAGCGGATGAATTACATAATTTAGGAATTATGCATTATAAGGTACCCATACGATTGCACAAGGGTCTCGCTTCTATGATGCTAGAAAAAATCATTCATCGGCACAACATACAATTGGTACATGCTAACTCGGGAGCTGCTGGGCAAGTTGCCGCTTTAGCATGTATGCGAGCCAATATACCCTGGGTGTATACTGCCCATGGATGGTTAAGCTTTAAAGAGCAGCAATCCAACATCGCACAGGCACAGTATATTATCTGTGTGAGTGACTATTTGAAGAATCGCTTTCTTACGGAAGGATATCTCGACCCACAGAAGCTTATTACGATATACAATGGAATCGACACCACTACCTATTCGTCAACGCCTGAGAACTTGACAAAAGGAGCCCGACTACGAGAGGAATGGGGCGTAACTAAGAGTGATTTCCTATTAGGTATCGTTTCAAGAATAGCCCGGCCCAATATGAAAGGTCATCTGGATCTACTACATATATTGGCAAAGTATAAGGAAATACAAGATTGGAAATTGGTCATTATCGGGAAGGGGAAATACTTACCCTTTTTAAAATATAAAGCTTGGAAATATGGTATATATGATCGTATTATTTTTGCCGGACATCATACTGACATACCTGTAGCCTTAAGTGCGATTGATGTGATGGCACTTCCATCGAAATTTGAAACCTTTGGATTAGCAGTAGCTGAAGCAATGGCAATAGAAAAACCTGTGGTAACTTATGCCGTTGGTGGTCTCAAAGAAGTAATCGATGAAGGGGTAACAGGTTTTCTAGTAGAAAAGAATAATATTGAGAATTTTTATAAAGCATTATGCATATTATATAGCAACAAGAGTCTCAGAAAAGAATTATCCTTAAATAGCCGTCAAAAAGTCGTAGAGAATTTCTCTCATCAACAAACGATTAAAAGAATTATCGAATTGTACGATTTAATTGTAAAAAATTATAAAGAATAAACCATATTCTTTTGAGTATGGAAAGGCATTACTCTATTTTGTTTATACTCAGCAAGCCTGAGTATATTGTTTCATGAGGCAGTGTGACTATGTAGTCAGGACGCGTAATGAAATTAAAAATTATGCCTAATGCTTATAAAAAAACGACGATTGTCTTCAAGGTCTTGGCTGGTGCATGCACCATATTAGAACAAGTTGCAGCGAAGTTTTAAAGAAAGGTAAAGTGATATGAAAACTTTTTTAATAATAAATACTTCTTTTTTGGGTGACACGCTGCTAACAGGTTCTTTGTGTCGAAATATTAAACTAGAATATCCAAATTCGAAGGTGCTTTTCATGGTCAATAAGCCGTTTGCAGAAGTGGCAAGATATATGAATGGTGTCGATGAAGTCCTTTGTTATGACAAAAACGGCGAACATCAAGGATTAGTTGGTTTTTGTCATTTTTATAACACATATAAAGTACAGTATAAAAATAAAATTGATGTTGCTTTTGTCATCTATGGCAATGAGCGCGGTATTGTATTGTCGAAACTGTTTGGTGCAAAGAAAATCTATAGCGACAATACAGGCTTAATTCGTCTATTTTTGGATAATGGGGCAATTGATTATAAAGGCAGAACACATGCTCAAGATAAGCATAATGCTCTGCTTGAATTATATACAGGTAAAACACCACAGTCAATTGCCATGCTCTATCTGCCGCCGCGAGAAGCTGCCGCTGAGGTAGATATCCTATGGCAGAAATACAATATTAAGCGTGATGATGAGCTTGTCGCCGTTTGTACGACAACAAAGCGTAAAGAAAAAGATATGCCAGTTGCTGCTTGTACTAAACTGATTGCCGCGCTCAATCAACAAGGAAAAAAAGTTCTTTATGTTGGTGTCGGTCAAGCTGCTGTAGATTATGTGGAAGATTTGCATAATCAAAATTGTACAGAGTTCATCAATTTGACAAATCAGACAACGATTGCGCAACTTGCAGAGGTGTTAAAACGCTGTAAGGTTGCTATAAGTGTAGATACAGGAACTATGCATTTGATCTGTGCACTAGGTATACCTTTGCTAGCGCTTTTCTATGTATATACAGAAGAGCATTTGACTTCTTGGGCACCTAAGGAATTCTATCCACATCGCTTAATATCAGGTGGGGAGTTATCTGTAGATGCGATGTTGGATGCTGTCAAAGCATTGGTAGAAGAGAGGAAAACAACAGATAGCTAAGAAAAATCTATTTATTGTAAATACACCATTTCATCTATTAACAGCGTTTATTTTGACGAAAGGGAAATTTTGCGATGATGAGAATTACCTTGCGTTGATTCATCCACATGGCTATGAGAAATGGCAAGATAGTAAAGTCCTGAATTATATATCATCAGAAGACTGCGGGTATAAAGCAGTATTTCCTCTTATAAATTGGATGACACGAAAGAATAAAGAACAGTCTTATCGGGAGCAGGCAAAGGAAGTAAAAGACACCATTGGAAAACTAAATATTGAGAATGTTTTCTTGGGAAGCGATATTGACGTACAAAACCAATTGCTCATTGGTACATTTGGCAAGCGAGAATTCTATAGATATGAAGATGGATTATATTCTTATTATAATGAAATCCGTCGTCGCCCTATATCGCACATGTTATTTCATAAACTAAAAATACATGCAATGGAATGGTTGGCAGGAATAAAGAATGGTCCATATATCAATACATCTACTGCCAGTGACAGTAAAGCTGGTATTAGCGATTACATGTATAAACCAGAGCTTCTCAAAAGATATTCGCCACAAGCCTATGAAATTACGCAAGAAATCATTCGGGCAGCGATGTTGGATCTTAAGCGGCGTGATCTATTTTTTAAAGTTATGAAGAAAAACAGTATTTTATATTTGAGTCAACCTTTAGTAGAGCAGGGGAAGTTTACACTTGCAGAGGAATTCGGCAGACTTAAAAGCATTGTTGAAAATTTGGACGAGAATACGGATATTTTTTATAAACCGCATCCGAATGATAACGCAAATAAGATTAAATTTTATCAAAAGGAACTGCCACAAATAGAATTCTTCGAATCGGTAGAGCCAGTTGAATTATTATTTTACGGTGAAGAAAACTTGCGAGCGGTTATCAGTTATCAGTCGACGGCACTAATGCTTCCAGATAAGTTTACTGATAGAAAGCTAACAAGTGTCAGTCTAGTGAATTTTTACCAAAAACCGTTGTACCCCGCCTATGTAGAAGTTAAGCAAGGGGCTGGGGTAAAGTTCCCGAAGAATATTAATGAAGTTATTTCTTTAATTAGGGAGTTTTCAAGCTAAGCGGGACAGGTAGTCGCAAAGAAAACCAGTAAGCCCTGCCTTTCAAGGCGGGGCTTACTTTACACTTAATTGCTTTTATTTATATCTTTTTTGTTACCCTGCTTTGAGAAAATACATTGTAGTAAGGTGGTAAGGGACAAATCACGGCATTGCTTTATTCGGTATTCTAGAATTCTCATTCCAATAAATAGCATATGCAGTGAAGAAACCTTTAAGGAAAACTCCCATAAGGGCTGTCGTGATGAGATAACGACTCGCTTTAAAGAAAATAAATCATTTCTCCAAAAGTTTGTGCCTTTGAAAATACCCAAGGCTGCTTTATATCCTGCCTGCTTAGCTAGACTTTTTACTCTATCGTCAAAATCACCATAAGGATAACATAAAAATTCGATAGGGATATGTAGTTGCTCTTCTAGGGTACTCTTGCAGCTTGCTAGCTCATGGAGGATTTCTTCATTATTCAACCTAGATAAAAAGGGATGGCTGACAGTGTGGGCACAAATCAACATTCCTTGCTTTAACCACTCCTGGAGTTGTGCCAAATCCATTGTTCGGCAGCTTGGTTTATTCTTGTAATCTTCCCAATTATTTTCTTGCCCAATCCAATTACTAATGATGCAGACCGTAGCGGTCATACCATATTTCTTTAATAATGGTAAAGCGTTAATCAAATTGTCTTCATAGCCATCATCGAAAGTGAGGAGAACTGGTTTTGACGGAAGAGGAGACTTCAGGGTAAAATGATGATACAGGTCTTGTAAAGAAATCGTAGTATACCCATATTTCTTTAAATATTGCAGCTGCTGCTCAAACATAATGGGTGATACTGTATTGCGATCATTTGGTATATCAGCAATTCGATGGTACATTAAAATAGGGATTTGCTTATTTATATGTTGATAGATTAAAAATAATAGTATTATAATAAGTAAGATCACCATGAATGAAAAATCCTTTCTGTTGTATGAATAGAATAATTTATTCTATCACTATTTTAAGAGTATGTAAAAACATAAGGAGAATTTATAGTATGAAAATCTTTGTAGTGGGTGCGAATGGCCAGCTTGGCAGGGAAATTAAGCGCCAATTCCAGGATAAATATGAACTGTTTTTGCATGGTACAGATACGCTGAATATCACGAATAGTGACGCTGTTGATACTGCTATTGCCAAAGTAAAACCAGACGTTGTAATCAATGCAGCAGCATATACCAATGTAGAAAAGGCCGAAGAAGATTGTGATAATGCGTTTCAAGTAAATGCAATAGGAGCTGAAAACCTAGCGACAAGTTGCAAAAAGCACGATAGTAAGCTGGTGCATATTAGTACAGACTATGTTTTTGATGGAACGAAGGATAAACCATATGAAGAATTTGATCTGCACAACCCTCTTTCGATATATGGCCGGAGTAAATCTTTGGGTGAAAAACTAATTGAGCAAGTTGGTGGAAAATATTTCATTTTGCGTACATCCTGGTTATATGGTGATGGAAATAATTTTGTTCGTACGATGCTGCGCTTGTCTAGAGAAAAAAGTGAAATATCCGTAGTGGGGGACCAATACGGCACGCCTACCTATACCAAAGACTTATGCTGGGCGATTGAGAAAGCTATGTGTACTACATTTTATGGCGTTTATCATGCTTCTAATGAAGGAAGCTGCAGCTGGTATGAGTTTGCAAAGGAAATTATGACTGCTGCCAAATGCAAGACCATCATAAAATCCTTAACTACCGCCGAATATCCAGTAAAGGCAAAACGCCCTATGAATTCCGTAATGGAAAACAGAATGCTAAAACTTCGTGGACTTAATACGATGAGGCCGTGGCAGGAAGCGTTAAAGGATTACTTGGAACATGAGTGCCAGCAACTTTAAATCAAAAGAATAAGCAGCTATGAGGGAGAGGATGATAAAATTATGAATACGATACTCGTTACAGGCGGCGCAGGCTTTATTGGTAGTAACTTTGTACATATGGCAATCGCCCAAGGGAAAAAAGTGATCAATTTGGATAGCCTTACTTATGCTGGAAACTTAGAATCGTTACAGGCAATTGTGGACAATCCTAGTTATAGCTTTGTTCAAGGCGACATTGGTGATGGCTTATTAGTAGATCAGTTGCTGGCAGAGTATTCTCCAGATGCGGTTGTGAATTTTGCAGCCGAATCCCATGTGGATCGTTCCATCGAAGGCCCTGCTGCGTTTATTCAAACCAATATTGTTGGTACATTTTCTTTGTTAGAATCCGTAAAGAAATACTGGCTGAAGCGGGCAGAAGCAGGCAAAACTAAGTTCCGTTTTCTTCATGTATCAACGGATGAAGTATTCGGCTCTTTAGGGGAGACTGGATATTTCACAGAAGAAACACCCTATGCTCCGAATTCCCCCTATTCCGCTTCCAAAGCATCTTCTGACCATTTGGTAAGAGCATATCATCATACCTATGGACTTCCCGTAGTAACGACAAATTGCTCCAATAATTATGGACCCTATCAATTTCCTGAAAAATTAATTCCATTAATGATATTAAATGCATTAGCTGGTAAATCATTGCCTATCTATGGAGATGGGAAGAATGTTCGGGACTGGCTGTATGTAGAAGATCATTGTAGTGCCATCTTATCAGTATTGGAAAAGGGAAAAATTGGTGAAACCTATAATGTTGGCGGGCATAATGAAAAATCGAATTTGGAAATTGTCTATAAGATTTGTGATTTACTAGATAAAGCAAGACCAAGGGATATGGGAAAATCATATCGCGGGCAGATTACCTATGTGAAGGATCGCCCTGGGCATGATCGACGTTATGCCATTGATGCATCCAAAATCCAAAATGAGCTGGAATGGGTACCGTCAGAAACCTTTGAGAGCGGTATAGAGAAAACGATACAATGGTATTTACACAATGCAGAGTGGTGCCAACATGTTTGTGATGGCAGCTATCAGGGGGAACGACTCGGTCTTATAGCGGAGGAGAAATAATGGCAATTACAAAAGGAATTATTTTAGCAGGTGGCTCTGGTACCAGGTTATATCCATTGACTACCGTAGTCAGCAAACAATTGATGCCGATTTATGATAAGCCAATGATTTATTATCCCTTGTGTACACTGCTGTTGGCTGGTGTCAAAGATATTTTGATTATTACGACTCCCCAGGATCAGCCCTTTTTTCAAGCAATGTTGAATGATGGCAGTCAATGGGGGATCAATTTGAATTATGCAGTGCAGCCTAGTCCTGATGGACTTGCCCAAGCCTTTATCATTGGACGAGATTTTATTGGTAAAGACAGTTGCGCATTAGTATTAGGTGATAATATTTTTTATGGACATAGCCTGACGGATAGCTTACGCCGTGCTGCCAGCCAAAAAGAAGGAGCTACTGTTTTTGCCTATTGGGTGAAAGATCCTGAACGTTATGGTGTAGTCGCTTTTGATGATCGTAAGCAAGCAGTAAGCATTGAAGAAAAGCCTGACAAACCAAAATCCAATTATGCTGTTACAGGACTCTATTTTTATGATAATCATGTTATAAATATCGCTAAAGATTTAACGCCTTCAGTGCGTGGTGAATTGGAAATTACAGATGTCAACCGTTTCTATTTAGAACAAAACAAATTGCGGGTAGAGACCTTAGGGCGTGGTTTTGCCTGGCTGGATACAGGAACTCATGAGTCCTTATTACAAGCTGCCAACTATATTGAAACCATACAACAGCGCCAAGGACTCATGATTGCGTGTCCGGAAGAGATCGCTTATCGTATGGGGCTCATTAATAACGAACAACTATTTCAATTAGCAGATCCTCTTAAAAAGAACGGATATGGTCAATATTTATTAAATCTCCTGCAAGGCGGTGTAAAACTATGAATATCATTGAGACGAAATTGCAAGGTGCAGTGATTATTGAGCCAAAAGTATTTGGCGATAATCGTGGTTTTTTTATGGAAACCTGGAATAAAGAAAAGTACGAAAAGGCAGGCTTGCCTTTTCATTTTGTGCAAGATAATTTATCCTTTTCAACAAAAGGCGTACTGCGCGGATTGCATTTTCAAAATCCAAATCCTCAGGGGAAATTGGTCTACGTTCTCCAAGGGGAAGTATTTGATGTCGCAGTAGATATTCGAGCAGGCTCACCAACCTTTGGTCAATGGGAAGGGGTTATTCTTTCTAGTGAAAATAAAAAGCAGTTTTACGTCCCGGAAGGTTTTGCTCACGGCTTTTGCGTATTAAGCGAAGCGGCGTTATTTGCATATAAATGTACTGATAGATATAATCCCCAGGCAGAGATGGGTATTATGTGGAATGATCCTGATATTGGAATTCAGTGGCCGATGGTAGCGCCTATTTTATCGGCAAAAGACAAAGAAAATGTACGGCTGCGCGATATAATAACGTAATATGTTTTTGATGGAATAATATGTAATTGTTAAATGTTTGAGGATAATCAATAAAAAAATATATGGAGTTGGCTAATTGTCTTTACAACTCCTCTCTAGAGAGGGGGTGCTCACAGGGCGGGATGTGTCCCCCTCTAAATAATAGGGAGGAAATAAGAAAATGAATTTTAGCATTAAAATGATCATCGCTCTATTGGTTTTATTCATCATACCTTCTACAAACATCTATGCTGAAAACTCAGAAACCCCACGACAAGACTCAGGCTGGTACTTTCCCTATCTAGGCCAAGGCAAAGGCACTTGGGATGCTAGCGTGGGGGTCTTTTTTTGGACTGATACCTTTCATACCCGTAATTTGCAGCTCAGAGGAGATATGGATTTAGCTCCAGGTTTGCGTTGGCACACCGTGGTTCGTTCCAATCGTGAACAAGATACTCTGCGTGGCTTTCATCCTCATTTTGATGAGAACTATCTGGAGGGCTACGGATTTCATGAAAGTCAGAATGGTACCTTAAGTGCCAGTTTGCGCATTGGTAACATGAGATATCTGCATTTTCCTTATCCTGATTCCATTGCGGTATTTGATCAAGTGCCAGGGATTAGTGATTTAACCGGTGGAGCAAAAACTGGTTATAGCGGAGAGCTTTTGACATTGGATTATGCACACAAAACAGGTCTAGGATTGCATGTAAGCGGGATCAACTGGGATTTTGGCAGAGAGGGTGGCTCCAAGATCTTAGAAGATTATGTCTTCTATCGCCAGAACTTCGGAAAATTGCACTTTGAAACCCATGTAGGGGGACTAGCAGTAAGGCCAGAACCTTTAGGACGCAAGGAAAATGGTTATAACGTCTATTTGGGGACCACTGGCACCCGATATACAGTAGGGTTACTCTATGAAAAATTACAGCATCAGCCTGCTTACACAGGTGTCATGGTGAGTTTCCCGATGAATCATACAACGAAAGCCATGGGGAAAGTAGCCTTTGACTACGATCGTACTCCTGAAGGATTTGCAATGCAAATACCATTGGTTTCAGGTAGAATTGGCGGTATAGAGAGAAAAGTACCAGAAAACGCCGTCTTAGTAGGTGAAGTCAAAGCTGAACGCCTGCGTACCTACTGGCAGAACGGACAGGCTCGCAATTACTATGAACATCGTATTTCCTCTTGGGGCGAAACTGGCGGCAATGATCTGATTGTGGTTATGAAAGAAGAACCATGGTACCTGCAAACAGAAGCACTCGTCAGCCCGCATAAGTTCTCAGAAGGAATCAAAACATGGGAGCGTGATCGCCAAGGGCCAGCGCAGCTGAGTCAGAAAGTGACCTATCAGTTTTATAAAAAATAGATAAATTAAAGACAAAAGTCGCAGCATGATTGCTGCGATTTTTGTCGTTTAAATGTAAAAAAATGCATATGAATATTATGTATTTGTTTACATTATTTAGCTGTGGCGTTATAATAAATAGTCAAAGGAAATTCAAATAATTGCAAGTTTATATGCACAATTAAATTTAAGAAGATCAAAATTATCTGAGTTAATATTACAAAAAAAGATAATATTTACAGGATTATTGCTGCACTTGTAGAAATTAAATAATTATGAATTTGATCTAAAATCAAATAATGTAATCGTTAACATGTAGTTTTGGGTGTTTCATTTAATATTATCTACAGAAATGGAGTGAAGTCGCTAGTGTGTTTAAGGAAAATAATAAGCTGTGTATTATTGGTTTGTCTTAGTACATTTGTCCCTATATCTGCTTCCAATTTGACAAATGCAGTTCCATTAGAAATAGGTCGTAGTAATGTTATGGAAAAATATCGTTTAAGTAAATATGATGTAATCAATGTAGTAGTCATTGGTATGCCAGAAAATAGTGCTGGTTTTAGTGATATTATGTTGGGGCCAGATGGTTATGCCAATTTACCTTATGCTGGAACTGTAAAGCTCGCTGGACTTACAATTCCCGAAGCAACAGAACTATTACGAGAAAAACTAGGGGAATATATTAAGATTCCTAGTATGGCAGTTATGATTAAACAATATGGACCCCGTCAAGTGTATGTGATGGGAGAAGTAGCAAAACAGGGGATATATTCGTTAGGTTCTGAATACATGAATGTTTTTGCAGCCATATCGAGTGCTGGTGGTATTACGAAACGTGGTCGCCCTAAGCATATTGCTGTAGTACGTATGGTAGATGGAAAGGTGCAAATGCAGGAAGTGAATTTTGATAAATTTGTAAAACAACAAGATGCAGCCCAGAATGTTCGATTACAAGATGGGGATATGGTCTATATACCTAAATCTAACAAAATTGTTTTTACAGAGGATATCATGCCGATTTTTACAGGGACATATTTATTGAAAAATATAACTGACTAATAAAATTCCATTCTACAGAGGGGGCCAAATGACGACAGAATGTGCTGTCGCTGTTGAAGGCCTATATCATACATAATAAAAGGAGTTGTTCTAGTGGACGGTCAGGATACTATTGACTTGAAAGCAATAAAAGAAATTGTTATAAAGTATAAGAAAAAATTGATAACTATTGTAGTTAGCTGCACATTATTGGCTATGTCAATAGCCTTTATGCTGCCAAAATCGTATGAATCAGCTACGCTCTTGCGAGCGAAAAGTCCAAAACAAAATGGCGGCATATCGATACAAGCAGCATCTGCATTGGCTATGTTAGGGGCAGGCAGTATATCTACTCCAACCCAAGCTTATATCGAATTGATGAAAAGCCGTAGTGTTCTTGAGCCTATTATTGCCGGGTTGGATTTACCTGATGAGAAGAAAGTAAAAATGGATGCAGAAGGCTTTGCGAAGAGCAGTCTTAAAATACAAAATACTAAAAATACGGATTTAATTGAAGTGACAGCAATTGGGCGTACTCCAGAAGAGGCACAAGCAATTTCAAAGGATGTAGTTATAAATTTTCAACGTTTATTAACCAAACTGAATCAGTCAGAACAATCATTAATGATTCAATTTTTAAATACTCGTATTATAGAAACAAAAAAAGATATGGAGCAAGCAGAACAAAATTTGGAGAAATTCCGTCAACAGGAAAAAATTTACATACCTGATGAGCAGGCAAAAGCAATTATTCAGAAGGTTGTGGAATTTGATAAAAAAATTGCTGAATTACAAGTACAAAATGACACTAATCAAGCGAAATTACAAGGTGTTAATGCGCAATTAAATAAACAAAATGTAGCAATTTCTCGCTATAATATTGCTGATAATCCAGGCATTCAGGAAATTCGAAGTAACATTATTCAAAAACAAATGTCACTTATAGAAATGCAGCAACGTTATACTGATAAGCATCCTAATGTAGTATTACTGCAAAGCGAACTTAATGAACTCAATGCTAAACTCAGCCAAGAAGTAAAAAATTCTATTCAATCAGGAGCTAATACCCTGAATCCGATTCATGGTGGGTTGTTGAAAGAAAAGGTAGAGACCGAAACAGAATTATTAGTGGGACAGGCTGCTTTTGATACGGCGAAAAGATTGCAAGCTGAAAATGAAAAAGAAATCAGCAAATTATCTGCAGGTAGTATTACCTATATAGGATTGGAGCGCCAAGTGCGAATTACTCAAGAAGTATATGGAGTGCTGGTGAAAAACTATGAGCAAACCCGTATTCAAGAAGCTATGGAAAGTATGGATATCCAAATCGTAGATGAAGCAGATTTGCCAAAGCGTCCATCTGGACCTAGGAAATTACTGATTACTGCAATTGGCGGAGTACTGGGAGTAATGTTGAGCTTTATGTATGTGATGGTGTTGTATAATCGTGAATCTAAAAGAAATGGAATGATCATGTAATCATACATACATAAGAATAATAATATTTGAATTATGTTCAATGAAAATATGAACATGAGGCGGTGAATATATGCAAAGAAGATTTCCCATGTTAAGAAAATTGATATTGCTGGTTGGTGATATAGGATTATTGCTATTAGCGACGTATTTTGCTGTAATTATAGTCTTTAATGATAGAATGTCTCAACCTAGTTTCTCGATATATTACAACATGGCACCAATTATGGTTGTTACAGCAGGTATTTTATTTAACATTAATGGGCTTTTTTCTTTAGTGAGAAAAAGATATAGTGAACTTTTATTAAGTTTGGCAGTCGCATTATTTAACTTATTTATAATTATGATGGCAGCTAGTTTTTTCTTGCGAGAATTTAGCTATCCGCGTAGTGTATTGATTCTTACGATGGTACTACAGTTTATGATGTTGGCTGCCTGGAAGTATATCTTTTGGCAAACTGAACAAACTTTACTTTCACCCAAAAATGCGCTACTCATAGGAAGTCAAATCGACTGTTTTCGTGTTATAGCTCGTTTGCAGGCTCAACCTCAGTTGTATTACAATGTACGCTACGTTTGTACAGATTGCGAGAATGAATCGTGGAAAAAAGTGAATGAAGACATTGATTTAATGATAGTATGTGCTGATTTAAGTCTTAAGGATAAAGAAGAAATTGTACATTTTTGCAATATCAATGGTAAACAAGTATTCTTGATCCCAGCAGTATATGAGATATTTTGCAGTGGTGTAGAATTAGACAAAATTGATGATATTCCTGTATTGCGTCCATCCTATTTAAAGCCTGCTTTAGAGCAACGATCCTTGAAACGTACTCTTGATATCTTGGTTTCAGGAACAACTCTGTTGCTTTTTTGGCCAATTTTTATCTTCGTGGCCTTGGCTGTAAAACTGGATAGCCCTGGTCCTATTTTCTATAGTCAAGTACGTGTAGGTCGTGATGAACGGGAATTTAAAATATACAAATTCCGTAGTATGCTTCTTGACGCCGAGAAAGCTACAGGACCTGTATTAGCTGGTGAAAATGATCCTCGTATTACGAAGGTGGGGAAATTTTTGCGCGCTACTCGTTTGGATGAGCTGCCACAGTTATTTAACGTAATACTGGGAGATATGAGTATTGTAGGACCTCGTCCAGAACGTCCATATTTTGTTAAGCAGTTTAAAGAAAAAATACCTGAATATGTATATCGTCATAACGTAAAACCAGGTATTACAGGGATGGCACAAGTGTATGGAAAGTATAATACTACGCCATATAATAAGCTGATTTATGATTTGCTTTATATACAAAAATGCAATGTAATCACAGATTTAGTTATTATGCTGCAAACTACAAGAGTTTTAGTAACCAAGAGTAGTACTGAAGGGGTTATTGTTAATTCACAAAACTTTGATTTGTCAAAATTTGAAATTGATCGTGTAGGATGATATTAAAATTGTCGTTCAGATCAAATTGATTCAGAGAAAGCTGTATACCAATCAAGTTTATAAGGGCAATCCAGGGATAAGTAGCTCAGGTTGCTGGAGTGTGTAGCGACGAAGACATAGGATGTTACTGAAGAGGAGAAGTGCAATGAGTAAACAGAACAATACCGACCAGCAGTCAATGGAGTACAAAGAACTATTGAAAAAAAAGCTGATGAATAAAGATGCTGCAGTAGGAGTAATTGGCTTAGGGTATGTAGGGTTACCCTTAGCTGTTGAAAAAGCCAAAGTGGGCTTTCAGGTGATTGGCTTTGACCGCAATGTTTCTCGTGTGGCACAAGTGAATCATGGTGAGAATTACATCAAAGATGTGAAGAACGATGAACTGAAAGAGTTAGTAGCTAAAAAGAAAATCATAGCAACCGCTGATTTTTCCAAAATAGCGGAAGTAGATGTTATTGTTATTTGTGTCCCAACACCGCTTACCATTACTCGTGATCCTGATATTTCGTATATTGTAAATGTAACCAAAGAAATTGCAAAATATATTAAACCGGGAAAACTTGTAACATTAGAGAGTACAACTTATCCTGGCACAACATCAGAAGTCATTTTACCGAAATTAGAAGCAACTGGGTTGAAAGTTGGACAAGATTTCTTCTTAGCCTTTTCCCCAGAACGTGTTGATCCAGGTAATTTAAGATATACGACGAAAAATACATCGAAGGTAGTTGGCGGTATAACGCCAGCGTGCTTGAGTATTGCTCAAAATTTTTATGAACAGACCATTTTGAATATAGTACCTGTTTCTTCTACTGCAGTGGCTGAAATGACCAAAGTATTTGAAAATACATATAGGGCTGTGAATATTGCTTTAGTAAATGAAATGATGCTATTATGTGATCGTATGGGGATTGATATATGGGAAGTCGTAGATGCGGCTGGAACGAAACCATTTGGAATTCAGACCTTTTATCCCGGTCCCGGTGTGGGTGGACATTGTATTCCTATTGACCCTTTTTACTTAACGTGGAAAGCTAGAGAATATGATTTTCATACTAGATTTATTGAACTAGCGGGTGAGGTAAACATTCAGGCATCTTATCATGTGATTCATAAAGTTAACAGGGTATTGAGTAGCCATAAAAAATCATTTAGTGGTGCTAACATACTTGTCTTGGGAGTAGCTTATAAAAATGATATTGATGATTGTCGTGAATCACCAGCATTAAAAATTATTGATTTGATGTTAAAAGAAAATGCACAAGTTACTTATCATGATGCTTTTGTACCCGAAATAAAATCACATGCACCATATACTTATAATATGAAGAGCATTGATTTAACGGATGAAGCTATTGCAAATGCAGATTGTATTGTTATTACGACTAAGCATAGTGAGATTGATTATGAACATATAGTAGAACATGCCCAAGCAGTCGTGGATACTAGAAATGCATGTAAAAATATTAATGCACAATTAAAGTATAAGATAACCAAGATATAAGGAGTACTTACGAATGAAAGCTTATGGGTTTGGTGTAATAGGATGTGGACGTATTTCTAAAAATCATCTGGAATCAATAAAGAAGGTACCAGGAGCAAGGTTGGTAGCAGTAGCTGAAAGCAAGGAAGTAATTTTAACTAATACTGTTGAAAAATATCATTGTCAGGGATATAACGATTATCAGGAATTACTTGCCAATTCAGATGTGCAGATTATCAATATCTGCACCGAAAGTGGATTGCATTCGAGAATTGCTATTGATGCCATGAAGGCTGGAAAACATGTATTAGTAGAAAAACCAATGGCGATGTCTATAGCCGAGGCTGATGCTATGATTGCGACTGCCAAAGAAATGAAAGTTAAGATTGGAGTCGTTCATCAAAATCGCTTTAATAATGCAATTTTAAAACTACGTAGTGCCATTGATACTGATAAATTTGGTCAACTAACTCATGCATCAGCTGTTTTGCGTTGGAATCGAAATGATGAATATTATAGTCAAGCACCGTGGCGTGGTACTTGGACACAAGATGGTGGCTGTCTTATGAACCAGTCCATTCACAACATTGACCTCTTACAGTGGATGATGGGACCTGTGGATTCTTTATTCGCCTATACAGCGACTAATATGCGTAAGATTGAAGGAGAAGATGTGGGCGCTGTCGTTTTAAAATTTAAAAGTGGTGCATTAGGGATTATTGAAGCAGCTACGACCATATATCCTGAAAACTTGGAAGAAACCTTGAATATATTTGGAAGTGCTGGTACTGTCTGTATAGGTGGAATTGCTGTGAATAAAATAGAAGCATGGCGCTTTGATGGAGAAAATGAGGCTGCTGCCCTATCAGAACAAGACAAAGAACCTCCAAATGTATACGGTTTTGGACATGCTGATATTATCAAAGACTTTATGGCAGCTATTACCCATGATAGAGAGCCTGCCATTAGTGGCGAAGAAGGGCGCAAGGCCTTAGAAATCATTTTAGCCATTTACCATTCGGTAAAATACAAAAAAGAGATTACCTTCCCATTAAATGAAGAGTTTACCATTGGCTTAGGATTAGAATGAGGATCCCCTCTTGAGAGGAGGGGGGAGAGTGGCGGGGTGTTCTATATCTTAATAAAAGAGAGGTTAGTAATATGCTAGAGCAAGACAATAAAAAATATTTTCTACATGAATCATCTTATGTAGATGAACCAGCACAAATTGGTGAAGGCACAAAGATTTGGCATTTTTCTCATATTTCTAAGAATGTGAAAATCGGACAAAAATGCAATATTGGACAAAATGTAGTTGTTGCCAGTAATGTACAAATTGGCAATAATGTAAAGATACAAAACAATGTTAGCGTTTATGAGGGTGTTATTCTAGAAGACTATGTATTTTGTGGTCCTAGTATGGTTTTTACCAATGTGAAAACGCCACGCTGTGAATATCCACGTAATACATCAAACGACTATCTGACAACTTTAGTCAAAAAAGGTGCCAGCATTGGTGCCAATGCTACGATAGTATGTGGTACAACTATCGGGCAACGTGCCTTCATTGGGGCTGGGTCCGTAGTAACAAAGGATGTACCTGATTATGCCATGGTCTACGGCAATCCGGCAAGAGTAGAAGGGTGGGCTTGTGCTTGTGGTGAAGTAATGGTAAAAAGGGAAGCAGCGGAACTTGATTGTAATCGTTGCGGTACGCATCTTACAATCAAGTGAAATTCTTTCTAGAGAAGGGGGGCGCAAAGTGACGGGGTATGTCCCTTGCGTTACAAAAAAGCATTGTGAGGTAATGATATGATACCTTTTATAGATCTTAAAACCCAACAACAAAAAATCCGTAAATCCATAGACGAGCGTATTGCTAATGTATTAGAACACGGTCAATACATCATGGGACCTGAAGTAAAAGAACTAGAAGAAAAACTAGCTCAATATGTAGGTATAAAATATTGTATTACAATAGCCAACGGCACTGATGCTTTAATGATTGCTCTCATGGCATTAGATATAAAGTCAGGTGATGAAGTTATCACTACCCCATTTACTTTTATCGCTACTGCCGAAGTAACAGCATTTTTAGGGGCTACGCCAGTATTTGTGGATATAGATCCTAAAACTTATAACTTAGATCCGAACAAACTTGAACAAGCTATTACATCAAAGACTAAAGCGATTATGCCTGTCAGCTTATACGGACAATGTGCTGATATGGATGCTATTAATGCAATTGCAGATAAATACAGCATACCAGTCATTGAAGATGCTGCCCAAAGTTTTGGGGCTACTTACAAAGGCAGAAAATCTTGTGGACTGTCTACTATCGGCTGCACCAGCTTTTTCCCAACTAAACCACTTGGTTGCTATGGCGATGGCGGTGCTTGCTTTACTGATGACGATGAACTAGCAAAAAAAATGAGTCAAATTCGCTTACATGGTCAAGATCGTCGCTACCATCACCCTGTCGTGGGTGTTAATGGACGACTTGATACTATGCAAGCAGCTATACTTTTAGCTAAGTTAGAAATTTTTGATGAAGAAGTTAAACTAAGAGCAGAAATAGGAGCAAGATATACCGAAACTTTAAAAAATGTAGTGGTTACACCTTATATTGCAGACTATAATACAAGCGTGTATGCTCAATACACTGTTCAGGTGGATAATCGTGAACAAGTGCAGGCTAAACTGAAGGAAGCAGGCGTTCCTACTGCGGTGCATTATCCGATACCTCTTAATTTGCAATCGGTATTTGCTTATTTGAATCAGCCGGAAGGTAGTTTTCCGATAGCAGAGAAAATTGCTAAGAGAGTAATGAGTCTGCCGATGAGTGCATGGGTGAATGATGACCAGATGAATATGGTAGTTAAAGTACTTAAAGATGATTGCAGATAAGGGTTTCAATAGATGATATTTAAGAATTTGTATGTAAAACTAATAGCTTATATAAAAAACAGGAATTTTCTAAAGAACGTACTTACTCTGATGTCAGGAACGATTTTTTCACAAATCATTATGGTTTTATCAATGCCTGTTCTTACGCGTATTTATTCTCCTGAAGATTTTGGGATATATGCTGTCTTTATATCGGCTACAAGCATTATCTCTGTTATGGCGACAGGCAGATATGAACTAGCTATTATTTTGCCAAAGGAAAAATGTGATAGCGCGAATCTTCTTTTCTTATGTATTTATTTGTCAGGAATGACTGTATTTTTTTTATTAGGAATTTTTTTCATATGTGGAGAATCAATGCTTCGCTATTTTAACCAATCTGCTATGTTACCATATTTTTGGATTTCTCCGTTTTATGTTTTTTTACTGGCAATATACCAGGCATTTTATTATTGGTTCAACCGTGAGAAAAGATATGATGTTATGTCAAAATCAAGAATAATAGTTTCATTAATCAATATATTTATCAGTATAATAATAGGTATGTATTGGTATTCTCCATGGGGGCTTATCATAGCGCCATTTATCGCTCAAGCCGTAGTTGGAATCTATATGACATATTTGTTTATTTATGAAAATAATATGCAATTTGTTAATTATAAAGCTGTTGTTTATCAAGCAAAAAGATATGTGGATTTCCCAAGGTATTTGATGGTAGGACATGCGATTGGAAATATTTCCCAACAATTACCAGTGCTTCTATTGAATATATTTTATGGTACTTCTGTTGTAGGTTATTTCTCTTTAGGACAGAGGTGTATAAATATGCCGTTGAATTTGATTACCCAATCGGTGGGAGATGTATTCAGGCAACGTGCTGCGATGGAATATACTGACAAGGGTGAATGTAAAAATTTATTTAATAAGACAATGAAAAAATTAGCAGTTATTGCAATTTTTCCATTTATAATTTTGTTAGTGGCTGCGCCAAGTTTATTTCAGTTCATTTTTGGACAAGAATGGCGAATTGCGGGTGTATATACGCAAATATTGGTACCAATGTATTATTTGAGATGTATTGCAAGTCCTTTAAGTAGCATGGCTTTAATTGCAGAAAAACAAAAGATAGATTTATTTTTTCAAGTATTTATTATCAGTGTCTTAGTATTTTCCATGTCTTTAGGGAAGACATTGTTTACTATTGCAGAGGTTACAATAGTATTTTTTTGTTTAGGGTATTGCTTAATATATCTGTTGAGTTTATATATGTCTAGCATTTGGAGTAAGGGAGATTTGTAATGAAAAAAATCCTAAAAGTAATATTGAGGATTATTTATTTATTTATTTTAAAACATATTTGGTTTTTAAGGCCAATTTATGAGACAAGGGGAACTACTCACGAAATTAGTTTAAAAATGTGGTTTATACAAAAAGTTATTGGTATTCATAGAAATGTTCCTTGGCCAGTACATCATACAATGTATATTGGTGGAGTACAAAATATAAAGATGGGAGTAGGGAGTTCATTAGGTGATAATAAAGAAATATATGTACAGGCCATAGGAAAAATTGAAATTGGTGATTACACGAGAATTGCAGCGTATTCTAGGTTGCTGTGTTCAAATCATAACATATATGACCACCGTGAACATATAGAGGGAAAAATTTTAATAGGAAGATATTGTTGGTTAGGAATTGGATGTACTATTTTACCAAATGTTATTTTAGGTGATCATACAATTGTGGGTGCAGGTGCTGTTGTGACAAAATCTTTTCCAGATGGATACTGCGTTGTTGCTGGAAACCCAGCTAAAGTTGTGAAATATTTAGATAGAGATAAATGTATTGAATATAAACATGAACATGAATATGTTGGCTATACGAGAAAAGATAAATTAAAAGAAAGTGATACTTTTTATAATGGATGATAATAAACAAAAATATCGTGATTTATGTGAAATTGAAAAAATAATACCTATTTTTTCAAAAGACTGGTGGCTGGATGCAGTATGCGGTGATGATAATTGGGATGTAGTAATCATAGAAAAAGACGGAGAAATTGTTGCTAGTTGGCCGTTTTATATAAAAAAAAGTGGATTTAATGTGATTGCCATGCCTAGACTTACCCAGGCAATGGGCATCTGGATTAGTTATCCTAATGGACAGAAATATACGAAAAGATTAGCGTATGAAAAAAAAATTTTTACGGATTTGATTGGAAGATTACCACAAGTTGATATGTTCTCTCAGAATTTTCATTATTCTATAACCAATTGGCTGCCACTTTATTGGAGTGGTTTTCAGCAGGCTACAAGATATACTTATGTAATTGAAGATATAACTGATTTAGTAAAAGTATATAATAATTTTCAATCAAATATAAAAACCGATATAAAAAAGGCACAAAGGACGGTTAACTGCTATTTTGACAGTGATATTGATAAATTTTTTAATACTAATAGATTAACTTTTGAGCGGCAAAGAATGCAAATGCCGTATGATATAAAGTTTCTGAAAAGGCTAGATGCTGCATGCAGTAAACGTGAATGTCGTAAAATTTTCTATGCACAAGATGAGCAAGGACGAATACATGCAGCGATTTATATTATTTGGGATGAGCAGAGTGCTTATTACTTAATGGGTGGTGGCCACCCTGAACTTCGTAGTAGTGGTGCGACCAGCTTATTATTATGGAAAGCGATTCAATTTGCCGCTACCGTAACTAAGAAATTCGACTTTGAGGGTAGTATGATTGAGCCGGTTGAACGCTTTTTTCGTGCCTTTGGTGCAGTACAAAAGCCATACTTCTCGATAAGCAAGGCAAATAGGAAAATGCGTGTGTGCCAAGCAGTTAGGGATTTAGGTAAAGCTTTACTGAAAGGATAGTATTTTGTATGTTTGGAGCGTGTGTTCTCAATGCTATTTATTTATCATCCACCTTTTTATGAAAATGAACGAAAATATATATATGATGTTATATTTCGTGAGTTTTTAGGAGTGGATTATCGTACTGTTGTTGAAGATAGGCAGAATGTGTGCATTCAATCTGAGTATGATAATAAAAAAAACTTGTTTATTTCAGATGAGTTATTTGCAACTTTGCAGAGTAAGTGGCTGACGATCTTTTCATTGCCAGTACAACCATTATCAATATGGCACATAGAACAAAAAGAAATAACCGAACTCGTAGTACAAGAAAAAATGCCAATTATATATGGTAATAAGCTGGAATCCAATACGTATTTATCCTGTGATGAACATGCCATAAAGCTTAGTATTGATATATTCGGCTCAGCTTTCTTCATGCTGACAAGGTATGAGGAAGTAGTTAAAGGTGAGCGTGACCAGCATAACCGTTTTCCGGCCAGCGCATCATTGGCATTTCAAGAAGATTTTTTAGAAAGACCAATAATTAATGAATATGTAGAAATATTATGGTGGGCACTCAAAAAGCTTTGGCCAGGCTTGCAACGAAAACAGAGGGACTTTCGTATTATTCCTACCCATGATGTAGATTCGCCATTTGGAATACTATTTTTATCGCCATATGACTTAGTACGTACTCTGGCAGGAGATATAATCAAAAGAAAAAGCATAAAAACATTTATTCGTAGGACAACTAGTGCTTATCAAGTTAGAACAGGTAATGTTTTGGCAGATGAGAACTATACCTTTGATTTAATTATGGATATTAGTGAAAAACATAATTTAATTAGTTGTTTTTATATGATGGAGGCACAAAGTTTATCAGAAATGGATGGTAATTACCCTATTGATCATCCTTATGTTATTAACTTGATGAAAACTATTCATAGCAGAGGGCACGAAATGGGTTTACACCCTTCTTATGTGAGTTATAAAGATGGACAAGAAGTTAAGCGTGAAACTGAACGGTTACATTCTATATATCAAGATAGTGGTATCAAGCAACTTCAAATGGGGGGGCGTCAACATTTTTTGCGCTGGCAGTGTCCAGATACATGGCAACATTATGAAGATGCGGGACTAACTTACGATACATCAGTAAGCTATGCCGACCATATTGGTTTCCGTTGTGGTGTGTGCTATGAATATTCCGTATTTAATTTAAGAACAAGACATGCACTAAAGTTAAAAGAACGTCCATTGATTGTGATGGAATGTAGTGCAATAGATAATCAATATATGAATTTATCGCATATTGAGGCTTTGCAAAGAATTATTAGATTGAAGAATATTTGTAGAAAATATTATGGCGATTTTATAATATTATGGCATAATAATAGGTTTGTGGATGAAAAGGAAGTAGAGTTGTATAAGAAAATCGTTCGAGCTTAGTGGTAATATATAACTTAGATTAGATAATAATGAAAAATTTTAAAAAAATGCATGCACGACGGAACTTTTTAGAAGTATTGGTGGCACTGAAATTTGTGACATTGAGTAGACTTAACGATTAATACCTAGGAGAAATAATGATGAAAATAGTTACCATCATTGGTGCTCGCCCACAATTTGTCAAAGCTGCAGTTGTATCGCGGGCACTAGATTTTTTTGCTGAGAGACATAGGAATAAACAAATTAATGAAGTAATAGTACATACAGGTCAGCATTATGATACTAATATGTCTGACATATTTTTTGCAGAAATGCAAATACCAAAGCCACATTATAATCTTCATATGGGAGGGGGATATCATGGGGTTATGACGGGACAGATGTTAGCTAAAATTGAAGAAATATTGTTAGAAGAAAAACCAGATGTGGTATTAGTTTATGGTGATACTAATTCAACAATAGCTGGTGCTTTAGCTGCTGTGAAGCTTCATATTCCTGTGGCTCATGTTGAGTCTGGACTTCGTTCTTTTAATATGAGAATGCCTGAAGAAGTCAATCGTATTTTGACGGATCGTATTTCCTCATGGTTGTTTTGTCCTACAAAAAAGGCAGTAAATAATTTACAGGGTGAAGGGTTTATGAGGAAAGAAATGACAGGAAAGTATCTGATAGAAAATGTTGGCGATGTAATGTATGATGCTGCATTGTTTTATAAAGATATAGCTCAACCAAGTGAAACATTATCTAATGTTTTAAAAGAAGTAAATTATAAATTTTATCTAGCAACTATTCACAGAGCTGAAAATACTGACGATATGGTTCGTTTAAAGAATATCATAAAAGCATTGGAATGTATCTCCAGAAATATTCCTGTAATATTGCCTCTTCATCCCAGGACACGAAATATTATTCAACAGTATAATATACAGCTGGATAATATAAAAGTTATTGATCCTGTTGGCTATTTTGATATGATAACTTTGTTGGAACAATGTCAAGGCGTGTTAACAGATAGTGGTGGAGTACAGAAGGAAGCATATTTCTTCTGTAAGCCTTGTATTACACTGCGAGATGAAACTGAATGGGTTGAATTAGTTGAACATGGCTACAATGTGCTTGTGGGTGCTGACTATGATAAAATTTTGCAAGCTCAAAAAGAATCATCAGCTAAACAGCTTGATTTTTCAATTAAGCTCTATGGAGATGGGACGGCAGGGGACAAAATTATACAGAAGATAGTTGAAGTGGTGTTAAAATGAAAATTGCATATTTATTAACATGGGATATCTATTCTAATGATGGTGTTACGAAGAAAGTCAATCAGCAAGTAAAAGAATGGAGAAATCTAGGACATACAATAGAAATTTTTTGCGTCTTACCAAAGAATAATCAACAGAATAAGCAAAATGAAAAATGCAAATTGAATTCTAATATATATGAATTGCTTAATAATACAATTTTTTTAAAATTTATTGGACCAGGGAATTTGATTAAATCTATCTTAGATTTTCAGCCGGATATTATGTATTTACGTTTTGAAACATTTAAACTATATATATATAAGTTAATTAATATTATTCCGACAGTTGTAGAAATTAATACAAATGATATTGCTGAAATAAGATTAGTAGCACAAAGAAATTGTAAGTATAAAATAAATTATTATTATAATCTATTAACAAGAGGTTATTTATTTCGCAATGTATCTGGTATTGTAGGCGTCACATCAGAGTTAATACATTTAGCAAGTATAGAAAAATACGAGAAACCAGCAATTGATGTACCCAATGGGATAGATACACTAAAATTTCCATTATTAAAGCAACTGCGCCAATCTAATGAAATTCCTCATTTAGTCTTTATGGGGACACCAGGACAATCTTGGCATGGTGTCGATAAAATTCTTTATTTGGCTAAAAAGACTATTGGAAAACTTGAGTTTCATATTATCGGTCTAGAAGAGAAAGGGAGAAAGTCTGAAAATGTAACTTTTTATGGATATTTAAGTAAAGACGAATATGAAAAAGTTTTAAAAAAAGCTGATGTTGGCATTGGCACATTGGCATTACATCGGAATAAAATGAATGAAGCTTGTCCATTGAAAGTCAGAGAATATTTATCCTATGGTTTACCCATTATTATTGGATATAAAGATAGCGCATTTAATTCTTTGAAGATGTTGCCTGAATGGGTATTGCAGCTTTCTAATTGTGAAAATAATGTTAAAGATTCAGTGGATAAAATTGTCGAATTTGCAAAACAAGTAAAAGATAAAATAATTGACAAGAATGAATGTTCTATAATTGACATTAAATCTACGGAAAAGAGACGTATTGAATTTATAATGCAAATTTGGCAAAGAGGAATGTTAAATAAATAAGCCAAGGAACCTAATCCTTGATATAACTTCAGCTGTGATAGATCTTTGGGGGGGGGGGGGACATCGAATCGAAAAAATATCGTGGGTTTCTTAGGAATAAATCCGGTAATCTAGTCGAATCGCGATATTGCTCGTCTAAAGGAAGCTGCAGAATGATGGTTGTTATACAGTTATTGATGACGAATTTTGAAAATGACCCCAGGATTCTTTTGTTCAAAGCTTGAGCAGTTTAATTGAACTTCAAATAACATCGTTTTTGTTGCCTAAGATAGAGAGGAATTTGCTAGCAAATCCTATTTTATTAAATATGTTTCTAGAGAGGTTATATGAGTTACTTTATATTAGTCGTGCTGATTATGTTTTCTACAATGATGGATTTTATTAACTTAAACCAGAAGCAATATATAAAGTATATTATAATATGTATAATATATTTTAGTTTAGCCTTTCTTGCAGGATTAAGATATGAAACAGGACTTGACTATTCGGGATATAACGAGATATACAATGACGTTACTGGTTTTTGGAATGTTATATCTGGTGAATCTAATTATGCTGATATTCATGGTGAATATGGCTATTTATTATTAAATTCGATATTGAAGAGCTTTTTTGATGATTTTTCATTTGTAATCTTAAGTATGTCTTTTATTGGACTAGGCTTTATCGTTTACTCATGCTATAAATATTCAAAATTTTTCTTTTTATCTATGTTTTTATATGTTACAAGATTTTTCTTTGTTAGGGATATGGGGCAAATTCGTACTGCTGTTGCATGTGCTATTATTCTTTATAGTATAGAAGCAATTGAGAAAAGATTATTTATAAGGTTTATTATATTAATTGCTTTAGCTGCTTCTTTCCATAGTGCGGCGTTAATTGCTTTTCCTATATATTTTATTTCTTCCTATAGATTTAAAAAGAGGGTTTATTGTTATAGCTTATTTATTGCGATTATTATAGGTGCTTTTTTCCCCTTTAAGGAATTGATTATGGAATATTTAGGCGATATTGGTGGCTCAATTATAAATTATATTTTTTCGGGATACGGAGAATCACTAAGTATGTTGAATCCTGTTACATTATTACAAACAGCCATTTTACTAATCTTTATTTATTTTAAGGAGAAATTACAAAAAAAAATATATGGATATAATACGATATTAAATATGTATGCCTTTTCGACATTTTGGTTAATTATATTCAATGATTTAGGTATTATTGCAGGGAGAATTTCAACGATGTTAGCAACTATTGAAATATTTATAATTCCCTCATTCTTATTAATTAGAAATAATCAAAATATAAAATTTCTAAATTATATATTGATTTTACTATTTGGTCTTAGTTTATTATATGCAAAATTTATGCAAAATGATATGTATCAATTATTTATCCCATATAAATCAGTATTATAATTTAATTAATGAGCCTTTATTAAATAAAAGATGAGAGGTAGTATATGCTGAAAGTAGCTGTTATAGTGCCTAGTTTGCAAGAGAAAGGGCCAGTTATTGTTGCAGAGAATATAGCAAAGTTTAACCTACACGGAGATATTCAATTTATCTTTGTTTCTCTTCGTAATAATAGTGCGGAAGATAGAGAGCGTTTTAATAAATTAGGATTAAAATTCGTCGAAGTTGGAATGGGCAAGTTCCCCACGTATATAGCTATTAAAGTTTTAAAAGAAAAAGTTGAAGATATCCAACCTAATATTATTCATGCCCATAGTTTTTGGCCAACAATTTTAACAGCGTGCTCTTTAGAAAATTATATAAAAGTAGTGACCTTACATAATAATCCTTATGAAGATTTTTATTTTGAATATGGAAAAAGCATTGGTTATTTCATGTGTGTCACTATGAAAAAAGCTTTAAAATATTTTGATAGGGTTATAGCGATTTCTGAATATGTTAAAGAGGTACATGGCAATTTCAAAATAGAAGAAAAGTGTGAAATTATTTATAATGGCATTGAAAATAGAAATGATTCTATCAAAATAGAGGTCGAAAATAATACTCAATTAGTAGTAGTATCAGCATCGGTTTTAATTCAACGAAAAAATATATTAACTGCCTTAAAGACTGTTAATAAACTAATTCAAGAAGGGTTTATCTTAAATTATTATATTTTAGGCGATGGAAAACAAAAGAAGCTTCTAACTCAATATGTTAATGATAATGAACTCGATAAAGTGGTTCATTTTTTAGGTAAGCAACCTCGTGAAAAGGTTTTTTCGTATTTGAAAATGGCAGATTGTGTTTTGGTTCCTTCCTTAAGTGAGGGATTACCATTGTCGGTTATTGAAGCAATGATGATGCAAAGAGCAGTAATAGTTAGTGATATTCCAGCTATGGGTGTAATTGTAGAAAATGATTCTGAGGGATATTTATGCAATGCATTAGATGAAAATGAGTACTATGAGGCAATTATAAAAATGATGAATGAATCTAATAGAATGAGATTAGCGCAGAAGGCTCATCAAGTGTATCTAGAGAAATTTACTGTCGAGCAAATGTCACGAAAATATGGTGAATTATACTTTCGAATTGCCGAGGTATAAATGGATGGGGGAGGGCAGTTAATGAAGTTTTCTGTGTTGATATCTATTTATTGTAAAGAGAATCCTATGTTTTTTAAAATTGCGTTAGAAAGTGTTATAAATCAGACATGTATACCTACAGAAATAGTCATAGTAAAAGATGGAGCTCTGACATATGAGCTAGATCAAATAATTGAGAATTTTGAGATGCGGTTTCCAGGATTATTTAAAATTATTATATTGCCTGAAAATCGTGGATTAGGATTATCTTTGCAGGCAGGGATAATAGAATGTAGTTATGAGTTAATTGCTAGAATGGATACTGATGATATTGCGAAGCCAGAGCGATTTGAAAAGCAATTGAAAAAATTTTCTGATAATAAAGAAATTGATTTAGTAGGTACGTATATTGAAGAATTTGAAGGAGCACCCGATAATATTTTATCTAGTAGAGTTGTTCCTCTTACACAAAATAGTATTTATAAAGCAGCTAAAAGAAGAAATCCCTTTAATCATGTGACTGTGATGTATAAAAAGACGGCAGTTCTTGAAGCGGGGAATTATCAGCCTTTTTTATGGTGCGAAGATTATTATTTGTGGGTTCGAATGATTATGAAAAGATGTAAGATGATGAATATTAGTGAAAGTTTGGTTCTTGCTAGAACTGGAAAAGAGATGTTTCGGAGACGGGGTGGTTTGCAATATGTACGAAGTGAAGTTAATTTACAATGTAAGTTTTTAAGTATAGGTTTTGTCAATATATTTGAATTTATTACAAATGTAATATTACGAAGTCTTATAAGGTTAATGCCAAATAATCTAAGGGGAGTTATATATTTTAAATTATTACGTTAGAGTTACTGTAAGTGTGTTAAAACTTATGGCGAAGAACTCAGTTAAATTTTCATATGGAATTTATTTGTCAATGTCAATATTAATGAATTTCTTTACCACTTGATGCTGAATTAGTTTACCATTTCTGTTAGATTAAGATGAATCTCCTGTTTTTCAGTTGGTAGCCATCGCCTATCATATTGAAAATTTCAGTCTATCCAGAATTGCTGTTGTGATAGCCTCATCACCAAGAAAGCCAGTCCACTCAGCAAACCCCTTGTTTGATGTGAGCACGAGAAAAATAAACCGGCAGCGACTTTCTATGTGCAGGCTTCGTCAATACTGGCTGCAGCTGATCAGGTCGAAGCAGGGATAAAGAATAAAGAGCCCGCTTTGCCGGCAGAGGCCTTCTTTGGTGGCTGCGTTGTGAGGAGTTTTAAGCCCTGGTATTCGCCGGTCAGTACGATAACTGCTGGGATGTTCGTAGAAAATCTCAAGTGGCGGTTTCCAAAGCGAAAGACCACTGCAAACGATCTTGCAAGGGCAGGCGTCTTTCCGGATCGTATCAACAGTTGTCTCCAGCAACAGATACGAGGATATGTGACCGACCTAAATTCTGTAGTTGGTGTTATGCTGTGAATGTCAATGAATTTCTTTACCACTTGATACTGAATTAGTTTACCAGTAGTGATATCGAAAAAGTTTACCACCGATGTAGTTTTGACAGTGAAAAAGTTTACCACATTGCTCTTACATATAGGGAAACACTGATGATGCAGTATTTCCCCTATAGTTAATTTTCATTTCCTTGATTAGAATAATCTGCTCTGTAAGAATGGTCAGAGTTCATGTTTAATACATGGGATCTAAATGTCAAACGATCAATTAAGGCTGTTACCATTGTTGTATTTTCAAACATCGTAATCCAATCCGAGAATTTTAAATTTGTGGATACGATAACG
>NZ_FOTS01000068.1 GCF_900114615.1 Pelosinus propionicus DSM 13327 | reverse complement strand
GTATCAATCGGACTGCCTCCGCCTATAGCGATCAGAAAATCACATTTCGTTTCTTTATACGTTTTAACCCCTTGATAAACCATTTGATCCGTAGGTTCACTATTAATTTCTGCAAACAATTCATATCCGATCTCTTGTTTATCTAATACGTTGACTAATTTTTGAATATTTCCAATGGTCACCATCATGTTGTCCGTAACGATAAACGCTTTATTTCCACATTTTTTTAAATAAGAACCAGATTTCTCTAATGCATCATTCCCAGAAATAATGGTTCTTGGAATTAAAAATACGTTCGACACAATCATCATCCTTTTCTTACATACAACTTCTTGTATGTATTGGTCATATTAATACTTATAATTAAGAACATATTTTATCTCTTTTTTAACTCTCTCCCTCGTCATATAGAATTCTGTTCCCTACAGCACACCGTCTCATTGTCTTATCGAAATCATCAAAGCTTTACTTCCTTACCGCATATATCACACCAGTACTTTTTCTTTTATTCAGTAATCAGCCTAACGTTATGGGCAGAAAAAAAATCACAATACTCTTTTGATGGTCGCTGGTCAGTAACCAAATAATCTAAATCTTCAAGTTTACAAAAAGTCTTCAAAGAAACAACTCCTACTTTGGAGGAGTCTAGCAATAAAATATTAGTTTCTCCTCGTTCGATTAAGTAACGTTTAATTTCATATTCTAATGGAAAAGCACTGGTAACTCCATTGGTAATCGAAACACCAGAAGAAGAAAAAAAGTTCTTGGAGATATTGTAATTTTGCAGAAAGTCTATGACAGCGGACCCAACAAAAGCATTAGATGGTCGATGAAGAATACCACCCGTAGAGATAATTTCTAATTGAGGGTACTGCAATGCCTCGTTAATAACGTTTAAGTTAGCTGTTATTATTGTCAAGTCCGAACGCTCTGATAAAAAAGGCATCAAATACATATTTTCTGTACCAGAATCAATATAAAGAACATCACCATTCACTACTAGGTTACTGGCTAAATTGGCAGCATTCTTTTGGTATTTTTTTTCCCTGAGTTCAAATGACCCTTGTGAGTTTTTTTCATTGAGCATGATACCACCGTAAATCTTCTTGATAGAACCATGCTTTTCTAATTCGTTAACGTCACGACGAATCGTCCCTTTTGATACCTGAAATAAATTGCATAATTGATCTAGGGGTACGATTTCCTGTTCCCATAAAATTTTTTTTATTTGATTTAACCGATTAAGCTTTCTCATTGCCCTCACCTGTAAATGAAAGTTCTCTTACTATTTCTTTCATCAAACATACGTGTTAATGAAATGTCTATGTTTTTAAAATAAGAGATTTTATTAAAATACTGATGCCACCCAAAATAAAAGTAACAATAACCAATTGATTTATCAGTTTTTCACCTATTCTTTTGTCAATTCTGCTGCCTACAAACACTCCCAATACTGCGGCTGGCACTGATATTGCAAATATTTGAAATACAATTGGTTGAAAGACTCCAGCTGCAGCGTAGACAATAAAACGAAATATATTCTCAACCAAAAAGACAAAGCATACGTTGCTGCGAAATTCATTTCGGTCTATGGTGATTCGTTCAAAATAAGTTAAAAACAACATATTAATACCAAACAAGCCTGCCATGAAACCTGAGGTAATTGACACAATTCTCTTTAGCATCATGTTGGGGGTAATCGTTTTACTTCGATTTCGGGTAATCATTTCTATGCCTAGTCCAATAATAAATGTACCAAGAAGCCCTTTTATGATCCAAGCTGATCCCATTTTCAAAAATAATGTTCCTGGAATTACTCCTAACATAATGAAGATTACAATTGGCATAGTTTTCTTTATAGAGAAAGCTTTTCGATTTTTCCATACAATCCAAGCATTAATGGGTGCATCTAGTAAAAGGTTAGCTGGAGTAATAACCTTATTATCTAGCCTCATCGCCAAAAGAGGATTGGATAAAAGAGGGTTTCCAAAGCCAACTAACCCCTTAATAATAAAGGCCATAAATTGTACAGTGAATATGAAAACAGCTAGTGTAATAGACATAATTTTAAAGATCTTCTCCTTATAACAAACCATCGATTCCACTGCAAAAACAATCTACGAATAAACTTCATGTGTTTTTCCACTTAAAATAGTAGTAATACTTCAAAAAACTTTTTGCAGTGGAATCACTATTAGAAATATTAACGAAGATGAATTATTGACTAGTAAGTTCTGTTAATTTAACAGTACGGCCTTCATCCAATGATTTTTGTGCGGCTTTGGCAATCAATACAGGCATTAGCCCATCTATTCCTGTAACAGAAGGTTCGGAATCATTTAAAACCGCAGCCGTAAATTCTTGTGCTTCCGCGATAAACGCTTGATTATAACGTTCGAGGAAAAACCATTTTGGCCGCTCGCTGTGAACCCCGTCCTTCGTACTAATCGTCGTCGTATCAATGAGATCATTATAATCTTGTACGCAGCCTTTGTCGCAATGCACCTCAACGCGCTGGTCGTAGCCATAACGAGCAGCCCGGCTGTTATCGATTACACCAATGGCACTATTTTCGAATTTAAGCAGAACAATTGCCGTATCAACATCGGAAAATTCTCGGATTCTTGCGTCAATTTTAATAGCACCGATTGCCGTGACCTCAGTCACCTCACTGCCAGAAAGATAACGCACCATATCAAAATCATGGATCATCATGTCGAGAAAAATACCGCCGGATGTACTTACGTACTCTATGGATTGCGGCTCAGGATCACGCGAAGTCACTTTTACGATGTGAGGGGTCCCCATTTGTCCTGAAGCTACAACATCTCTTACCTTTTTATGATTATGGTCAAATCGGCGTACAAAACCGACTTGCAGTTTAACATCTGCTTTCTCTACAGCTGCAAGCGCCTCGTTAATCTTAGCGACATTTGTATGAATTGGTTTTTCGCAGAAAATGTGTTTTTTTGCTGCTGCCGCTTGAATGATTAAGTCGGCATGACCTTCTGAAGAGGAGCAAATAAATACGGCTTCAATTGCTTGATCAGAAAAAATCTGTGCGGGATTATTATAAATCTTCTGTATTCCTAGCCCTTGAGCCCAAGTACGCATTTCATCATTTAAAAAAAGATCCGCTACTGCTTCAATTTTAGCGTTAGGTACAGAAAACGTTAAATTATTACCATGCAGCTTACCAATCCTACCCATACCGATTATTCCAATTTTCAATTGTTTTAGCATTTTGTTTTTCCTCCTAAAAAATATATTAATTACAAAAACTGTTTTGTTTTCTTCGCTGCCAAACGAAAGACATCGTCCGGATCCATTGCCCAATATTCTGGTCGGAAAAGTTCTACGGAAGCAATGCCATCATAACCCTTTTCATGAAGTTTTTGTGTAATTAACTTCAAAGGGATAACACCGTCACCGGGAAATAATCTGTGACAGTGATCTAACTCCGACAGTGGTAGGTCTTCACTATCATCAATGTGATAAACAAAGATCTTTTCAACTGGAACGAGATTAAGAGAGTCAATATTCTGCAGTTTATTATAAAGAAAGAGATTGAAAGCATCAAATGCTACACCGACATTCTTTCGATCTACTGCATTAATAATATCCATACATTGTTCTAAGCTACGAACACACCAACGTGAGTTTCCGATAGGCTCGAATGCTAATTTCATTCCATATGATACGGCAATATCGGATAAATTTCGTAGTACTTTAACACTGTCATCAACTATTTCCTTTTCTGTCTTTTGGATCATATCATCGCTCATTGTGGGTACGACAATGATATAAGGATTGCCGATTTTTTGCCCCATCTCACAGGCAAAGGTAAAGAGTGCAACAACTTCTTCCCATTGTTTCTTTGAACAAAAATTAATATCTTCAATAGAATTAAACGCATAAGGCTTGACATAACTTGTCTTAAAGAAACTTTGCAGTTCTTCTATGGAATGCTTTTTTAAGTAATCTTTTAGCATATCCAGCCTAATTTCAATATAACTGTAATGATACTTTTCACAAAGTATCAAGTCTTTTTCTAAGGTAGAATTTTCTTTACAAGTAGCTTCATTCATCCCAAGTTTCATAATTTTTTCACCTCCTAACTGTGTTAACACGGAAAGAAATTCTGTGACAAACCAATGTTACTCGATTACTTTTTTAAAATTACGAAAATAATGTTCTATTTGTTCTAAAGACCTCCCCTTTGTTTCTGGTACGTATTTATATACAAATACGATTGACAAAAATCCGCAGATTGAAAAACCAAAGAAAACCATAGATAAGCCAAAAGCACTTAATAAAATAGGAAATGTTAAACCTACAACAAAATTCATGATCCAGGAGCAAAAAACTGCGATTCCCATCCCTAGTCCTTTAAACCGCGCCGGGAAAATCTCTGCCATCATTAACCAAGTAAGTGGACCTATGCACCCTTGAAAAAATGCCATAAATGTCACCATTAATAGCAAAATAATCCACGGAAAAAATGAATATTCTGACAACGTCATGGATAAAATCCCTATTAGACACTGCACTAAGCTTGTCGTTATTAATCCAACAAGAAATATGGAGCGCCGACTGACACGACCAAGTAACCATATTCCAATCAATACTGCCGTTACTGATATAACCCCATTGGCCGTATTGGCAATCAATGCTGCCTGCATCGTAAATCCAGATTCACGTAAAATTTGTGTTCCATAATAATTAATTGAGTTCACTCCTGTAATTTGCTGCACAATTCCAATCCCGATTCCAATCAGAACAATACGAAAAACCCAGGGTTCCATAAGATCCTTATATGTGACTTTTGAAAGATGGCTCTGCTCTTTAATATTGTCTTGAATTTCATTTAATTCGGCAATCGCTGTTTCTTTTTCCCTCACTTGAACTAAAACATTTAAAGCCTCAGAAATCTTTCCTTTAACTACCAGCCAACGTGGACTTTCTGGCATACGAAGCATACCAAAGAACAAAAATATCGCAGGAATAGCAGCGATACCTAACATATACCGCCACACATGTCCTGTATGGCCCAATAAGACACCAAAAATAGCATTAAACAAAAAAGCAAGAAATTGCCCCGTTACGATCATCAATTCATTGCGTGTAACCAATCGCCCTCGCCCGTCTCGTGGAGAAAGTTCTGCAAGGTAAGTGGGAACCGTAACAGACGCTCCTCCTACTGCCAAACCAAGCAAGAAGCGAAACAATATCATCACATGCGCCGTAGGAGATAAAGTACATCCCATTGTTGCACCAAAGAACAATATAGCTAATCCGATAAGAGCTTTTCGTCGACCAAAACGATCGGATAAATGACCTCCTACAACAGAGCCAAAAGCCGCACCTAATAGTAACGAGCTTGTAACAGCCCCTTCAAGAGCAGGCGTCAAATTTAACTGATCAGCAGCAGACATAAAAGGCAAGGCCCCATTGATAACTCCTGTGTCAAGACCAAATAGCAATCCACCTAACGTAGAAATCAATGAAATAGAAGTTAATTTGCTACATAATGGCTTTTCATTGGTATTCAAATGTACACACCTCTTTTTATTCTCATAGTAATTCTTATTTATATAAATCACTTCTCAAATAAATTTTTCAAAAAAATCAAGGCTTTTTCTGACGCAGTCAATCCATCCGGCTCTGGTAGGCATTCTACTGATATATACCCTTCATAATCGATTTCTTTTAAAGTTTTCAGAATTTTCCAAAAATCAAATTGCCCACTTCCGGGATAACGCCGAGAATTATCGGCAAAATGCATATACCCCAGCTTTCCTTTACATCTTTGAATTGCAGCTACTGGATCACATTCATCGATTCCCATATGAAAGGTATCCAAATGCACATAGCAATTTTCTATTTTATAGTGTTCTAAAAACGTCATCGTTTCTTCAGCTGTTGTGAATACATTAACCTCATAGCGGTTAATGACTTCAAGATTTAATTTTACATTGCGCTCTGCTCCATAATCAGCAAGTTCTCTCAAATGCTTTGCCAATCTATCCAGGTATTTGTCACGTTTACCGCCGGGGGGAATATTCCCTTTGACCCAGCCAACCACAAGATCAGCATGAAGTTTTTGTGCCATATCAATATACTGTTTCATGCCCTCCATCGCAGCTTTGGTAATATAAGGAGCATCGTCAATCAAATTACAGCGACCTTCCGTGTTCAATCGACCTGTAATAATCATGCAAATTTTTGTACCGCACTCCTTTATGGTTTGTTCAATTGCAGAATAATTTAAATCTGCCGTTTCTCTAGTATGTACTTCAATCGCGTCATAGCCTAAACGAGCCGCTTCTCGCAGATTGCTGCAGATATCACCCTGTAGTAAAATTGGCGCAGTTCTTGGTGCTTCATCTGCAGAGGATACTGCAAGTTTCCACTGTTTCATCCTTATCGCCCTTCTTTTAACGCTCATTTTATAGATCAAGTTTAACTATTCCTGTCTCCCAAGATTATCACAGTTTTTCCAATTCCTTTATAAATCCAAGGTAACTTTTGCTGCTTCAACTTGATGAAAGCCTATCTCAATTTGCTCAAGAGTTTTTCCTTTGGTTTCAATCGCCTTATATTTAATAAAAAGAAATGCAACTATACCTATAAAGGCAAATATAACAAATAATAGATGGCCAAACCGCTCTAATAAGACAGGGAAAGTTAATGCTATTAGTAAATTTGACCCCCAATTTACTACACTACATACTCCCATACCTAACCCTCGCACACTGAGAGGGAATATTTCACCTAACATAACCCATGTGACAGGTCCCCAGCTTATTCCAAAAAAGAAGATATAACTACAAAAAAGAACTATGGTAGTATAAGCAGAACTTGTTGTTTGACCAAAAAACTCACTTGCAATCCAGATCAGGAATAAACTAATAGACATTCCCACATTGCCAATCAACAACAACTTTTTGCGTCCCATCTGGTCAATCTTCCACATTGCCAGAATTGTAGCCAAAAGAATGGCAACGCCAATTCCAATCGTTCCTAAAATCGCTGCATAACGACCTAGTCCAGCATTAACAAAAACGGTTGGTGCATAATAAAGCACGGTATTACAACCTATAAACTGTTGGAAAAGGGCTAAGCCAACTCCTAATGTAAGCGCTGGACGTACCCACTTCGAGGTTAACTCTTTCCACCCACTATTTTCTCCAGCACAGGTTTGTTTAATTTCCTCTAATTCGCCTTGTATATCGCTTCCTTCTCGTAATAAGCTAAGAACATAAGCGGCTTCTTTCTCTCGGCGGTTTTTCACTAACCATCGAGGACTTTCCGGTAAAAAAAACATTCCTATTAATAAAATGGCAGATGGAATAAATGCAAGACCAAGCATCCAGCGCCAACCATCAGCACTTTGTGCAAAAGCAAAGTTTACAATATACGCACATAAAATACCGAGGATGATCATGAACTGATTCAGACTAGATAAAGCACCGCGATTTTCACATGGAGCTAATTCGGACAAGTAAACCGGAACCAATGCTGAAGCCCCACCAACCGCCAATCCTAATACTATTCTATATATGACTAGCTCTTCCATATTCCTAGACATGCCTGACCCAAGAGCTCCGATACAAAAAATAACTGCTGCAATCATAATTGTCTTACGGCGCCCATATTGGTCTGACAGCGCACCGCTGGCAGCTGCACCAATCATAGCTCCGACTAAAATAGAACTAACAACAATACCTTCTGCCCAAGAGTTCAAATTCAAATCTGACTTAATAAATAAAATAGCCCCAGAAATAACTCCGGTGTCGTAACCAAATAACAAACCGCCTAATGCACCGAAGATATAAATGACATAACTATTAATTTTAAACTTCATTTCGTTCCTCCATTGTAGTAGCATGATTTAAGTGAAATAATATAAATTTTTCCTGTGTTTCTCCAAAACGTTAAGTTCACCTTTATGAGTAAATTAAGATTAGGCGGAAAGAGTGATGCATCGCACCCTCCCTTTCCAATTTTGCACTTAGATTTTATATTTGTAGAAAACTTAATAAAGCAAGATATCTTAGTCCTTAAAGGTCAGCATAACTTTGCGTGCAATATCTTTATGGTGACAGGCAAGATCCATAGCCTTATCCAGATCAAAGAAATCATAATGATGAGAATTCAACGCGGCAAAATCATATTTATCTTTGATACGCGACATAAAGCGAATCGTTTTAGGGAACCACTTATTCGTACCGCCGGAACCAGAAAGTCGGAGAGTTTTCCAGATGGTTTTGCCGATTTCTACGGGAACTTTACGCCCGATAGAATGCCCTACAACACCAACGCGGGCAGAATGACCAGCAATATCAAACAGTGAGGCAATACCGATGTCATTACCGGAACACTCAATGACTATGGAAGGTCCGCGCCCATTGGTTAATTCCTTTAGTTTTTCTTCTACATTGCAAGCAGTTGGGTCTACCACATGATTTGCACCATAATTTAAGATATTCTGGCGTCTTTTTTCTAAGGGGTCAATAGCGATCACGTTGGCACCAGAAGCCGCACAAACCATTGCAGCACACATACCGATTGGTCCTGCGCCAATGATGGCAACATCGTCAGAAGCATCGGGATTGCAATCATTGCCCCATACACCCCAATAGCCCACATTAAAAGTTTCCACCCATGCTCCTAATTCATAACCCCAATCATCAGGGATTACATGAGTATATTGTTCTTCTAAGATCATATATTCGCCCCAACCACCGGGGGAATCCGGACGAAAGCCAAGCTCTCGCATATTCAGGCAGGCAGACGGCATTTTACCATCCTTGCAATTTGCGCAATTATTACAAGGCAGTACGCAGTCACCAACAACTTTATTGCCTACCTTTACTGAAGTTACAGCGCTGCCGATTTCTACAGCCTGTCCTGCCCACTCATGACCAGGCACATAGGGTGCTATATCATAACGTCCTTCGGCGGATTCCCCCTCATAGCATTCAACATCGGAACCACATATACCGCAGGCTTTTAGTTTAATCAACACCTGATAAGGCTGCAATGGCGGCAATGCCAAATCCTCAAATCTTAAATCTTTAGGACCATACATAAAAGCAGCCTTACATACTGTTGGACGATTTTTCATTCTTCCTCTCTCCTTCTCATTCTTAATTTATAGAATATTGCTATTTGGCAAGCCTAACTACTAAATAGAAAAGCTAAGTATCAATACGTCAACGTATAAATATGACGGCCGCCGTTAGTCGGCCCTTTAATAACAGCTTCAATATCTTCACGATTCCGTTGAGTCACTTTTTCAATAGGAGGCAGTTGACCTGCTGGGTATTTTTCCAAAATATCATTAACCAACTTTTCCAAATAATCCAATGTTCTTTCTACACCTTTACGTGCTTTTTCGGCATTGGCATGGGTAGGATCACCAATTACCCCTTCTGGTGTACAGATACACTCCATACCGACTGAACCGAAAGCGTTATACCACTTGATCGGACCTACACCACGCTCGGCAGAATTATTGATATGTCCCGGCGGCAGCATCGGAGCAGGTTTGGTCGCAACAGCATATTCCTGCTTACAAAATTCAGGGAACAATGCCAAGGACCATGATTGTTCCACCTCATCAGCGTGAATGAACGGAGTATCGTAAGGGCCGCCGTTTTCTTTAATATCAAGTTGTTCTTTAGCACAATTCCAAAAGTGAACATATAAAACAACACCGGGAACCTGAAACTTTTTGCCGAATTTGTGAATTGCCAATGGAATTACATAATCCTGTCCATGCCCATTAACGACAATCATCTTTCGAAAGCCAGTATTCCAAAATCCTGCAAATACATAGCATAGATAATCTGCCAACGTTTCTTCGGGTATCATGATGGTACCAGGCATACCGAGATGATGGTACGGGTGGGAACCATACCAAATTGGCTGAGCTACCGTGCAGCCAGTTGCTTTTGCCACTTGTTCGCAAAGACGAGTATCAAGATATGTATCTTCTCCATAGGGAGAATTGGGTCCATGATTTTCCGTAGAACCGACTGGAATTAAAATAACGTCGTTCTTTTTTAGCCTTTCCGCAACCTCTCTGTTCGTCATGTTCTGATAGTAGATTCCGTTATCGGCTTCCATATTACCGCCTTTTGCGGGAATTTGCCATTTTGACATTGTTACATTCCTCCTAAATTATAGTAGTTCAACTTTGTTTTTCATATGCTGTTGAAACCAGAACTTTTCCAGCTGTAATTTTCATTCCTTCTTTAATGTCCTCAAGCTGATAACGCCCTGTAACCATTTTACGCATATCAATGCGACCTGCTGCCATTAAAGCAATGACATCCGGATAAATGCCTTGACCGGATTGTCCGTTAGAACCACTAATGGTAGCTGCATTCCATTGCCAGTTAAAAATATCAACTGGCGTAAGACCAATGGTATGCCCAATTTGAATCGTTTTACCACCAATGGCGATTGCCTTCCCCATCACCGGATAAGTAAATTTTGTTGCACCTGCACATTCAGCAAACAGTGAAATCCCAACTCCATTGGTGATCTCCATTAGCATTTGCGCCTGCTCATCCGCCGAATTAAAATCTAGCGGATTATAGACCGCATCGGCACCACATTGCTTAGCGAGTTCTACTCTTTCAGGAATGCTTTCAAAACAGATCAATTTTGCCGCACCTGCTGTTTTCATCAGTGAAATTGCAGCAAGCCCAATTGGACCTGCACCAAACACTACAACATGGCCGCCTGGACGGATGCCGCCACCGCGTACAAATAATCCATTATAGGCAACACCTGTTGGTTCGATCAGCGCCCCCAACTCTAACGCCGTCATTTTATCTCCATAGTAATTAACAATATCATTGAGCGGATAACAATATTTTGATCTTACAGCGGCATACTCAGCAAAGCCACCATCATAAGTAAGTCCCGGCTCTTCTAAATCTTTGCACTGATTGAACATCCCACGGCGGCAAGCATCACATTCACCACACCAATGCATAGATTCCACACTGACTAGATCACCAACTTTTAGTTTTTTGACATTTTTACCAATTTCGATGATTTCTCCAGAAAATTCATGTCCTGTGATAATCGGGTACTTAGAATGACCATCGTATTTAGAATAACCATCTTCATCTTGACGCAGAAGATGTGCATCTGTACCACAGATACCCGCTGCTCCAACTTTAATTAATACTTGATCATCATCATATTTGGGCATGGGACGATCAACTACAGACCCTTTAATATTTTTCCAAATGGAATTGCCCCTCAGTGCTCGTTTAGTGCTCAGCTCACGTTCGGATAACTGGTATCCATCTTTAGGAGCCCAGTCTGCTTCAACGTAAAATGCTCTCATTTTTGTCCCCCTTCTCTTGTCGGATCTACACTTTAATCATAGAATTATTCGGTATTTCTTTCTATACAATTCTTGTTTTTCTTATAATTCCTATAATTCAGTTTTGTTTATAATATAGTAAAATTTTCTGTTAATTTGTTGCTGCAATTTTTACAACTTTTATACAATCTTGCTATTTATATTTTTATACTGTAATTGGTTGGTGCAATCTGTTAACTCAAGGCAAATAGTAAAAAAGGTTATTTCGTTTATACTATTCTTGTTTTTATAGCTCTCATCATACAAGTTTATCTGAAATATACTGTGAAATTCAGCGGTTTTGTTTCTACAGTTTCTACACAATCTTGCGGTTTGTATTTCATACTAAAAATTTTGCAGTCACAATTCATTGCTAAAAGTCAAGCAGCAAAAAAATTTTCATTCTATCAATTCTTGCTTTTATATAATTGTTGTAACTTTTATAATTGGGGTTTACTTGAAATTATACTAATTTCTCAGCTGCTTTTGTTTCTATATAGTCTTGTGATTTCTGCTTTTATGCTGTAAAATGTGTAGTCCAAAACAGTTATTCAAATTAAGCAGCAAGGAAGTTCTTTAGCTAAACGCTCCAAGAAAACCATCTGTAAATATACAAAATAAAGCTAGGTTCCGCAGAACCTAGCTTTATTTTGTATATTTCACAGGACGCCTTTCTTCCAAAGACTTATTGACAGCCATTAAAACTTTATATCTTAGCCTTTCCTATGCAGTTTATCTCTGTAATTCCATTACTATTTAAGCAATCTGGATCTATTTTGATTTTGGAACGACTCTTCTTGATTTTAATATTAAAATATAACTTCCAATCAAAAATTATCCTTTTTCCTTGGTATATGAATTGCGGTATTTGCTGGGAGGCATGCCCACATATTTTGTAAAGAGAAGATTAAAGTGATTTGGATTATCATAACCAACGATATTGGCAATCTGTGTAACAGAGTATTGTGTGGTAATCAGCAGGCTCTGTGCTTCACCAATTCGGCGGCGCATGGTATATCTCATAGGAGAATAGCCAATTGTGTCTTTAAATACATGTGCCAAATAATACGGATTAATATGCATTGCTTCACTGATGGAATGCAGTGTAAGAGCTTCATCGTAATGGGTGTCAATATATTGCTTGATACGGATGCCCAGCAGTTCATAGGTGCTTTTCTTATTATCAGAATCGGCCATTTCAGTTTTATGGACGATTTGCAGTAACAGAGCGACTAAAGAAACAGCAAGAAAAGAGCAAGCTTCTTCCATTTTTTCCATATCCGATGCCAGTAAAAAGTAAATCATACCCATTAAATTTTCCATTGTTTCAAACAATTCATTACTATGAAGAACGGGACAAGCTGTTTTATGAATCAGACAGTTCTTATCAAATCCTATAATCTCTACATTCGTCAATGTACAGCAATAGGTATTCAAATTTTTGCTTTGTGTTGGGTCTTCATCATGCAGAACATTACAATTACAAATGATGATATCGCCTTTTTGAATGGAGTAACGCTTTTCATCCACAATGTATACGCCGCTGCCACTGCGTACTAACAGAATTTCCAGCATATCTTCATGTTTATGCAAGATACGTGGATACATGCTGTAGCTAGCATCTATCTTGCTGGCCGAAAATAAACGAGGCAAGCTCCCTTTTGAGAAATAGGAAGTGTAATTCGTTTTCATAAAACATTGTATCATCGTAGCACCTTCCAACACTTTAAGATTCCTATAAATTTATTTTAGCTTTATATACAATAAAAATATAGTTTTTTATAATCTTAAAGTATTAAAAAGTTTTCCATTCTGCAAAAATCAGAATCGGCCATCGGTTATTAATATCCAGCACTTTCTCCTACAACGACTACCGTAATATCTGTCACCATCGGTTTTTTTCTCATTACCGAATATACTCTGCAAATTCTAGTTTTAGCCTGGCAGTTCATACAGGAACCTGTTCTCGTACAAGGATTTGGCATATCTAGCCTTTTATTATTCATGGGTGCAGCAATACTTTCTAATCTTTCAAAAGCAGCTTTTTCATCCCTGCATATTTTATCTGTACTAACGACTATCATTACTTTCTTAGGCCCAAAAGTCATTGCACTTACCCGATTTCCCATTCCGTCTATATTGACCAGTAAACCATCTAATGTAATCGCATTACTGCTGCATAAGAATAAGTCACTAAGCAATTCTTCTCTAGCAGTAGCAATCTTTTCTTCCATAGTCAGCCCTGCTGCACCATGATCAATCACTTTTCCGCCAGCGTCCTTTACCTGTTCTTGAATTGCCATGCTGTTGATTGTCATTGATCCGCCAAATCCCACTGTAGTTCCCGGCTTTACATACCCCATAATAAAAGCTGCTGCCTCTTTTTTCGTTGCAAAATAGATGGCGTCAAATTCATTTTTTATTAAAGCATCCACCGCTTTTTTCCCTATTGTTTCGTTATGCCAATTTTTTATTGCCAACTTTGATTCCCCCTAAAATAGTTTTGGTGAGCCATTTAATGTCTTCTTTAAGTATACTCTCACATTTATAATAATAGATACCAAAACTAAAACCAGCAAGTAGGCACTTAATTGTTATATAGTATCCATTTTTATACTAAACTTTCTTTTAGGTCAGCATACACCAATTGAATGCACTGCATTGTTATAAAGAAAACGAAAAAGACTTTACGAAAACCTCGTAAAGCCTTTTTCTAGAAAACTGCAATTATTTATTTGCCTTAAAAATCCTATGTTATTCCTGAAATTCAGCTATCATTTCAAAGATTTACTCGTATTGTCCATGATGACTTTAATAATGATTTGACCTTTATACGTACCTGGTTCAATTTTGGTTTCCTGCCCATCGATTGTCATAATCAGAGAAGAACCTGTTGGAGCCTTTACCATTGCTCCATCTTCAATCGTTAAATTGCCCAGGTAGGAATCATGATTTACGATCCATACAGAATTTTTGTCAAAGCTGGCGGAATTTTTCCAGTTGGCTTTTGCTTTGTAATAATTACCGTTAAAGCTGGATGTATCACCAGCAATATCAGTATATGAGAGGCCCTCAACTTCCCATAGTCCGTTATAACCGTCGGCAAAGGAGCCGGTAAAAGTCGAATTAGTAAAGTGGGATGTGAGTGAGGAACTTCTATCGGAACTTCGACCTTCGACAGCACGGACTATATCGCCTTCATTCCAAATGATGCCGTTTGCATTTGATTGATTGAATTTGAGTACGGGAGCAGAGCCCGCTTCTGACGCCACAAGGTAGTTATAGTTTTCATTGTTGGTGTTCTTAAACGTGCTGTTATTCAATTCTAGATTCACTCCGGCGGATTCAAACTCAAATACCGAGCTTGTCAAACCACCAAAAGAACTGCCCACCGTGAGGTAAGGAATATGGGAAAAGTCAGTGTCCCCGGAATATTGACCAGCAGAGTAATTGTAGAAGGTGTTATCCAAGACACTGTTTCTAAGCAGGGTGTTTTCCGTATAGGACTTACCTGCCGTCTTGCTGAGGGCAGTAAGAAGTATTTTTACTTTGTCTTTGGATATCCCATAATTTTTGCAGAGCTGACCAATCGTCATTGTGGGATCGCTCATCATATAGTGACTAAGAGCTGTACCACCACTGGCTGTTCTCCATGCTTCTACAGCTTTATATGCATTTTCGCCTGTTACATAGCCCGAGATGTCCTTATCGGCAATGAAAGAGACATTATTAAATACAGAGGTGGAATTAGGTGTGATGCCGCCCCGATTTCTAAATGCCATCTGACCTGTTGCCAAGCTGTCATCCATACGCAAAGTACCGCCGGAGGCCGCTACCAGTCCAGCATCCATTTTAGAGATAAAGGAGGAGTCTTTGGTTGTGACAACACCGCCGCCGATGACATAAATGCCGGCTGAGCGGTTGCCGTAAACTGTCGAGTGGAAGTTCTTAGCATCTACAACACCGTTGCCGAAATCATTTGCCAAAGCTGAACCCTGTCCCACGGCATAGCTTCCCGGCATACCAGTGGTGGCTTTAACATCTTCCAGATAAGCGTAACCGCCGTATACAACATCAGCTACATGATTATTCCAGCCTTCAAGGTTAAAGTCCGTGTGATACACATAGACTTTGGACGTATCAGACTTAGCGTCCCCAGTACCGGCATTGCTTCCAGCCCCGCCTGCAAGAACACCATTGGCACCATCGCCATTAGCATAGATGGTGCTTCGCTCACCATTCATGTTGCCAACCGTAACAACGCCGCCATTCGTTGCGTAAAGTACAGCGTTCATGCCCCACTCCATGACCACTTCCATATTATAAGCGTTAAGACCTGATTCATAGGACATTTTAGCCCAGTTTCCTGTGGAAGTAGAAGAAGCGTGTAAATTATCAACCTTTATGGTGCCATAGTCGTCTGCCCATAACGCACTGCGTTCCTGGTTCACTTCAGCACCCACTTTATCTCCGCTTTTCGCGGTGTTGGCTTCTAGCTTCTGATAAACTTGGTCATCATCACTTCCTTTTGCTTTCACAATGGCGTTAGCAAAGGAAAGGTAGGCAGGATTTAAGGATGTGCGGGCACTAAGACCGTTGAGGTTACCATTGTTACTGGCAATCGTAACCGTACCATAGGTGTATGAAATGCGATATGGTGAATAATAGATCACATCGATATCGCCGTCATTATCCGTGTCTTTATACTCTACGTATTGGTAATAAAGATTTGGATTTGCGTTCTGCAGGGCGGTTGCTGTATTGTTTGGTCCATACAGTTCTGCCCCTGTGGAGACGTCATATGCCACGACGTCTTTATCTAGTGTAACCTTATTGCCGTTGACGTAGTATCCTTCTGTAAAGTTGAGAAGATTTTTCACCCCGCTATAGGAGCTGCTGCTTGCAATTGCTTGATTCAATTTACTGGCATCTTCTTTTGTCAGAACCCGGAAGGTTTTGTTGAGGCTGTCACTGCTGACTATATTTTGAAATGGATCAGCAATGACAATCTTTTGTTCAGCGACTGTATAATCATCACCACTAAAAGTAATCGCAGCTGCACCATTTTCCTGATTCTCTCTCATAGTAAAAGTACCACTGGCGATAGCAATAATATCATTTATTGTTATTTGATTCTCTTTGTCGACCGTCCCAATATTGAGATACGTTCCGCCAGCAATTGCCGCTTTTTTTTCGTTTTCTATCGCAACAGAAACCACTTCCGTGCTATTTGTTACAACGTCTTTGCCGCCTGCTGACTTCTGCGTCGTACCAGCAGGGAGGTAAAGCACAGCGTTACCACTGCTCATGAAGGCTCCATCTTTTATCTCCACTTTTGAGTTGGCAAAAGAAAAAATGGTTGCCGTATTCAGATCATAAAAAGCCCATTCCTCGACTTTTTCAACCGTATCTGGCACATAGACTGCTGCAATTTCATTGTGGTGACCGAATGCCTGAGATGCGATCGCTGTAACCTTGGCGCCACCAAGTACACTTGGCACGATAATCCTATGATTGCTCTTGCCAGCGTAAGAAGTAATCGTACTGGTTGTAGTATCACCTGAGGTAACCATCTTAAATGTCCAATCCCCCTCAGTGGCTGAGACTGAAGAAGTCGTTGACGCGGGCATTCCTCCACCAGGTGGTAATCCTGGCGGTGGTTCTGGCAGCCCTTCAGCCAGAGCATGTATGGATAATCCTGCTGTAAATAGGAAAAAGAATAGACATAAGGTAAGACAAATATATCGTTTTTTCAAGTGAAACACCATCCTTTCATTCTACCTTAGGCAGAAATCGTATTTTTTCGCACAAACAATGTCAATATCAAACCGATAACAGACAAAATCAGAAAAACTATGAAATTCTGCTGAGTTCCGAATGCTATCGACTGAGCGATACCATCTGCCGTCACACTGGAAAACGATTGGGAATATTTCACACTGTTTATTGTTAAAAGACTTGAGGCAAGCGCAGTTCCCACAGCACCGGCCACTTGCTGCAATGTACCCATAATGGCAGCTCCATCTGCATAATATTGCCGGGGCAGCTGATTAAGACTATTAGTTTGCGCCGGCATTGCCAGCATAGAAGCGCCAAACATGAAAACAGTATAGATAATGGTTAATTCGAAAAGGGTAATCGATACAAATGAAAAAAGAAGCAGGGTAATACTAAGCAGCAAAAACCCAATAAAAAGTAAAAGCCTAGGACCATGTTTATCGTAAAACTTGCCGGCAACCGGCGACATGATTCCATTGACAATCGCGCCAGGCAGCATTGCCAAGGCGGCAGCGATGCTGGCATATCCCAATGACTTTTGTATATACAGTGGCAGCACAAAGCCTGCGGCTAATACAGTCATCATACTGATCATAACAATACATGCACCTATGGTAAACATGGAATTGGAAAACACACGCACCTGAATCAACGGTTTAGCCAATCGTAGCTGCCTGTACGCAAATGCTGCCAAACTAAGCCCTCCCATTATAATATAGCTAAGCACAGCAGGACTGCTCCATCCTAAATCGGATATACTCACTCCATAGACAATCCCTACAAAAGCAATAGTGGACAAAAGAACAGACAGATAATCAATCGATTTTTTTTCCTTCGAATGAATGTCAGGAATGTATTTACTGCCCAATATAAACGAAACTACAAGTATCGGCAGCATACTGATAAAAATCCAGTGCCAGTTTATCCATTCAATAACAAACCCTCCAAAAGTAGGACCTAATGCGGGTGCAAAACTAGTGACAAGTCCAACGATTCCCATACATTTTCCCCGCCTAGCAACCGGAATTTTTTCTAAGATGATGTTCATCATTAATGGAAATGAAATACTGGTTCCTATTGCCTGAACAATTCTTCCGAGAAATAGCATTTCAAAATTCAACGTAAATGCACAAAGAAGTGTTCCAAACGTAAAAATGGTTACTGCTGCCTGGAATAATGTCTTTGTCCGAAAATGCCTCACAAATAGTGGAGAAAGTGGCAATAAGATGGATAACGCTAACAGATATCCTGTTGTAAGCCATTGAATTACAGAAGCTGATATGCCAAATTCATTCATTAACAACGCATAGGCAATATTTAAAGCTGTTTCTGAGAGAATGCCAATAAAGGTAACAATCGCAATGGATACAACGGCGATCATTATATTACGATCAGACAAGTGAGCTTGGGCTGGGATCTCAATATCTTTACTTTTACAATTCATCATTTTTTCTAGATACCTCTTTCATAGACTGATAGATGAATTCTACAGTCTCTATCATTGACAGATATTTTCCTTGCTCCATTTCAGAAAAATATTCCGCCAGCTTTGCATGATAATCTAGAACATACTTTTGAACACATTCTTTGCCAAGGGTCGTAGGTTCCACCAGTACAATTCTTTTATCATCATCATCTATTGTTTTTCTGACCATTTCTATCTCAACCAGCTCGTTTATCAGTTTTGTAATGCTGGGCTTAGTAATCTGCATAGCCGTACTCACATCGGTGACCCGAACGCTCCCGTTTTGATGGTACTTTTTATAAATCACATCCAGTACACGAATATGACTGGGTTTCATATCCTTAGGTAATTCCGGCATACATTCTAGTGCTTTTTTGGCAAGCCACAACGTTTCTAATATGGGAATGACCATTTCATCCTTAGCCACAGTATCCCTCTTTTCTAATACTCACATAATTACTATTAGTAATTATTATACATAACTAAATATGTTTTATCAACTATTTATTACGAGATTCTATTTTTCTCAGATGTAAAAATTGCAGTTTGTATATTATAAAAAATAAGTAACCTCCTATCTAGTAACAGATAGAAAGTTACCTACTTTACATCTGGACAATTACGTTTTGTATTTCTCCCCCCATTGGCACATCGATTCCATTAGAGGATAAAGTGATTGCCCTTTTTCCGATAAGTTATATTCAACTTTGGGAGGGATTTGCGGATACTCTCTGCGTATAATTAAGCCATCATTTTCTAATTCTTTAAGTTGTACACTTAAGGTTTTATGTGAGATTGTACCAATCAATCGTTGCAGCTCATTATATCGTATTGGCTGTGCTTCGACCAGCCAGTACAAAATGACCATTTTCCACTTGCCGCTGATAATTGACAACGTATAGCCAAATGGTGTATCTTGCAGTCTGTTGATTGGTTTTTCTTCTCTCATACTCATAGTATCACTTACCTTTTCACCAGTATGCGGCACAAAAGTGCATACTTAAATCTATTTCCTTTTCATTGTAAGATATAGATATATCAATGTAAAGGAGCAGAAAATATGAACAAGTGCAAAATTGAAGTTATTAAAACTACATTTGATGAGGACTTAGTAAGAGCGTATGGATGCAAAGGGCTAGGGAAATCTCCAATGCATAAAGTTGGTGATATCTATTATGGTGATTACGCTAAACCTAAAGATTTATGCGACGAAGCATGGAAAGCGATGTATCAATATGTATTTGCTCTAGCACATGGAAGTGACATCTTTTATTATGGTGATTGGATCGACAAACCAGGAATGGCAATATGCAGCTGTAATGATGGTTTAAGACCAGTGATTTTCAAAATTACAGCCACCGACCAAGTGTCAAGAATAGATGATCTGTAAAAGCGGGTATAGCTTGCACAAAATTCGATGTTATAACTTCCAAAAATTATTAATGCCGAGTTTAAAACGCCCTTTCTTCTTGTAGAAATTCGTGATCTTACAAGCAAGACCTCGGATTGATGCACAAATCCGAGGTTCTTCGATTATATTCTGATATTTAGTTCCGTCTGATAAATATGATTAAGAGGCCAACAGGTATTGATAACGTTTTTTTATTCTGCCTACTTCGACTGAGGAGCAACTGTCTTCTTTTGAATGAACAGTGCTATGATACCACCGCATAAGCACAAAAATGCTATCGTATGAAAAACATCCTGAAAGGACAAAATTGTCGCTTGCTTAGCCACCATCTTACTTAAGATTGCTTTTAACATACTATATTGCTGTGGTAATAGTCCTTGTCCCGTTAACCATCCATGAGCGGCCTCAGATAGCATCGTACTATCCATTCCTTGATTTCCCCACAACCCACTTAATAATTTAAATAACTCCTGGGAGGAATGAGTCGCCGCATTTAGATATTCTTTTAAAATCGCAGTATGGTATATTTCCCGGCGAGTCAACAGCGTCTCGGCGAAGACCACACCAATACTGCCGCCAATAATCTTTGCAAGGTTGAAGATCCCGGAACCTACCCCAATTTTATCTCTCGGAAGCGACCCAATGGCACAGTTACTTAATGGTGACATCGTAAAACCAAGTCCCATACCAAACAGCGTAAGCCTATAAAAGAAGTCATGTGCTGCATAATCCGGATTGATTGTCTCTAATGAATATAATGCACCTGAAATCATTATTATTCCCACAAAAGCCGGAAGACGAGAACCAAAGCGATCAGCCAGCCGCCCCCCAATTGGAGCAAAAACAACCATCGTTGCCGTCATTGGAAGCATTACTAAACCTGCTGTAGTAGAACTATAATCTAAAATGGATTTCAAAAAAAACGGCATTAAAAACATACCACCATAAAATGCCACAAAGGAAATAAAGCCCACTACATTGGCAATAGTAAAATTAATATTACGGAATAAGTCAACCTCAATCATGGGATTTGTGACTTTTAGTTCAAATGCAACAAATAAAACAAAAGAAGCAAAACTCAAGTAAAACAACAGCACGATATAAAGAGAATCCCATCCTTCTTTTTGCCCCTGATTTAGAGCAATCAGCAGCGAGCTGATACTTGCAATTAAAAGAGCGGCACCAAGATAATCAATCTTCGTTGCGGAGTTTTGCTTCGATTTGGGTATAACTGCAAAGGCATAGCCGATACTAATGATACAGAAAGGTATCACCGAAAAAAATATAGATCGCCAGTCAAAGTTTTCAATTAAATATCCACCAATTGTCGGTCCCATCGCACTCCCTGCAGCAGCCATTGCACTCCATATCCCCAATGCAGCTCCCCGCTCATGAGCATCGAAGGTTGCTGCAACAATCGCCATGGCATTTGGCAGCAGCATTCCCGCTCCAACTCCCTGTACAATACGAAAAAAGAGCATACTAACTGAATTCGCAGCAACTCCACAAGAGAAAGAAGCAATCGTAAATATAATCAGTCCAATAATATAGACTTTTTTTGCCCCAAACTGATCTCCTAACTTACCAGTTAAAGGAAGTGTAGAACCATAAGGCAGCATATATGCTAATGAAACCCATACAACAGAATCCATGTTGAAATTCAGCGCCGCCATTATGTTCGGCAGCGCAATGTTCACACAGCTACTCACATAAGCACTCAATATGGTTCCTAAGCAAACTGCACATAGAATAGCATATTTCTTAAACATCGAGCAACTACCTTCCTTTTTGAAAAAACAATAACGCATCTGTATAAAGAAGACCTAATTTTGCATTAAGAGCTTAACCATATAAGAGCACTTTTGTTTACTTTGTACTAATACTTACTATCGCAGACATCCCTGGTTTAAGAATATAATCGGATTCATCAGCTTGTATTTTAATAGGCAGCCGCTGTGTAACTTTTGTGAAATTGCTGGAACTATTCTCTGTTGACAATAAGGAAAATTGAGATCCAGTCGCTGGACCAACCTCTATTACATGACCGATAAACTTCTTTCCAGGAAAAGCGTCTATCGTAAATTCGACTGGCTGATCAACTTTGATTCGACCAATATACGTTTCTTCTATGTTAGCATTAATCCATACATCTGCAAGATTCGTTATACTGAAAAGTTGTTGTCCAGCAGAAATAACTTCACCATCTTCTACAGATTTTAACGCCACTACTCCCGAGACAGGTGCTTTTACCGTTGCATTTGCCAATTGAAGTTCAAGATTGTTTAACGCCGCCTGTGCTTGGCGAACTTGAGCCTGCGCTACTTGAATATCTTCTGGTCGTGAGCCTTCGGCAGACAAGCTGTACTGTTCTTTTGCAGCAGCATATTGTGCCTGGGCAACGTCAGAAGCTGTTTTAGCAGTTTCAAGCTGCTGAATTGATATAGCTCCCTGATGATATAGAGCCTCCGCACGTTCATAGTTTTTTTGTACATTATTCAAATTTGCCACGGCTTGACTAGCAGCAGCATTCGCTGCTGCAACTTCTTGGTGCCGATTACCTGCAATTACGGCTGCCAATTTAGCTTTTGTCATCTCTAAATTCGCTTTGGCTTGCTCAACCTGCGCTTCAAATTCTTCCTTCTCTAATGTTGCTATGACCTGTCCAGTTTGGATACTATCTCCTTCTTTGACTAAAACTTTTTCCACTCTGCCAGATACTTTCGCGCTCACTGCAACAATAGTTCCCTTTACCCTGGCATCATCTGTGGAAACAATCCGCCCAGAGCGAATCCACCACCATACTCCGCCGATAACTAAAATCCCTACAAGCAGGCTTATGATTATTATCATACTACGATTACTTAACTTCGAATTTGCTTGACTCATCAAACTTTCACCTCATTAAACTATCTAAATCAATATTTATTATAGTGCTATATCTAATATGCAAGTATCTATTAGCAGTATTATTGTCCAAGCAAATCCGTACGCAAAAGTTTCATCCTTCGCTCCACCTCGTCGATTCGCTCCTGCAACATGATTTCTAATGCAGGTATACGAGCAATGCCCCCATCGGTAATAGTAAAGATTCGTTTACCGCGAGTCATAGGACTATCCCATTCGCCGACGATATACCCTCTTTCTTCCATCTTACGAAGGAGCGGATACAGGGCATTTGTATTAGGTGTATAACAATCTTGAGTACGCCGCTTGATCTCCGACGCTAACTTATTTCCGTAAGCAGGTTCTTGTTGAAGTATTTTCAGGATATATAAGCCAATAATAAGATTCATTAGCGTCTCATAATTATTCTTTTTCTTTGGCATTGTAAACCTCCTCGTATAATAAGTTTTGTAAGCAACAATCCGCCGTTGTTTACAAAACTTATTTTATTTTTTCAACACGTAAAGGAACCCCTTGATGCTAAAATATTTGTAAGAGAATTTAGCAAAGGTAACGTCTTATCCTCCTTGCGAAACCTTTTGGTTATTGCTTATAAAGCTTGACGCCTGCCTTATTCATCAAATACCGCTAACACAGATGTTGCGTCTCTGGGCGAAAGGTATCCAGCAAAATGACTTTCACAGATGAATGCTTATTATGCGAGGCTGCGGTCAGTGAATAAGATCAGGGTATTCCTTTTCTATCTTTCTTATTCTCAG
>NZ_FOTS01000059.1 GCF_900114615.1 Pelosinus propionicus DSM 13327 | reverse complement strand
CGTTATCGTATCCACAAATTTAAAATTCTCGGATTGGATTACGATGTTTGAAAATACAACAATGGTAACAGCCTTAATTGATCGTTTGACATTTAGATCCCATGTATTAAACATGAACTCTGACCATTCTTACAGAGCAGATTATTCTAATCAAGGAAATGAAAATTAACTATAGGGGAAATACTGCATCATCAGTGTTTCCCTATATGTAAGAGCAATGTGGTAAACTTTTTCACTGTCAAAACTACATCGGTGGTAAACTTTTTCGATATCACTACTGGTAAACTAATTCAGTATCAAGTGGTAAAGAAATTCATTGACATTCACAGAAATACAAAGTCCTTTAGCAAATATACTCATACAAAATTTGAAAGATAAGTATAATGAAGATTTTTTGTGTCTATCTACATATTTTATGTTTAATGATTAAATTTGTCTGTGTACTCTGTGCTTTGATTCCCGTAAAACAAGCTCCTTTTATCCCACCTAACTATTGTAGGTTGCTCATGCATAAATATAAACCTCCTAGGTTATGTTTATATTCCATCACCTTGGAGGTTCTATGTTTTTTCACGACACTCTCTTCAATCAGCTTTACAATTACACTTTTATCGGTTTTATATATATTTTCTCCCTAAGATAATTTGCCAATTTAGCAGGATTTTTATGCTTTTTATAATGTTTCAAAACATCAATATATAAATCTCCATGCACGCCTATTATTTCTTCATCCCAATGTCCATTGTTATCTATCAACCCAACTAACAAATCTTTAACTAAAGAATTTAGCTTAGAATCAGAAAGTGTCCCAACTCGATAATAAAATAATAAAGTATAAATATTTTCTCTATCTGGATTTCCAACCTCAAGAATGTATTGTGTTCTTGTTCCAATTGGCATAATTTTCGCCAAAATAAATCTTCTAACTTGCACGCCATTAATGTAGCAATATGACCTGTCCTTTACAATTGGCACTTCAAATCTGTCCCAATTTACTTTTACATCTTTTATATTCTTTTTTAATTCAAACAATGCTTTGTGGAAATTTTCAAGCCCATCCAGTACAACATCAGCATTTGCATTTATTGGTATAAATTCTATATTTTCACTTTCGCTATCTGCATCTGCGCCATTTACGCCAAGTTCCGTTTTATCGCCTTCATTAATATCTTCTCCCGAATCTACTTGTACCGATTTAGTTGTAGAACTCTCTTCATTCCCATTCGTATTCTGTTTCTTACTTCTTGATGGAATCCTACGGACATCTATTTCATTATCGAAGTTAACTATTGGAAAAAAAGACTGTAGTATTTGCTTATTATCATTGACATTAGGTTTTGATTCTTCTTCACCAAGAAAATATTCTTCTTCACTCCAAGGTTCTTCCTCAACACCTGAACTTTTCTTTCCCGAAGGATCACCAGGTTTGCTTTTAAATATACTCATGTGATCATACTCTACATACTTATATCGCGGTTTAATATTATTTACGCTGAGTATTTCCATTACTACTGTCCTTGTAGGAACATCACACTTATACTTGGGTGAATAATATGAATCCTGTTCAACAACTAGAGCTGATATATTTATCTTTCCATCGAACGGCATTTGTAGCGATAGTAAAACATCGCCTCCTAGATTTACACTTTTGTAAGCATTTTGAGATACAAATTCCCACGTATTTCTAACCTTTTCATCAAAATATAACCACGCGAAATGCCGCACAACTTCTTTTTTTAATAAACTACTCGGAAAGTTATTACTTAAATTTATGCTAACTGTTTGATCATCAATTTCTTCATATTCATTAATAAGATTCTTAAGGCCCTGAGGTGTCAAAAGAGCTTTAGATAAAAAGGCAGTTTTACAAAACAGACTTCTCACAACCTCAAAACAAGGTATATATACTTCCTGATTGGCATTCTTATAATAAATACATTTCTCTTTTAAACATCGCCCATCTTCAATCGGATATATCCATTTTGGTATCTTTACTGCATCACATATTTCTCCTTTGGACACATCAATGCTAATATCTCTTTTAATTAATGTTGGTACTCGGATACTCTTGCTTCCATCAATAAAGATATCACCTAATTTGAAGTGAGAAAATAGTCCCCAAGGATACCTTACTGTATCACGGCCCCCTTCTTGATTTTTAAATACTACATCAAAATACCACTTCTTTTTAACATCCATTTTAGGCGATGTAATCCATAAAACAGTTTCTTGCACACCTGGAGCAAATGGCCATTTTTTCAATTTAACACTCATATCTTCCATCTCCCATAGAAAATTAACATATCATAAAATAGTGACTTAATTTGACAAAATATTCTTAGATATATCTTCCACACCTATATTAGACTTCCTCCATACTAATAATATAAATGTTATATATCGGTTATTGACTCGCATTCATACCGAATTGCCAAATCGTAGCGACGCAACTGTTAAACTCCAGCGACTCAGGGTGTCCACCACAGCCGACATATTCATTTAGGTTTCCGTAAGATTTTCCAAATATATATTTTAATCATTTTTTGCAAAAAATAGGAATAAAAAGAACTAGTGCATAATAGCGCTTCCTTCAAGCTATTACGATCTAGTTCTTTTTCCACCGTTACCCTTTAATATCCCTTTGCCTTTAAAGCTTTTTTAAGCCTTTTACACTTATCCCAATTGTTATACCATGTTAACTGAGGCAAAAATGGTTCCAATTTTGCCCATTGAACATTGTCAAATTCTTGTTTATATAATTTATTATAAGCATACTTGAAAATAAAGTTAACAATATCGACAGAAAATTTATCATCAGTTAATAATATTATTGGTAAAAAGAAATGTACTATTTTTGATTTATAATAATCCTCTATCTCATTTAGATCAATTTGATTTAAACTAAATTCCCATGGCTTTTTCCCAAATTGTAGTACGGTTTTAGAATATGGATCAAGAACAGAAATCAGTAATAATAAAAATTCAGGGTCAAAAGGTATTTGTGCTTCTGACAATAATTTTATGTATTCATAAGGGTGTTTTTTACATAACCAAAATTTAATCTTTTGTTTATTATTATAATCTGTCTTTATACTCCAACCAAATAAACCATGAAGTGCTCTATTATTGAATAATTCATAAAGTTGATCATATAATTCAACTTCGCTATTATTCAAAATAATATTGATAAGTTTTACAGATAACTCATAAGAAATTTCTTTGTTTTTTAAACAATCAATTATTCTCAATTGAAATTCTTCTGTTTGATGCCATAAATCAATACATAGTGCAAGTTCATAGTTAATAGAAATTAGTATGTTACAAGTCCGGATATCCAAATTTGTAAATTCTGGTAACATTGATGGAGTAATTAAAGAAGCACAAAAGTTTATAAAATATTGGCCTAATTCATTTGTATTATTATTAATAAGTTTTTTAAATATTTTTTGAATTACTATTTTATCTTCTAACCATATTTTTTCAATATTGGAGTATAATTTCATTATATCAAAATTTAAATTAACTATATTAGTTTCAGTGCACAGTTCAATAAAAAGATCACTAAATTCTTTATTTCCAAACCATCCAATATTTATATTATTAATTAGAATATTTACTGTTACATTTTTAATTATATTGCTGTCATATTCGTCAAAATTTTGATCAATACTCAAAAATAAAGCGTTTAACTTATCAAAACCTCTTGTTATATCAATGTATAACTCAGCAAACTTCTTAAAGTATTTTTTTTGATTATATTCAAGCCCAAATATTGTAATAAAATCCTCAAATTCCTTATTTCCCTGAGACAATATTTTATTGGTAATTTCCTCAACCCACAAGGGATATTTATTCTTAGGATTTTCTAAAACGATACTATTTCTGGCAGTGCGCGATATACTTTTTGCTAAAGGATATGGAACAAACTGTAAATCAAATAATTTGTCTCTAATTTTACGATTTGCAAGCGATCCTGTGCAAAAAGAAAATTTATTACAAAAAACATCTGAATAAATTTTCCATAGAAATATTATTTCCGTTGTATAATCCAATGATGTATTGGCAGATATAAGAACGGCTTCGTTATGATTAAATATTGACCATATTAAAAATTCCAACTTAAAGCGTGATAAATTATTAATATCACTATTAGTATTTGATAAATCCAGTTTAAGTTTATTTGAATATAAATATTTATCAAATTCTACAGTTGGTCTTATAAATAAATCTAGAAAGTGCTTACAGAATTGAACTCTTTTTAAATCCTCCAATTTAATAAGTAAAGAGTGTGTCCATACGCATCCTGGACGTTTCATTTCCGTAGCATACCAAGTTTTCGCAATAACATAGTACTGGTCATCTTGTAACGGATAACCAGTAATATACTCAACAAAATCTTTATTCATTTCCGGTCCTGAAAGATCACTTAAAACATCCATTGTTTTTTCGGATCTACTGGATAATTGAACTGAAGAAGCGAGCATATGATGCCCATTAAAATATCCATGTAAGGTTTGCTCTATTTCAATAAAATCATTAATCATTTTCACTCACCATTTTACTTAAAGGTAATGTTATATCATTAGAACGGTGTCCTTGCTCATCTACTACAATAATTCTTTCACAAGGATTATTCTTATTTAACAGAATTTCGTTTTGAGTTAATTCTCCTCCTTGTGCACTTATCCCATAATATACAACCTTAAAATAATATAAATTTGACTCTAAATATTGCCAAAGCAAGGGCAACTTCCTTTTAATAAAACTTTTAGGTTCATTTTTTAGCTCAGGTATTCCCTCCTCTACCTTATCCCATGCTGAAATAATAACCCCTAATTTAATGGGTCGATCATATCTCATATATTTAACAAATTGTAATAATTCTACCAACTGAACTTGTGTCGGATCTTCAAGAGCATTTCGAACAGGTAGCTCCTCTTCGATTGTTTCATTATTTCTAAATATATCAGGAATTTCCGCAATAAAATTAGGTTCCGTAGCATTCTCTGGGTTTATGAATAGCAGCAATCCATCACATTCTCTAACATAATCTACCGTTTCTTGATTGACTTCTCTTTCTGCATATTGAGCTTGGAAAGACTCCCCAGAGAGATCCGGAAATGAAATCTCCATTAAGTCTTGGGTACTATTTTCAAGTAAAAGAGTAATTTTTTTTTGTTCAAACTCCGGCTTAGTACGTGGAATTTCTTCTACTTCCGCCCATTTTGAACTAATATCAGATAAATAGGTTTGATCTCCAATAAATTCCTTAATTTTCAAACCACTATTCACTGAATTAGTCAAACAATACCATAGTGCTGCTAAATATGTAGTTTTGCATGCTGCAGGTAGCCCCATAATATAATAGTTCTTATTATTCATAATGTTGCTCCTAACATACGTTTTTGAAATTTATTAAACTCTGAGGTAAGTTTTACCTGTTCGGGCATATGCAATATCTCTCGTACATCAGTCCAAGACTGGAGTAACTCTAAAAGTCCGTAACCTAATTCGCAGCATGTAGCATCTTGGGGCATAGCTGCAACCTTAAAAAACTTTATTGCATTATTAGGTAATTTAGCTACTTTCCCAAGTATTTTAGCTTCAATTTCATTAACATATTCTAAAATATTAGGATCTTCTGCAGATTTTGTTTCAATTAAATCATATTTACTAATAACAATTTCTACAATAACTGATTTTGATAAAACATCCGCAGCGCTCATAGTCTGTAACATTTCTATTGCTTTTTGAATAGTACTATGTCTATATTTTTTATTAGATATGCGATATCCATCAATAATTACTACTATAACGTCAGCTCTTTTAATAACTCCAAAATCTTCTCGCATTATCTCTACATTGGCAACAGCACTACTGTAGTCTTCTCCTGAAAAATCGGACAATAAAAAATTGTGTAATTTGTTTTTTTCCGAATCCAATAATTTTAAATGTAATATAGAGTCAGATATACCACGTCGCGTCTTAGGTGTCTCAGGATTAGATAGCTTTGAACTTGATCTTGTGTAATACGCACGTTGCTCAAATCCTAGTAAAGTTTGAGAACCAGCAAAATAATAACTTCCAACTGGCCCCTTTTGAAAAAGTTGATAAAAGGTTGTAACCAATGTAGTTTTACCTGATGCTGAAGGACCGGCAACAACAATAAAACGAGTATCTTCAACAGATGTTATTGAATACGTCTCTTTTAATGTTAGCGCATTACCAAAAGGTAATTCATAAATAACGTCTTTAACGTTTTCATCTTTAATCTGATCTATATCTATTACTTTATCATTTTCCTCAAGTTCTAAATCGTCATTATTATCCATATTTTTATCCCTCAATATACTTTAAACATTTAATAGTTAAGCATTCTAAATATGTTTGATAGGCTAGTTCTTCTGGGGAAATTTTAATTTTATCAGCTTCTAAGCTAGTTGCTTTATTATAGCTAGAAATCCATCCCCTTACCTCATCTACCTCAATGGATTTTGATAATGCAGTTAATATAGGAGTAATTTCTCTAGTACTGCCACAAGGATATTCTTCTATTGTTTGTTTCTTCCACTCCTTGTCCAATTTATCAATTAAGTTAACAAAATCATTTTGTTGTGGATCTTTAGTTTTCTTGCACGAATTTAATACCTTACATAAAACAGGCCTTGATGAATAGGGACCTGGTAAATTATTAATATTATCAGCTAGCTCTTTACCGGCAATAATTGAAGCATCAGCGATAGAAAAATCTTTAAACGGAAGATTAAAATCATTGCTCCATCCCCCAACCATCCACCACAGAATTCTCGAGTCTTCCGTGTATATATTTATGTGATTAAGATTTTCATTATGCTTTTGAACAAATTGCACAATAAATTTGTTTAAAGAGGTAACATAGTCACTTAAGCTTTTTCTTATATTTTCATCCCATGCTACATTTTGAGAACTAATACTTAAAAGCAGTGATTTGCCTGAAGGAATATTTGAACTACCTATTGATGTGTCTGGAATATCCTCCCGTAAAGAAGCTGTATTTTCACTGAATTTTTGTAAAATTTGTTGGTAAATGTCCGCTATAGCACCACGTCTATTTTGGAAATTCATGCTTATTGTAGCTAACATTGCTAAATCTGCTAAATCTGATTCTTGATCTATTATTTCCATCAAAGTTACCCCGGCTAACACAACTAATTCATTCTGACGGTTTCTTTGGAAAGCGCTATCTGTCTTGGTAAAAAAATCTGCAAAATCTTCACAAAACTTTTTTGCTGTAGATAAATTATAAAATAACTTTACTAATTCAAAAATATCATTTGGTTGACAATCGCTAATAAATTCCTTAATACCTTTCCACCTGCACTCTAGCTGAGCATTATTAGGTTCAATATCGATTTTTCTATACCATTCTGCAAAATTCTTATTCATTTTCAATCTCCTTATCATTTTTTTAATAACGCTCAATTTCTAGCCAAAGATCATCTAAATAATTGCGTTCTTTCGCTCTTGTGATTATCTTTTCTAAAAGATTAACGTGATTTATTCCTTCATCTTTTTCATCTATTAGATTTAACTTTGATAAGATTTGGGTTCTGCATAAAAAAGGAAGATTCAAAAAGCGATAAACTAATGTTTTTATATCTATATTTTTACCAGGTAAATCAATATTTTCATTCATTTTTATTGCGTTTTGGGGGAATTTTTCTTCAATAGTTTCTTCTACCTTTACATCTGATTCAACTCTAGCATCATCAATTTTGAGAGAATATTCCAGACAGTTTCCTAAACCACAACTATGAGAATCTGCGATAAATTGATCACCAATTTCGTCTAGTATTCTAGGAAAAACTTTTATATTTAATAAGCGCTCCGCTTTTGAAGAATCTATACTAAGCGATATCCAATTATATGTTGGGAGCCAATCGTCACTGCTTCTGATAGGTTGTGTTGCACCGCAGCCAATAATGAGAGCATTTCCATTTTGGCTAATATCTTGAATATGCTTATGACCATATAACTGTATGGAAACTCTTTTATCAAATTTATTTTTTAGAGTGTTATCTGGATCTTTCCAGCATTCAGGTGGATGATGACAAAGCGTTAAATAAATCATGCCATCTCTTCTTTTAGGCAACTGATATTCACCAATTATCATAAGCCGCTCTTTGGTTTTATCTAAATGATCAGCTGCACTTGAAATAATAGTAGAGTTCATTCCGTGAATACACAAAACGGAATTATCATTTAAAGTGACCTCTTGTTGCCAAACAGGATTTTTCGTATTAATATTACATCCATATTGTCCAGCAAATTTAGTATTATATGTATTTATATGGCCAAATATAAGTTCTTCACATAAAGGATCTCGTAAATATTGACTTAGTTTATTATCTATTTCTACTGAAGTTTTTGCATTTTCAATATCAGCTTGTATTAATCCTAAACCCGTACTTCTTTTAGGTATATTTTGGTCAACATCGTGATTACCGGGTACACAAAAAACAGATGTTTCTGGTATTTCTAATACACTACATATTTCCTTTAAAAATGTTTGTGCTGTTTTATATTCTTGTTCTTGTCCACTAAAAGCAATATCCCCGCAAACTAAAATCCCCTTTACATCTTTCAAGACAGTTTTGGCATTTAAATTAATATCTCTTATAATTTCATTTCTTAAATTTGAATCTACATCATACACATCTCCACTATACTTATTAAAATGAATATCTGACAGATGTATGAAGGAAACCTCATTAATCATAAAATCGCCCCTAATTATAAATATTAATGACCCTATCCATTAACTCATGTACGATAGATCACATTTACATTATTGTCGTTGAATCTTAATTGTGTTATAGCTCGCCTCATACTATTTTCCATTATATAATCTCCTTATATTTGTAAGGCTAATTCTTGATCTTATAATAATCTATTTTGCGGTTTTGCTAGTGAAACCCTTTGTTAAATTAGTTACCGTTACTTCATACAATATATTGCTTTACTGTTAATTGTTACTTTGAATAAACCCATATCTAGATCTGTACACTATCTGTTGATTTAACCTAGTGCATCTTTCTCTTTAAGTTACTGGTAAAGCAAGTGTATGTCATATCTTGTTCAGGTACATGCAATTGCAGAGTGTTGGGCCAACGTCCGATAAAAAGCCCTTTAGTAAAATATCCATAACTTACTCAAAAAGTAAGTTATGGATATTTTCTCTCTCCAGACCGCTAATTCCTGCTAAAATTTTACATCGCACTCATCGATCTTGCCGCTAGACGTGATCCGGCAAAAATCTCCTGCGTATCGTTTCAAACAGTGAGTATTTCAAAATAAGGTCAACAATAGATCTCTTATGTCAATTTTCTGTTCCTGTGTTTCGCTTCATCAGTCCATTTATTTGCTATATTTATTACTCCTCTTATTGCTGAAAGTATTTTATGGGGTTTTCATGTATCGAGAACTGGTTTAAATTTCGACATTTGATTAATAGGCTCGTCAAGTCTCAAAAGTATTTTCTTTAACTTATCTGCATTATTAATATCAATTTCTTCAACCTCACCAGTTACTGAATTGTACCCAATAACCTCTTCTTTTCCGCTTAACAAAGTTACCTTTTTAATTAATCTACTATCACCATAAAATGGTTTTATTTCGATCGCGTTCGGATAATATTGTTTAATATATTGATCGACATTTCTTGCCCTTTGCCATTCAATTTGATTCCATCGTAGACCTGCTGCCGGATATGTTATATGTCTATTCATATTGTCCCAATAATCGATAATTTTACCGGCCTCTTCATACGTTGGCGGCTCTTTGTCAGGGTCTATTGCTATACACTTAGAAATATATTTGTCAATCTTCCACTCGCGAGATTCGGGGTCTTTAGCCATCGCAATTACACTCCTTCTTCAATAGTTATATTATTTTTTTAAAGTATCACAATTTTGGGGGATAATCCACGCTTCAAACCTAGAACCATGAAAGGGATTCTCCACTTGCTAATTTAAAGTATCTTGTTCTATAATTGCAGACGAAAAACTAATATTATGAATTCCTAAAGGTACACCAGAGCCGCTACTCCTTTTTGCACTCAAATTACATAAAATCCCTATAATTTGTTATAGTTAAAACTATTCATAAAACTCTTTATAGGATGGCAATTCTATTGCCGCCAAACGTCCACCAAACACGCCTCCACAATCAATCCCAATCTTATCTTTCCATGTAGTATCGAACCAAATTTTGGTGTCTTTTCGTTCTTTTTTTCTTTTTGCATTGCATTGATGAAGCAGCCATGTGGGAACATGTCCAAATATCATTACTTTATTTTTGTAAGCAGGACAGTAAGGAAAATTATCCTCCATCCATACAAAATCCTCCTCAATATTTTTTTCAATAGGTTTACGTGTGTTAGCCCCTGCATGGCTAAATATAAAGTCCCCTGTCGTGAAATAACTTGGCAGACTTTGAATGAACTTTAAAATTTCAATTAGCCGGCTTGTAGATAAATCTTTTATTTCCTGGTATGTGCTTGCTCCACCGTTAGAGCCAATCCATAATCCAATATTTTCAGATGAAGGGCTATGCCAAACGCCGTCCCGTATCATTTCTTTCAATGCTTGCTCTAAGAATTGTTCATGATTTCCTTTTAGTAGAACAGCACCTTGTTTCTGTAAAGTAATACAAGTTGCCAAAGTATCCAAATTTTCTTCCCCACGGTCAATTAAATCACCGCAGACTACTAATAAATCCTCATCTGGCTCATATGCCGCCGTTTTGAGTAATTTAAGAAGTTTTTTGTTTTCGCCGTGAATGTCTGAAGTCGCCAAAATCCTATCAACAGTGCGCATAATATCACCTCTCTTAACGATACTAATCAAATCAATCGAAATAACTCGGACTTATGGTCTTTTTAGATCAACAACTTTCTAAAAAACTAATCATAACATTTCCTCTATCCTGATTAGCTTTTTACATTTTCGTAAATCCTCTAAAGTACCCTTGGGAGAAATAAAAGTTTGCCCCTTCAACATATCTTTATATTTTAGATAAAAAAACAATAAGTAACGTTTACAGCTTGCATAATTGGGGCAACTTTCCCTAGAACAAGCTTCATAAGAAGGTGTGATAAAAGCTGTTGTTTCTGTCACAACATCACAACAGCTTTCAAATGAAAGTTCTATGTTCTTTTCATGTGCAACTTTTTTAAATTGTATTATATCTTTTAATGTTTGAGCTTCAATCCCTTCATCCTTGACCATATCCAGAATCTTAAGTGCATCTGCACTAAGCTCAAAACCTTCCATTTTATTCATTTCCAATATAGATTCTACAGTTTTTGTCAGAATGGTCTTTAAATCAACATCACACCTAGCAGAATCCGCTACCGCTAAGAGTAAGTAACTATATTTATCTCCTGGATGAGTTGAAGCCCTGCAAACATCAAACCAGCAATGTTCATCCCCAGTATCAAAAACTACAAGATAGTCATTAGGAACTTTGCGTAAGACTTCTTTTAATTCCAGTACATTAATGCATTCATCATCTCGCCAACCGATATCATAAATCATAGACGCATCAAATATAACATTTTCAGTAGTTTTTACTTTTTCTTTTCTTGAAAATTCTAAGACCCTTCCCATAAAATTACCTCCAAGACAGTTGCATCTCTTTACAAGAGATGACTTCATCCCTTGCCTCCATTATAAAAATATGTGAACCTTTCTTGTTTACAGTTCAAATATATACTTTATTTCATTCTCCAAATTACTGCCGAAAACCTGTTTAATACAGGTTTTTTCTAACGTCCAACTATGTCTCTCACAGGACTACGAAGCCCAACATCCCGTTTATTAGTTCTACGTTTATTTTCTTCAAGATTGGCACCTTTAGTATTGTTCAATCCAAGCATCATTAATAATCGATCACGATTTTCCTCTAGTTCTATTAATTTAGTTTCCCCCTCCAATATATCGGAGATCATTTTGTCACACTGAGCTACTGACAAACATCTATCTTCTAGATGCTTTAGCGTGACCGTTGTTGCACCTTCTTTTAATGCCATTTGCAAAGCCTTATTTAACCATAGCTTCAACGTACCTACGCAACCTACGGAACGTTCATACAGGTATTGCCAATGACCAACCAGGTTTGGTTCTTCCAGAAGTGGCATTTTTTTCTGAAATGTATATACCACTTGGAAAAAGTCTTTAGCCTCACTAGAAACATCTGCTCGATACCGTGAGAAATGTACATCAATATTACGACGACTAAGTTGTCCACTTAAGTTTCGAAAGGGGAGCAATTCATATGTACCAAATAATACATGAACAACTTTTGTAGTGCTGGCTAGGGATTTTATATAGTTAATCTGATCGCCCAGCTTCCTTCCGCTAGCTATCATTGACAAATGTTGCGCTTCATCAATTAGAAATGCTTTGGGACCTCGATATATACAACTATTTTCAAGTGTCCTTCGAAGTTCAGCTTCGCTACGACGCTCTTTGGGTATAGTAGGGTAATCAAATAAATTTATATTTCTTCTTTCGCATACTGGATCTTTCAGCATCTGAAGACATCTAATATAATAATCTCGCCAATCAAATTTTCCAAAGCTTGGAACAACAATCTCAGTATTCACTACAGGTACATGTCCCGGATCTTCAACTATTTTTTCTTTTGACGACTCAATGATCTTCTGGATACTCTTTTGACAGAGAGTTGATTTACCTACACCACTTGGCCCATACACTAATATTATTGACGACCCACAAGGCTCCATAATACTTGTCATAAGTTTCTGATGAGCCTCTTGTAATTTGGGATGAGCAATTGTAATTCCTTCAAAGTATGCGAGGCGATCACTGATAGATTGCTCAAGAAGCGATTGTGGAAAATTTTCTTCCTTTACCATATTAATACTCCTCGTACACATCAATTTTTTTTAAATCATGCAAAAATGGGATAAATTCAGATTTATCATCTTTGATATCATCATTAGGCAAAGATTTTTTACCCAATCCTCCATTAATAACTTCCAGTACTTGTCTAGTCTCCAAGTCTTTCTTATTCTGTAAAAGCTGGCTTTCTTGCTCTTCAACTGGAGCTAAAAACTTAGCAATATTTCCTGCTGTAATAGTAAAGTTTTTTCCATGAACATTCTTTTGTTTACGAATCTCTTCCGTTGCTATTCTAATTTCTTTTTCCGTCCGGTCCTTGAATACTATATAGTATTCTGATGTACAGACAACCCACTGTCCTTTTACATAAGCATATGCGATACCTGCATCAAAAGGATCATATCGGATGTTAACTTGTTTTTTCTCAATTTCTGGATCACGGAATGCATCTGCCCAATAATATATATATTTAATTTTCACACCACGACCTGGATCAACTTTTGCTGATCCCTTACTAGTTGTTGGCAATGTGTAGATTCTAAACTCTTCATCATAAAGAATCATGGTATTAAGTCTCTTTCCACTAGTAAGTAACGCAGCTTCAAAAGCTTCACGGGGGGATTGTCCTAATGCTGGATGTTCTACAGTATCATAAAATTCATATGCCCATTCACAAATCCTATCGTAAAATGTAGCTAACGTCCAAATAGCTTGACCTTTTGGATTGACGGATTTAGTGACTTGGCGAACATTTTTTGTTATTTGTGTATTTCCCGTTAAATTATGTACAAATTCTGTATTTGCTGTTCCAAATAAGCGTTCACAAACTGAGCCAAACCTTGCCTTGGCTGGTGGCCTGGTTTTCTTATTAACTTCAAAACGAGCCAAAAGAGTCTCGAAATATGTACTATGAAATTCTTTTCCGCCATCAACAACAATAGTCTGCGGCATTCTTAAATGCAACCTAACACATTCTCTGATTACCATCATACATGACCTATAACTTGGTGCATCATAAGTCAAATAAATAGCGAGGATACGTCTTGAGTACGCGTCCATAAGAAATGTTGCCCAAGGGCGTCCATAATTTTTACCGGTGCGAGAACTTACCAGTTCAATATCCAATTCGGTATGATCAATATGACAAATTTCAAAAGGACGATCCCCATGACGCGGTGTTTTTACTTCTAGTTCCATATAAAATGACTCATGTTTATATGCGGCTCGCCTCCCTTGTCTTTTCAGGGTCTGTTCATAAACGGGTCTACTCTTTATCGCTTTTAAAAATGTTTTATAACTGGGAGCCACTATTCCGCCTTCTAAACACTTATTAACAAGGCCACTGTAGGAAATATATTTTGTTTTTTGCTTTTTAGTTTCATAGTCTTGCTCAACTGTTTCTTTTATCAATTCTATAGTATTGTCCGGTAATTTACTATTTCTGTTGCCTCTATTTTTAGTTTTTGGTAAGAGACCAGCATATCCACAATTCCACACTTCCATGCCTTTGCGATAATTTGCCACCCACCTGCGAACAGTACGCCCCGGTATCCCTAAGCTATCTTTACACCCTGCTAAATACTTTTCCACGATTTCACATCTTTGGTTAGCAACTTTCATGTCATTACTACTTGCACCTTGTAACAGCATACGTACTTCCGAGCATAGTGAAGCTTTTTCTGTTTGTTCATGACGTTTTATTTGACCTGACTGGATTAAGTCTTTCAAATTATCGCCTGAAAGAATTATTATTTTGCCTTCATCAGATTGGAGAGTCAAGGAAGAAATACCTGCATTTAATATAGTCCATAGTATTCCATCCCATTCAAATACTTCCCCTGCCTCAACTTTTATAATATTTAAACCTATAGACTCACGTGGCACTACGCTTTGCTCATTTGCTTTTATATGAATTCTAGCGGTATCACTGTTAGCGTAAATAGTTATTTTATCTGCTTCAGCTAAAACTTCATCATATAGATCAACATATATGTCACCTGCAACAATCAAAGCAAAGATGTCGTCAGCAGTAAATTTGTTGCTATACTTAATAAGATTAGCTAACGAAATTCCTCGTTCGGCATGCACTGCTGAATAAATAGCAAGCCGAGCAACCTCATTAACTTCATGGACTTCACGAAGATAATCTCCAAGAAATATCAAGTTGCGCTGATAGACCCAATTTATTTCTTGCGAAGATCTTACTTTGAAATATAAACCATACTGCATAGCAAAGGATTCTGCCGGCAGACAGTGCCAGTTTCCATCTTGGCCTTTCGAGTATCGATTAGGCTGCTCAATAGATAATTTCACTAATTCTTCTTCTGTCTTACACTCTTCAAATCCAGCTGAATCAGATCGAATTACAAAAAAATCTGGTGTATATAAGATGCCAACATTTTTACCTTTGAGAGATTTATAATTTAGTTTAATTCTAGTCGGCTGATCATAATATTCCAGAACACTTTTATTCTGCTCCAGTTCAAGTACAATCGGTAACTCAACACGATGGCTTTCGAATTGAATCGTTACTCCCATTTTCCGGCTGCAATACCTTCCACTTACGTTGGAAGCATTTGATGTAACCCTCTTCACTGGATTTGAGTTTCGGATATTCTCAATAAAGGCTTTTGTTCGTTCTGGTATCCTTAACTCATGGCACCATAGATCAAACCCTATCTTATCAAACACGCTTCCACTTCCTATTAATTAGTAGATACCAAGGCTTTCCACACACTTTGAATATTTTTTCTTCTTAAAGCCGCCCTAATACGGTTTGAGTAATTTCCTTTTTCGCAAGGTCTAATCTTTCCTCAGCCTGTTGTCTTTGATAGTCTCTATTCTTTTGAATTATCACTTCACATAATTCAGGATAATATGATTTAAGAATTTTAGTATCCACGTCGAGCCTACGCGCAGTTTCCTTTAGTGATAAAGGTGTATTTTCTACATCTGATAAAATATCATTTAATTGCTGCTGAAGAAACTCTTTATCTAGTTTTCTTCTTTCCTGTTTTTGATTTTCGTCTGAAGAAGGACGGTTTACGAAAACTTCTTTAAATACAAGAGGCTCTCTTGAGAATAAATCCATTACTGATACTCCTGAAATCTTGCAAATATGTGCTAATGATTCAATCGGCGGCAGATTCTTTCCTTTTACCCATCCCCATACAGTTGGTTTGGGCTTGCATAGAATTCTGGAATATTCCGCTATATTACCTCCAGTAGTATGATTAATACATGATTCAATAAAGTTGCTGATGGCATTTGGCTTTATATCTATTGATATGGTCGGAAATTCTGCAATTGTTTTAGCAATTTCTTGTGCAATTTTATAACATAACTCATCACTGTTTATTATTGAAACGTCTGATACGGTTGTCCCCAACCAGCATCCACATTTTGAACAATGCCCTGGTTTTGAACGGCGCTCTAATATAGGCATCGTTTGGTTGCAACTTCGACAATATTCCTGCAATAATGCACCATGATCTATGCAAACGGAAACAGCTTGAAGTGACCACAAAAGAGGTTCATATATGGTTTGATTATTATCTTTCCATTCCTTAAGACAAAATGGGCACCAAGCCTTTTTATTCCGACACAAGTTCCTGTCAGGTATTACATTGGACAGCGGCATCATTGTAAGGTGATGCAGATCTGAACATAACGTAAGCTCTTCCAAAGCCTCTACAAAATCCCGTGCGGCATTTCCAATTCCATTCAACATTGAGGCATTTTCGTAAAAGCGCGTTCCACCATTCGCAGCAATGTTGGTTAAGTATGGTTTTTTCAGTATTGGTGTCATTTCTTTAGCAATTAATTCACCAGTAGTCATACAATGAGCTTCTGCTAAACGAGCAATGTAACTGCTCAAGCTCTCTGAAAGATATGTCTCAACATTAATGGGCTTCAAATGGAACAATCGACTTCGGCTAGAAAGCAATTCAGTAAAGTTGTCCATATATACCCCCACAATAGTATTTCTATAGTAAAAGATTTTGCTAATCTAAAAATTTTTATGCGGCAATGGTTTGTATAGTTTTTATCCAACTCATACCCACAAATAATTAATTTATAACTTGATATAATGTATCGTTAGCTTTTTTCCCCGTTTTACATGTTAAATTTCTACATATCTTTTCTAGTATTTACTATACATACAATGCCTTGTATAAATTTCATCCAACACCTAAATATATAATTCCGCCAGTTAGTAAGAATTTGTACGACCAATATACTAACTTCAACGATTCCTCTACCTGGCAAAATATTATTCTTTATCTCGGTAGTGTATATACATACTGTTTTCCGAAACTATCAATTACTTCTCGTCTATAGATAACCCTAAACTCATATAGTTTTCTAAGCCTTGTACTTGCAGTACTTAATACTAAATTCTTAGTTTCAGATAACTGCCTCGCAGTTACCTCTTTGTTTATCAAGCATACGTCAAAAGCCTCAAGTAAATTGGCTTCCATTTTGCCAACTATTTCGTATTTATCATTATGAAAACATAAAACAGGAATGCGTAGTCCATCAACTTCCCAAGACTTAATCAGTCTGGTCAAGTTTTCGAAAACCCATATATCCACATTTGATACAAATATCATAGAATCAGGATAGCTATCTAAAATTAAACGCTGAAACCCCAACACAAACTCATCTAAAAATGATGTATCAGTAGCCTGTATTCCAGCAAGGCTTACTTCAATCACATCACCAACATTAATTTTATCTAACCTCTTCAGTGCTAAAAGATAAAATTGCTCCCCAACTGGACGAGTAGCTAATGTTTTTCCTGACAAACCTAATTCACATGCTATTTCGTTTAACTCAAGCTTTCTAATCATAGCTACCTACCCTTTGGATAAATTTAATACAAGTCCTATTTATAGATTATATTATGTTCCCATATTTGTCAATTAGTGCAGGACTTATTATTTTTATGAAGTAGTACTTATTATAAAGGTTTTGGGAGTGAATGCTTTGCATAATAAAACACCAAACTATAGCCTCGGAAATAATACAATAACAGTAACCAACTTAAGTGATTGGCGTGAAATTGATATATTATGGCACACTTCTGATCGTATCGAAGCCGGAAATATCTGCACATTAGATATGTGTAATATAAGCTCACTCAATCCTCAAGCCATTGTAATGCTATTTATGCTGTGCAGAAAAATAAAAACGCATTCTAGCTCTGGGGTTGTACTTGATAATTTAACACCTCAAATAGATGGCTATCTGCGTCGAGTTAATTTTTTCGACTATGAAGTTGCCACTTCTAAAGGCAACTCTATTGAATTTAGTAAAAATCCACTTTCTAAGAACTTACTCGAACTAACGAGAGTAGATTCTTTGATGCAAATCAACAAGCTCGGCGATTGGTTTTATGATAATTTTGAGCACTGGTTTCCCGACAAGTTACAATCCATGTATCGCCAGCTCTCTTTTGAAGCAATCAATGAATTGTGCAGCAATAGCGTAGAACATAGTAAGCTTGAAGGCAATGGTGAAGGTTATTTTGTATTGCAAAAATATTGGGATTTTGATAATAAAACAAATGTTATTATGTCCGTTGGGGATTATGGCATTGGTATTCGTAATCACTTGATCAGAAAATACCCCGAATTCTCTTTAATCGATGAGGCTCACATATTATCCCAAGCTATTTCTGGAATAAGCGGTAGATTAAGAACTGGAGGTGGCCGCGGCTTAAAATCTATTTGCAATCTTACAAGAGATTATGGGGGATATCTTGTTCTACGCTCGGGATGCGGGTTGGTTTTTATACGAAATGGTAATATTTTCACCAAAAATTATTCTTATCCTATTCCTGGTACACAATGTGTATTTTGTTTGAAAGTTAATATTTAAAGATTTTTTGTTATTTTGGACATTACATGAAGAGAAAAATTTCTCCATATTAGTAATTTTTTTTATATTTTTATTATTTTTACCTAATAGTATTTATATTAATAGGTAATTGATGTAAAATAATAATAGGTCTTGTCGTAAAATTAGATTCTAAAATCTTATTAGATTCATAAACATGTACCATAATGTAATCGAGTTTTACACGAAGCATAACGGACTATATTTATCTAATAATATCTCACATTGGCTTCTACAAAAACAAAATAGTTATGAGGGTATATTCTTATGATAAAAAATATTATTTATTCATTTGCAGAATTTCATAATTATATCGAAACAAATTGTACCAAAAACTCTATATTTCGTGGAGTTAATAATGTAAATTTCAGCTTAATTCCAAAAATCGGGAGAGACATTTACACAAGAAATTTCTCATCTAAACGCACAGAATTAATAGAAAATTTACAGGATTTAGAAGAGAGAACAATAGTTAGTTTTATAAAAATGTCTGTGCCATACATGGACTTAAGAGAAACAAAATCTTGGGATAGGTGGACTATCGGACAACATTTTGGGATTCCTACACGTTTTCTTGACTGGACAGAAAATCCGCTTATTGCTGCATATTTTGCGGTAGAAGGTGGCATAGATCATGACTCTGTAGTATATATAACCGATCGAGGACAATTCAATTCTAACGCAGAGGATAGTGATGATCCATTATCTATAGCTGACGAAATTGTTCTTTATGCTCCATCTTACATTGACGGACGCGTAATCGCACAAAAAGGGGTTTTTACAGTACATAAGAACCCAACCTTGCCATTGAATGAAACCGAGATATCTGGATCTAAATGTAATGTTCAATGTTTAATAATCAAAAAGGAATGTAAATCACAATTCATGAAAACTTTAGACCGATATGGTATTAACCGTTCTTTCATATATCCTGGTCTTGATGGGTTAGCAGCTTATTTAGACAATACAGCCCAAAATCTATAAAAGGTGGGGTCTTGATTGTATATACCAGTTATGAAAAATAGAACTATCGAAGTTTCCGTATTAAAAATTCTTAGTAACATAAGTGTTTTTGATAACAATATTGTGCCAATGATTGAAATAATTCAAGAAAAAACCCGCAGTAATATGAAAAAAGATTTTTTTGAAGAGCTAGAAGAAATTTTAGTTCAATCAGGAAACTATAAAATTATTGTAGATATTTACAAATCAACAAAATTGCGTAGTACGACAGAGTCAATCAGAGAATATTTAACAAAGGTAAATCGGCAAGAACATTTTGGAGTAAATGAATTATTAAGACTTAAACACCTTAACAATAGAGTTATACCTGCAATTTCATATCTTCCGGATTCATACAACATTACGCAGCTAATCAACGATATCAACACCCTGCGACATAATTATCCTCATTTAGCGTTTAGATTCAAGGCTCAGGAATTTGATTCGGTATTTGATAAACTAAAAGATTATATAATTGCTGATGATTTTGTTATATTAGATATCGACGCAGCACCACATACTAGTCCAGTTTTTAAACGTTTATATCAAACAATAGCCAAATTCAAAGAAAATATAAAATTAAAATCTATAATACTTAATGCTAATAGACCCGATACACTGTTTAATGTCCATATGGTTGATAAAGAGCCAATAGCTGAAATAGATAACAGCTTAAGAGAAATGTATAATCTACCAGTGATGAAAAAATTTGATGGTTTTGGGGATTATGCTTGTATTAATGCCTCTCTACCATCTACGGGTGGAACAATAAGCCCTGCCGGAATATACTATTCATATGATAATAATTTTTTTATTGCTTTTAAGGGCAGACAACCATTGCTCTCTGAATTTACAGATTATATAGCTCCCTCCATCATTCAATCTCCATACTGGGAAGAGTTCGACGATACGCATCATGAAAAATGTCCCGGTTGTAAAGATATCTATAATATCACTCTCGGAGCTAAAAATGGAAAAAATCAAGGCATTTGGAAATCAATTTCAATGTTGCATTATATTTATACTATGCATGAAAAGCAACCTTAAAACGATAATGACGCACAGTACTGTGCGTCATTATTTATGGTATGCTAATTTGGGACTAAGATTACTACTAAAAAAGCTTTGTATATCTATTGGAATAATTTTCTCAAAATTTTCCGATACAAACCTCCATCTAATCTGATATTTACTTTTGAGTAACTTTCTATATGCAATTTTTAATTGTTGCTCATTATATTTATTATAAATTAATTCCATTCTTTCACTTTTTAGTGTAGGAATTTTTTTTTCACCAATTAATTTTAATAACATTGCAGAATCTGCACTGGATAGCGATTTGACCAAATAATTGCCATCCACATTATTACAAATTGCTTTTCTTGCATACTTAAACTTTACTTCATCTTTTTCAGCTCGGTACGTTATTAGTCCACAGTGATCCGGAATGTGTTTTAATGCTTCTTTCTCCATATTTTTATGGACTATCAAATATACTTTATCAAATACTTGAGAGTAGTCTGCAATTTGGGTATCTAACCTTTCAAATACATCATACTCTGTTTTAATTTCATATGCATAAGAATGTCCGTTTATACGACAGATATCAACCCGACTATCCCCTACGTTCATTTCAAATGCTACAATATTATTTTTCAGCTTCAGAAGATTCTTCATAAAATAATATTTTAAAACACGTTCACAGTGATAGTATCTAAAAATCAAGTCGTTAATTACTTTATTCGCCACTACTTCTGTGCGCAAATACGATAATTCCTCTGATGTAGTATTGCCCAACACAAATTTTAAATTATTCCATAACTTTTCTTCTGAATCATAAAGATTATATGTTTTATTTAAAGTCTTGCAGATTTGTTTTAATTCTAAATCAGTATATTTTGAAAGGATATTTTCTAATACGCAATTATAATGTGTCATTAGGACCATGCCTTCCTTGTACATTATTTCCATTGTATCTCAAAGCCAATTATCTGAGCAATTTCTAAAACCTCAGAATATTTAATTGTTCCTCTTGTTAGTTTGTTTGAAATATTTTGTACAGTAGTCTGTTGATTTAATGGTCTGTCCTCATTCATTCTTTTCACAACAGAAGTTAATGTCCAACCTTTTCGAGCGATACATGACTTAACTTCAGTATGTATGGAGTTCTCATATTTAGCCATGACATCACCTCTACTATAATTATATCACATGCATGAATTTATTCAATATAGTATAATTTTATTTATTATAGTGTTTTTCATTCTTGCTAACTTTATGACATTAATACTTTGATAAAGATTAATATTAAAAATTGATAAAAGAATGAGAGTTTAGGTCAACTAAGACCTAAACTCTCACTCTTTTATCTTTACTTTGTAACTATATTCTCAAGTATAAAATCTCCACTCTCTTTATCGCTTTAAAGGAAGGATAAAATGACCAAGTTAAAATGGAAGCATAACGTGACCAATAGGCCATTTTATGGTTCTAGTCACAATCTATATTAGGTGGAGGGAATATTCATTTGGTGGAGGCGAGGAGAATCGAACTCCTGTCCAAAGGCATTACTACATGGGCTTCTCCGAGCGCATTCTGTACTTTAACATTCGCTCCATTGACGCTTACAGACGAGCTTCGTTGGTGCTATCTCTTTAAAATTTCCCAGTCGGTCCGCGGAGAATTAGACCTCAGGTATCCTGCATCGTGACGTCCTATCCTTCTCCGCAGGAGGGGAGACGGTAGAACGTTAGCATTAAGCTGCTAAAGCGTATTCGTTGTTTTCAATTATTGTTTTTCCACCGTATTGCGGGCTGATGGAATCCCGGCTCGCTACCCATGCCACAACAACCCCTGTCGAAACCATTACGCCCCCGATTTCAACATTGCATGATAATGACTCGAAAACTATCCGTGTACGCTTCAACACGCATAACTCTCCTGTGTATCATTATGTACTTATTATATCATACATTCAATCAATCTACCAACTATAAGTATTACCATTTTTATAGGATCATCCTATTCGCATTTGTATTTAATCATAAATTTAAAATACTCAATTTTTGTATGAGACAGAATAGAATGTAGCAAAACAAAAACTTCTCTATCAACTCTTTTATCAAACTCGCAGGAAATTACTTTTATAAGAAGGAATATACTACAGAACAAAGGAGATGATTCCACTGCGTCAACAACATTTAGGTGCTTTATTAGTCCTATCATCAGCTGCGGGCTTTAGCACTTTGGCAATTTTTATCAAACTTGCATATGGTGCAGGTGCTAATACCCTTACTATACTCACCATGCGCTTTTTTTTGGCATCCTTGTGCCTATGGATATTATTACGTTTTTTAAAGATTTCACCTCGTATTCCAACCAAAACCGCAGTTAAGCTTTGTCTTATGGGAGCGCTGGGCTACGGCACCATGTCTTTAGCATTTGCAGCTTCCTTACAGTATCTGCCTGCTTCCTTATCTGAAATGCTGCTTTTTACCTATCCTACGATCGTGAGCATTCTTTCTTTCCTAATTGGCGATGAAGAATTTAGCTGGCAAAAAGGTGCCTCTCTTGCTATTTGTTTACTAGGTCTTTTTTTTATTTTAGGCGTCTCATTTACAGGACTTAGCCAAGTAGGCATCCTGCTGGGCTTAAGCAGTGCCATTGTATATTCTTGTTATATTCTCATTGGTAATCGAGTGCTAAAAGATGTTCATGCATTAGTTGCTACCACCTATGTATCTTCTGCTGCAGCCCTTGCCTTCGCGGCTTACAGCATTACCACGGGTCAGCTTCTACTGACAACGCTTCCCCTCCAAGGCTGGCTGGCGTTAGCAGGAACAGCTGTTTTTGGAACTATTTTGGGTATTTTAGGATTTTTTGCTGGCATTACAAAAATAGGAGCAGCTAATGCTTCGATCATCAGCACTGCTGAACCCGTCCTCACAGTCTTACTCTCAGTGCTAATACTAGGAGAAGCCCTCACACTCCTTCAAAGTTTAGGCGGTCTTTTGGTTATTGGCAGCATCTTGCTTCTACAACTGTGTACGAATAGTTCCAATGTCAAAGATGAAAGTCTGGAAATAGGCTAAAACTAGAAGGAATTAAATAAAAATAAGCTAGGGAATTTTTCCCTAGCTTATTTTTATCTTTGAGTATGCAAGTCCTGTATCATGACTCTTTTTACAGCATACTCTTTAAAAATGCTTGTGTACGGGGCTGTTGAGGGTTGTTAAAGATTTGTTCTGGTGTACCTTCTTCCACAATATCGCCATTATCCATAAAAATCACACGCTGCGCCACTTCTCGTGCAAAGGCCATTTCATGGGTTACAACGATCATTGTCATATGTTCTAAAGCAAGCTGGCGCATAGCTTTTAATACCTCGCCCGTCAGCTCTGGATCAAGGGCAGATGTGGGTTCATCGAACAGCATAATGTCAGGCTTCATCGCTAGGGCTCTTGCAATCGCAACTCGCTGCTTTTGCCCGCCCGACAATCGAGATGGATAACTATCCTTTTTTTCAAACAACCCTACCTTTTTAAGTAGTTCTTCCGCTTCGGGAATAATTATGTCTTTTTTGATTCCTTTTACCAGCATCGGCGCTTCAATAATATTATCGATCACCGTCATGTGAGGAAACAAATTAAACTGTTGAAATACCATACCCATCTTAAAGCAAATTTCCCGAGCTTTCTGCTCTGAAACGTATTGGCATTTCCCCTCAGTATCTTCGGTGGCAAGAATTTCACCTTCAATCTCAATCGTTCCCTGGTCAATGACTTCCAATCGGTTCAAACACCTAAGAAGAGTACTTTTTCCCGAACCGGAAGGACCAATAATCGCCACAACCTCACCTTGTGAGACTTCAAGGCTAATACCTTTTAATACTTCAAGATGATTAAATTTTTTGTGGATATTGTTTAAACGTAACATATTCATAAAAACTCACTCCTACTCATCGTATGCTGCATAACGTTCTTCCAATTTATTAAATACCCATGTTAACACTAAGGTCATTGCCAAATAAAATACAGCCGCAATGACAAAAGGAGTCATATCAAACTCTCGCTGTACAATCGTTCGAGCGGTTCTAAGTAAATCATTCATAGCAAGGACATAGATGAGAGATGTGTCTTTCACAAGTGTAATGGTTTCATTACTAATAGGCGGAACTACCCGTTTTAAGACTTGGGGAAGTATGATTCGTCTCATAGTCTGCACATAGGTCATACCTAGCACTTTACCTGCTTCATATTGTCCCCGTTCGATCGATTGGATTCCTCCACGAAAGATTTCTGCAAAATAAGCTGCATAATTCAGTACAAATGCCAGAATAGCTGCCGAAAAATCCGGCAATTTAATACCAATATAAGGAACTAAGGGTAATGCATAATATACAAATAAGAGCTGGAGCATAAGGGGTGTCCCCCGCATCAACCAGATGTATGTCTCTACTAAAAAGCTAATCGGTTTGTATTTGGATATACGAGCCAATGACAAAAGCAAGCCTAAGGGCAATGAAAGCACTAAGGTAATAAAGAACATCTGTAGTGTTACATAGACCCCATCCAGCATAGGCCCCATCATGGTGATTATTTTTTCCATTCATCTTCTCCTCTTTCTTGACTTTTAAAAATACAGCCTCTATTATATCATATCTCCCTGGGTCATTCCGTAAGAAATCTAAGTATCCTCTAAAAATAAAAAAGAACCACAGAGGCGTAGAGACCACAGAGAAAAGCTAGAGAGAATAGACAATTATAGATGATGTTAAATACAGAAGGCTAATGGCATCAACCATTAGCCTTCTATTGTTACTTAACGATATCTGCACCAAACCATTTCTGTGATATTTTAGCAGAAGTTCCGTCTTTCTTCATATCATTTAATACTTTCTGCATTTTGTCCCGAAGTTCTGTATCTTCTTTTCTAAATCCGATACCATATGTACCGACTTCACCAATAGGCTTTTCAATGGCTACGTATTTGCCTTTTTCCTTCGACATATAATACCTGCCAAGTATTTCATCTGTAACAACCGCATCGACTCTACCTGTGTTAAGATCCATAAAAGCTGCAATAAAATCTGGATATACTTTGAAATCTTTTAAAGAATTTTTTAATTGAACATCTTTTAAAACTTCTTCTTCACCAATACTGGCTTGCTGTACAGCTACTACTTTTCCGCTCAAGTCAGCCGCACTTTTTATAGGGGAACCTGCAAGTACGAAAATCAATTGCTTACTTTCCATATAGGGATCGCTAAATAATACATTTTTTTTGCGTTCTTCAGTAATATTCATACCATTCCATAAGGCGTCAATCCGTTTAGCATTTAATTCTGCTTCTTTGCTGCTCCAGTCAATTGGCTTAAATTCTACTTCCATGTCAAGTTTTTTTGCAGCTTCTTTTGCCATATCTATATCAAAACCAACGATATTGTTCTTTTCATCTCGAAATCCCATCGGAGGAAAACTATCATCTAAACCGATTACGATTTTCTTCTTTGCAGCCCCTTTGGTATCGGCACTGCCACATCCTGTCAAAGCCATACCTGCCATCATAAGTAATAATACCAATGCAACTAATTTCTTCATGTATAAATCCCCCACTCCATAAAATTAACTTATGTTTTACATTATACTTTAGTTCGGTAAAATTTAAAAGTATTAAATTGATGCTTTTGTGAAATTTAAAAGCACTTTTCTTCATTTATCTCTTTCAGACGTACTATTTCATCTAATTTATTAAGAAAATATAAAAGATAGCTAGGAGCATCTTATATTGCTCCTAGCTATCTTTTATGATCTGCTAATTTCACATTAGCAGATACTAGACTTGATTACGGCAGAACATTATACGGATTGATGGGTGTACCATTTTTCCGCACTTCAAAGTGTAAGTGAGGTCCTGTAGAATATCCTGTATTCCCCATAGCCGCTATACTTTGTCCAACTTTAACATATTGTCCTTCCGATACAAAAGATTCACTTAAATGACCGTAAACCGTAGTATACCCTTGCTCATGCTCAATCATGACCACACGACCATATCCGCTAGACCATCCCGAGTAACTTACCCGCCCAGAACGAGCAGCTCGTACAGGAGTGCCAACATCATTGGCCAAGTCAATCCCATCGTGATTCCTACCCCAGCGGTGCCCAAACCCAGAAGTTAACTCTCCTTCTGTCGGCCAACTAAATCGGTTACTGCTGGAACGAGACACTGACGTTTCCGCTCGTGCCAATAATCGTTCTGTTTCTTTAGGTTTCTTTCCACCTGGGATAAATAGACTCTCACCAATAGATAAGTCTTCATCCACTTTGCCATTTGCCTGTAATATTGCAGCGATCTCAACATGATAGGCATTGGCAATCCACCATAATGTATCTCCTGTACCAGCAGTATGCAATACACCTTTTTGCGGCAGGATCACCAATTGGTCTCCAGGATGAATATCAACCTTTAGATCCGGATTGGCACCTTCTAGTGTGTCGATATCAATCCCATATTGTTCAGCAATTGTACTTAATGTTTCTCCTTCTTTTACGGTATGTGTCGTCTGCTTCTGAACCGTTTGCGCGGGCTCAGGATCAGAACTAACGTTTTGAACTGCTTCTACTTTTTCTTCCGGTGCACTTTTGGGAATATGCATTGTCCCAAACACCAATGCTCCAATTCCAAATAGGGCAGCCAGTGTATATAAGAACTTAGGTTGTTCTTTTAACCAAATTAAATTCACTGCATCGCCTCCGCTTTATTTTAAAACCTAGTAGCATCGTATCTTCTATGTTCTCTCCACATAATATATCATAAGCAGCAGCGAAAGTATTTATGCATTTTTTGCCTATTATGCCAATAGACTTGCCCTAAGGCAAGTCTATTGGATATAAAATTAGGAAACTTGCCTTCACTATATCCTTACCTAACGTAAACTTAACTATTTCTTATGCGCGTTTAATCGCCATTGATTTACGCTCAAATTTGTGAATTGCATCTACAAAACGTACCGTACCTGTTTTATAACGCATTACAATGGAATGAGTACGGGCACCGCCACCAAAATAACGTACACCATTCAATAAATCGCCTTGTGTGATTGCTGTTGCAGCGAAAAATGCATCGTCGCCTTTCACCAAATCATCAAGGGTAAGAACTTTATGGACATCAGAAATCCCCATTGTTTTAGCTCTCGCAATCTCTTGGTCATTTTCAGGACGCAAGATCCCTTGCATATCTCCGCCAAGACACTTGACGGCCGCTGCAGCAATTACACCTTCCGGTGCACCGCCTATACCAATCATCATATGAACGCCTGTACCTTCAATACATACGTTAATAGCAGGAGATACATCACCATCTGTAATCAGCTTAATTCTCGCTCCAGCCTTACGTGCTTCGGCAATTATGCTTTCATGACGAGGACGATCTAAAATGACTACAGTTACATCTTCTACCTTACGCTCTAGAGCATTGGCTACCACCTTAAGATTTTCCGTAACCGAAGCATTAATATTAACTTTCCCTGCCGCCTTTGGACCAACAACAATTTTATCCATATACATGTCCGGCGCATGTAGTAATCCACCGCGAGAAGCAATAGCCAAAACAGCAATGGCACCCGGTAAACCTTTTGCGATCAGGTTCGTTCCTTCAAGAGGATCAACTGCAATATCTACATCTAAACCGCCGCCCCCCACTGCTTCTCCAATATAAAGCATAGGAGCTTCATCCATTTCGCCCTCGCCGATAACAACTTTACCATTGATGTTAACACTATCAAAAGCAGTTCTCATTGCATCAACAGCTGCCTGATCTGCTAAATTCTTTTCACCTTTTCCCATCCAGCGTCCTGAAGCAATAGCAGCCGCTTCTGTAACACGAACAAATTCCAATGCAAGTTCACGATCCATTTTGTAGCATCTCCTTTTCCTATAATAATCTATTGTTCTATGAATAAGCAATAAAGAAGACCCGGCTTATGCCAAGTCTTACGAATTGCTAATTGGAACCAAATATCTGCTTCAATGAGTCAATGATTGATGATTCGATGCCAACTATTAATGTTTACGATGTGAACGCCGGGGAGGAATAATTTCAATGGAATCTAATCCTTCAACATACGCTAAATCTTTTTCACTTTGCGCTGGAATCATGAGATAACCACCACATTGCCCACATTCTAACTCAATACCTTCCGGTAATACTTCAGCACCAATGGCATTGCTACCGCAACGGCAATACACTTTTCCCTTTTCCGCAATATCATGTATTTTGTTTAATGTTTCAAACATCACTTGAGGATTTTGAATATAATCATCATATTCATCGATATCCATACCCAAAGACATTTTTTCAAATTCGATTTTATATTTGTCAATTGTTTCAGAAATGACCTGGCGATTTCCAATGAATCCTAATTCAAAATTCTCTTGCACACAATATATTTTATCCATGGTTGCATGCCAAAAACGATTATGATCAAGACAAATCACATGATTTCTCTGACACAAGACGCAGGGAATATCCAATAAACACTGACGTTCTCCAACACTTGTAATAGAGGCTTGTATTTGACCACAACTGCAAAACAGCTTCTTGCCAGCCGTATTCTTTAGGTCGAACCTTGAAATATCATGCATGTGCAATTTTCCACAACGCGGACAATATAAAGCCAGTGTTGCAACCGTGTTGATAATCATATACATCCCCCTTTCGATTATTCATTTCGCCAAACAATAAAAAAATCCTGCCTCTATTCAAAAAACCCTCTAACGCAAAGAATGAACTGAGCCCCTTGTATTGGACATTTTAGAAAAAGTCCAATACAAGGGGTATTTTTGAGTTTATAATCAATAGTATTAAATCTTTCGGAGGATAATAATGAGCAAGATCTTGTACAACAATTTAGAGCAAAGCCTATTACTGAAAAATTCGAATGTGATTAAAGTATCTGACCGTTCCATATCCTATCATACTGATTTTAAAGTTAAAGCTGTTCGAGAGTATTTAACCGGAAAAACACCTAATCAAATTTTTATCGAAAATGGATTTAATCTTGAACTTATAGGA
>NZ_FOTS01000011.1 GCF_900114615.1 Pelosinus propionicus DSM 13327 | reverse complement strand
TACAAATCCACTTCCCGTTCCAATGCTTTAATGCGCAGCTCCATTTCACGCTGTTTTGTGAATGGTGACGTGCGCGGTCTTCCCCGCTTTTTAGGTATGCAAACTTCCGGTTTCCTGTTATAACGCCGAACCCAATTTTTGATTTGTACCTTTGTGAGCCCCAGTGCATCTGCTATTTCCTGGCGTGTTTTGCCTTGCTCACGCATGGCGATTATCTCTGGTTCCATTATTTTGATGTGCGTATATTCCCTTTTCATGCAATCGCCCCCTGTCGTAGTTTCTATCCTACAACAGGGGGCGTTTTCTCTCAATGTCTATTTCTTGGGATGCGGTCTAGTTAAGCAGGGGCTCTTCTTGATTTCACGGGGTTAAAAAATGATCTAATACATCAAAGCGACGTTCATTATGATAGCCGGTATAGGTTTTGTTTTGCCATTGGCGAGTTCGAGGTGTATCTTGGAAGACACTGATTGCCTCTAAACAGTCGCCTACAATTGTTTCAATAATTTTTGCACAATGGATATGAGTTTTCAAGGATGATCCTAATTGATAATGGGGAATGGTAGTAGCTACATCAATTTTTAGCTTATTCATTCTGGATAAAGCCATTGTTACAGGTGGAATGGCCAATTCGCGGATTGGGATTGTGGATAAGAAGCGCCGGGAGACAGCATGGGGCCCGTGCGAAGGGGTTGCTAAATTAATCTTTTTATCTAAGCCAAGTTCTTTATTTAGATTGAGCCTCCATTGAAAGGTGGGATTATAACGTTCGATATGTCGTGGTGGTGCAGGATAGCAATTCGTTAGCGCTAAATCTAAATGCTTGATTAAGATTCCGTCTATCAGTTCGGTTAGGTTTTCTGCAAATGTCCCTACCATGTCACCGTCTACAAAAGCCACTACATCGCTGCCTAATGCTAATGCTACCTTTGCGCCGATAGCCCGGGGGATGTCAATACCTAGACGTTCGTGAAAGTAAAGAATTTGTAATTTGGGGATGCCAATTTGTAATACTTCATGCATGGTAGAATCGTTAGAACCGTTTGCGACTAAAATAATGTGATCGATTTGGAGTGTACTTAAATTTTGTAGAACTGTTGCGATACGCCCAGCTTCATTTTTTGCTGGAACAACCACAGTGATCATGCGCCATCACCTCGAATATTTTGAGTGCGGTGCATGTGGCTCTTAAAGGCCACAGATGTAATACAGTATATTGAGAGAAGGTCTTTTTGGTTACCAGTCAAATGCAGAACTTATTGAAATATATTGGAAGGTTTTTTCAGTGTGGCACTTTTTTTTTATGCTACATAGTATGTAATAAGTAAGGGGGGGATAGGGGTGGCTAATGTAGCAGTAGGAGATTTAGTAATTCGAAAATCTCATGGCGGTGATATTGTTTTTAAGGTAACCAATATTTATGAGGATACGATAGGGCAATCACATTGTACATTAAAAGGAATGCATTTGCGGTTGGTAGCAGATGCACCATTAAGTGATTTAGAACGAGTAGGGGCTGAACACCTGCGTAATGAAATCTTGCATATGGAAAGTGTGCATAATGATACATTGAAGAGAGTTTTAATGCGCCGCAGTATGGAAAGAGAAAAAGTGAATAACGTCAGGGCAGAGCATGCGAAAAAATATGAATACTTTGAATTGCCGGGACGTGTGCTGCATTTGGATGGAGATGAAGAATATCTTACAATGTGTCTAAAAACCTACAATCAAATGAATATCGATGCAGTTGGCCGGTGTATTGAGGAATCAAAGCAGCCAGAGCAGGTGATTGCTTTAGTGGATCAGTATCGACCCGATATTTTAATTTTAACTGGGCATGATGCTTTATTAGGAGGCGGTAAGAAAGATTTTAAGGATATTAATAATTATCGGAATTCTAGATACTTTATAGAATCTGTTAAGAAAGCTAGAATTTTTGAACCGTCAAGGGATGATTTGGTGATTTTTGCTGGTGCCTGTCAATCTTATTTTGAAGCCATCTTAATAGCAGGGGCTAATTTTGCCAGTGCTCCGACTCGGATTTTTATTCATGCCTATGATCCTGTATTCATAGCGGAAAAAGTTGCATTCACTCCAATTAATCGAACGGTCGACATTAGCGATGCTATCACAGCGTCTGTAACAGGTGCCGATGGTGTAGGAGGAATTGAAACGCGAGGGAAATTCAGACTAGGGCTACCAAAGACGCCTTATTAAAAATAAATACTTATGTGAAAAAGAAGCCCTGTCAATGATGCTGAAATCATTGACAGGGCTTTTCTAATCGTCTAGAAAGATAAGTTTATTAATAATAAAATGAATGGGTCTATAAAAGCAATGAACCGCGAAGGTCAAGAAGAAATGCTCTTTGCGCCTTCGCGGTTCAAAAAAATATTTTATACATTGTCAGTCTTGCGCTTTAAAATAGGTATCGATCATCTCTTCGGCAAGCTGTTTTGCTGCAGTTGCCTCTGCTACCAGCAGTAATACGGTTAGAAATTTTTCTACCATTCCTTTATTAGCAGTGTTTTCGAAGGGATTATTGATTTTTTGGCAGACTCTATTAAAGCGATCCTCGTAATCGTTACAAGCATCGAAGTATTCTTCTTTTTGAAATTCTAAAAATGCTCTGTAAATATCATCAAGGGCAATAATGGATGTTTTTTCTTCGGGATGACCAAGGTTTCTTAAAATCGGGTTAAAGATAGTTTTGACATCATCTAGGGAAAGAACTTGTTTGAGGTGGTAGATTAGGCTTAGCAAGATAATATGATTTTTGTCATATTTTTTTTTGTCTGAGGGATTGAGTAAACCATTCTTAGTATAATTGTTAATCATTGCTTTTGTAATTGCAACGCTGGTTTCATCTCCTTTGCGGCGATGATTCAGTTTGCTGTTTAATAATTCTGTTACCTGATCCGCATATTGTTTTATAGAAGGAATATCTTCTACTTTTAATTCATTATCAAGTAACTTTGTTGCAAAATCTTCTAAAACTGATTTTGTTATTTCCATGTTATACACCTCACTTGTATTATAATATTTTCTAATGCTAGATGTCAAAATTATTATAATTATATTATATGAATATAAATACTAGGTATTGAGATGCTAATAAAGAATTTTATTGAAACTGAGAAAAAAATAGATAAACATGTTGAATTGTGACAACTACATCTAGAAATAATATAAAATAAGTATTGTAGTTTTTAAAACTACATGATATTATGTTTATATTACAATTACAAATGGACAAAACCATGTAATGGGATTTTGACATGAAGGGGGTCAATTATGGCGATTAGTTTACAAAAGGGTCAAAAGATTGATTTGACCAAAGGCAATGCTGGATTTTCTGAATTAGTTGTAGGTTTGGGGTGGGACCCGGTAGAACAGTCGGGTGGCGGCGGGTTTCTAAGTGGGTTATTTGGCAGTAAAAAGGCTGAATTTGATTGCGATGCCTCTGTTTTATTGCTGGATGCTAACGGGAAATTTACGACCAAAGAAAATGTCATATTCTTCAACAACTTAAAAAGCCCTTGCGGCAGTGTTACTCATCTAGGGGATAATCGTACTGGCGGCGGTGATGGGGATGATGAACAAGTTCTCATCCAGTTGCAAAAGGTACCAGCCAATATTCACAAAATCGTATTTGTCGTCAATATCTATGATTGTCAGAAACGTAAACAAGACTTTGGCATGATTAAAAATGCCTTTATTAGAGTCGTAAATAAATCGGACATGCAAGAGATCACTCGTTACAATTTAACCGAAAGTTACGCTGGTAAAACGGCATTGATTGTGGGAGAAGTGTACCGCCATCAGGGAGAGTGGAAATTTGCCGCTCTTGGCGAGAGTACCCAGGATCTTTCAATTAGTTCTGTAGTTAAACGATATAGTTAATAAATAAACAGGGGGTAATCAAATGGCAGTGAGCTTAAGTAAGGGGCAGAAAGTAGATTTAACCAAAAGTAATCCTGGTTTGAAGAATATTATTGTGGGGTTAGGTTGGGATACTAATAAGTATGATGGCGGTCATGATTTTGATTTAGATGCTTCTGCATTTATCCTTGGAGAATCCGGAAAAGTAAAAGATGAAAAGGATTTTGTCTTTTATAATAATCCAACAGGAGCACAAGGAGCAGTGGTACATACCGGTGATAATCGCAGCGGTGTGGGTGACGGGGATGATGAACAAATCAAAATTGATATTTCCAAAATTCCTGCTGATGTGCAGAAACTTGCTTTTACCATTACCATTCACGATGCGGATGCCCGTAAACAAAATTTTGGACAGGTTAGTAATGCCTATGTGCGTGTAATGAATGAAGAAACGGGCGCGGAACTTATTCGCTATGATTTAGGAGAGGATTTCTCTATTGAAACAGCAATTGTTTTAGCCGAAGTGTATCGCAATGGCAGTGAGTGGAAATTTAATGCCATCGGCAGTGGCTTCCAAGGCGGTTTATCGGCACTTTGCACAAACTTTGGTTTAAGTGTCGCTTAATAGAATTTTAACTTACTTTAGGAGGTAGTTTATGGGTATCAATTTAAGTAAAGGTGAAAGAATCAATTTGTCTAAAGAAGCACCTAGTTTGAAAAAAGTTGGTGTAGGTTTAGGTTGGGATACCAACAGCACCGATACAGGAGTTGATTTTGATTTAGATGCTTCTGTTTTTATGTTGGGGGCAAATGGGAAAATACCAAGTGAGAAAAGTTTTATCTTTTATAATAACTTAACTTCTCCTGACGGTGCAGTTAAGCATACTGGCGATAATCTTACGGGTGAAGGCGATGGTGATGATGAAACCATCCTTGTAGAACTAGCCAAAGTAGATAGTGGAATTAATGAATTAGTATTTGTCGTTACGATCCACGAAGCAGAAAAAAGAAGACAAAATTTTGGACAAGTGCGTAATGCCTTTATTCGACTTTATGATCAAGATACGAATAAAGAAGTTGCGAAATATGAATTGGATGAAGATTTCTCCAAAGAAACAGCGATTGAATTTGGTAAGCTGTACAAAAAAGATGGTCAATGGAGATTTCAAGCAGTAGGACAAGGATACAATTCTGGCCTGCAAGGATTTGTTGACAAGTATTTTGAAGGCTAAATAGCAGCTGCTATCGAAAACACGAGGCGTTAGAACGTTACTGCGGGCATAAAGAATACAAAGAGGATTGGTGCCTGCTTTGTATTCTTTGTGTCTTTTGAATTTCCATTATTTACCTTATGATGTGATAGTGGTATAATGCAATAAAGTCAATTGAAAAATAGGCAGAAAGGATTATGGATATGAGCTTTTTCGATAAAATCGACATGACGAAGAAAACTAAAATTCCAGCAGCAATCAACCTTGCCAAAAGCGGCGACTCCCATGCAATTGATCTGACCAAGAAAACTGGGGAGTTGCATGTTAATTTGCAATGGGATTCAACGATAGAGAAAAAAGGTATGTTTTCCTTTTTGTCCAAATCCACCTTGGATCTTGATTTAGGTTGTATGTATCGTTTAAAAGACGGCAGTCAGGGTGTGATTCAGGCATTGGGGGAATTATTTGGTTCTTTATCCTCTGCTCCCTATATCGCTTTGGATAAAGATGATCGTACAGGGCAGAGCACGGATGGAGAAAACTTACGATTCACTAACATGGAAGCATTGGATTTTGTTATTGTCTTTGCTTACATTTATGAAGGTGCTCCTAATTGGGAATCTGCTAAAGGTGTCGTTACAGTCAAGCAGCATAGCGGTGCTGATATTATCATTCATCTCGATAATCCGGATAAAGGTAAAATTATGTGTGGTTTAGTAAAAATTGAAAATAAAAATCAGCAATTAGTTGTGACGAAGCTGGAAAAATATTTTGGCGGTCATAAAGAATTGGATAAGGCTTATGGTTTTGGCTTTAATTGGACCGCTGGCAGAAAATAGTGATGAAATAATTAAACAGTTGATTTAGGTGGAGGTTTATTGTGGATTACGAGATTTTATATCCGGGTGCTTTTCCATTATTAAAAGTTCAATTAAGGCAGGGCGATTTTTTAAAAGCAGAATCGGATGCTATGGTGTCGATGTCCACAAGCATTGATGTGGAAGGTAGGATGGAAGGCGGTTTTTTAGGTGGTATTGGGCGCATGCTGGCAGGAGAAAAGTTTTTCTTCCAGACTCTTACCGCTCGGCGTGGTTCTGGTGAAGTTACATTGGCTCCATCCATACCTGGGGATATCATTGATGTTGATTTAGATGGCAGTTATGGTTTGGTTGTACAAAAAGATGGATTTTTAGCTGGTACTACGGGAATTGAAGTATCCAGCAAAATGCAGAATTTAATGCAGGGGATGTTCTCGGGAGAGGGCTTTTTCACATTGAAAGTAAGTGGTAAGGGAACTGTCTTTTTAAACTCTTACGGGGCAATCCATGCTATTAATCTCGAGGCAGGAGAAGAGCGGATTGTTGATAATAATCATCTTGTAGCCTGGCCGGATTATATGGATTACAAAATTGAAAAGGCAACTTCCGGCTGGATATCCAGCTTTACGTCAGGAGAAATGCTGGTCTGCCGTTTTAAAGGACCGGGTGTAGTGTTGATTCAGACGCGAAATCCAAAAGGTTTTGGTGAGTGGGCAAAAAGCCTGATTCCTGCCAAATAGAAAATAAAATTTGAAGGATTAAGAGGAGTATCAATACATGATTGAGTTTATTACAGGAATTTTAGGAAACTATTCTCATTTCTTTAATGTGACGGAGTTTCTCGGGGTTATTTATAATCCAATGAACTGGGCAATTATTGGCAGCTTGATTGTATTGGAGGGGCTTTTATCAGCAGATAATGCCTTGGTACTAGCAATTATGGTAAAGCATTTGCCGAAGGAACAGCAGAAAAAGGCATTGTTTTATGGTATTTTAGGTGCATATCTTTTCCGTTTTATTGCCATTGGAGTAGGAACCTACTTAATTAAGATTTGGTGGATAAAGGCGGCAGGTGCTTTATATCTCTTGTGGATGGCCATTCAATTTTTCATGAAAAAGAACAAGGAAGAGGATGAAGCCGCAGTTCCAGAAACGCCTCATGGTTTTTGGCGTACGGTACTGGCTGTTGAGATCATGGATATTGCTTTTAGTATTGATAGTGTATTGGCTGCTTTTGGAGTCAGTGACCAGGTCTGGGTATTATACTTGGGAGGTATCTTCGGGGTCATGATGATGCGAGGGGTGGCGCAGATTTTCTTGACGCTGATTGAACGTTATCCTGAGCTGGAAACTACAGCGTATATTATTATTGGTATTATTGGTGCGAAAATGATGGCATCTGTTTTCAACTATCATGTCAGTCAAGTCGTATTTTTCTCTACGTTGATTGCCATATTCCTTGGTACTTTTGTAGTCCATCATTTACGTAAACGTACTTCATAATGCGCTACTTCAACTATCTTTCTCTTGAGAAGGAGCAATCTATCTTTTATTTGCCACCCCAATTAATAAGGATAGAGGATCAGTCTTTGTTAGAGTACGCTTTAGGGGCAACCTTGTATATGCCTGCTACTCGTAAAACCATTGCACAAGATGTAATCAGCGGCAAGTTAAAAGGTTTAATGTCCATGGTTTTGTGTCTGGAAGATGCGATTGGTGATAATTTGGTCCCAGAGGCGGAGAGTATGATAAAGTTTCAGCTCCAGCAGCTTACTTTAGCCCTGCGTGAAGGGACCATTACGTCAGCTGATATTCCACTTATTTTTGTGAGAATACGGAATGTAGAACAAATGTGGCGAGTAACCCATTTATTAGGGCAGGATGCAGTCTTATTAACGGGTTTTGTTTTCCCTAAGTTTACAGCAAAGAATGGCAATCTTTATCTTGAGACCCTTGATAAGATTAATCAATACCAGGCAAAACCTATCTATGGGATGCCTATTTTGGAATCACCAGAAATTATGTATATAGAGAGCAGGCAAAAAAGCCTGATCGAAGTGAAGCAATTACTCGACTCTTATCGCAACTTAATATTAAATGTGCGTATTGGTGCAACCGATTTTTCTGGACTATTTGGTTTAAGGCGCAGTCCGGATATGACAATTTATGATATTGCTGTTATTCGCAGCTGTATTGACAATATTATTAATGTCTTTACTCGCCAAGAGCATGGTTATGTGGTATCAGGTCCTGTTTGGGAGTTTTATTCTAGTGAACGAGTTTTAAAGCCTTTATTGCGCCAAAGACCTTTTACGGATAATTTTGGACAAGCAGGGGAGAAAATGAGGGACGCACTTTTAAATCACTATGTGGATGGTTTACTGCATGAGATTGTTTTAGATAAAGCCAATGGATTAATTGGTAAAACAATCATTCACCCTAGCCATATCAAACCTGTACAGGCCTTATGTGTCGTCACCCATGAAGAGTATATGGATGCATGCAGCATCTTAGCAGAATCTCATGGGAATACAGGAGTTGTTTCTAGTGCTTATGGTAACAAAATGAATGAAATCAAGCCTCATACGCGCTGGGCGCAAAAAATAATGATAAAATCAAAAATTTATGGGGTGTTTCATGAACAACATAACTTTACCAGCTTGCTTACCTGATGTGTATTCTTATGATATTCTGGAAGATTTAAACGTTCAGGTACATATGGTTGCAAATGTTTACAAGATCCCTATCGACAATTTGTTTCTTATGGCCGCGCGAAAAAATAAAAAACGCGGCTTTTTGTTTGTCAGCAAGATATTGGGAAAGCACATTCCGGTTCACCCACTGATTCCCTTGCTAGGAAGTGGAGCTTTAGCATCACGCTATGCTAGTGTGATGTATCAGCAATGCCATTTTGAAGAGAATTGCGATTTTACTAAGGCTTTTACGAACGCACCCTCCATGTCAACGGCTTGGGAATATATAAGGAACAACCCTTTGCCCCTGCCAGAAAGAACACTGTTTATCGGATTTGCAGAAACGGCAACTGCTTTAGGGCATGGTGTTTTCAGCTGCTTTTCCCAAAATGCTAGATTTATTCATACAACCAGAGAGAATATCGTAGGTATTGATATGGTATTGAAGTTCGCGGAAGAACATAGTCACGCCGTAGATCATTATTGTTATGGGATTGAAAGAGAATGGTTTGCTAATGAAGATACAATCGTATTAGTGGATGATGAGATTACTACTGGTAAATCAGCTTTAAATTTTATTCGTGCTATACACAAGCAATATCCTCGTAAGAAGTATGCTGTACTCTCTCTTTTGGATTGGCGCTCAAAAGCTGATAAAGAACAATATCTTGATGCCCAAAAAGAAATGCAAATCCAAATTGATACCATATCTTTGTTATCCGGAGAGATTACTGTAAAGGGAGGACCTATGGTAGATAGGCAGGAAACCTTCCTTCATGTTGCTAAAAAAAATGAAAAGCCGGCTGTGAAAAAGTTAGAAATAAAAGACGATTTAGGATTGGTAAGGAATTATTCTTCGTTGAATACGAAGGCTGAAGAAAATAATATTCCTTATTTGCTTGCCACAGGGCGATTTGGTATTAGCAGTCAGGAACAAAATAATATGGAGCAAGCATATCGCAACATCGGCAATTGGCTGAAGCAAAAAAGACAAGGTAAGAAGGCTTTGTGCCTGGGGACAGGGGAATTTATGTATATTCCCTTTCGTATTGCGGGGTATATGGGGGAAGGGGTGAGTGTTCAGTCCACAACCAGAAGCCCAATTTATCCAGTGCAGGAGGAAAATTATGGAGTACAGCAGGCGATTTGCTTTGCCAATCCCGAGGATACTTCCATTACTAATTTTGTCTATAATATTCCTTCTGATTATTACGATGACATTTTTATCTTTTTTGAAAGAGAAGTAAAGGATCAAGATCTAGAGACTTTATTGCAGGCTCTAGAGCCTATTGGTGTGAAAAGCATTTATCTTGTAAACTGTGTTAGCCGTTATTTGATAAGGCCGTTGATTCCTCATCCGAAGCCCATTGGCAGCTACAGCTCCAGAGATGTTGTCTTCTTGCTTAAAAATATTAGTGGACTCGTTCCAGAGCTGGATAATCAAATTAGGGAGGCCGCGATACAAGGTGGCAGGCATTATTCAGAGATGCTGCCTATAGAGTATCAGCCTAATCCTGAATATATGACGCTATTTCAGCACATGCTGCAGGAGACTGCCGAGAAAATTGCGTTGGCTGCTGGCAGTGTGGCAGAGCAGATTATCTCTCTTAAGGGGACTAACATTGTCTTAGTGTCATTAGCGCGTGCAGGGACACCCATAGGAATTTTGATTAAGCGCTATATCGAGGCGCAATTTAATATTTCGTTGCCTCATTACAGTATTTCCATTATTCGCGATAAAGGCATCGATGAAAACGCGTTGCTCTATATCAGGCAGCAGCATCCTGGAGCTGCCATACAATTTATTGATGGCTGGACTGGTAAGGGAGCCATTACGAATCAACTCATAGAAGCATGTACTATTTTTAATCAAAAATATAGAGAAACTGTAGAGCCTGATTTAGCTGTTTTAGCAGATCCGGGACATTGTGTACGTTTGTATGGGACAAGAGAAGACTTTTTGATTCCCAGCGCCTGCTTAAACTCGACTGTATCAGGGTTAGTGAGCCGTACGGTCCATGTTGCAGAGTTGATAGATGAAACTGACTTTCATGGTGCAAGGTTTTATGAAGAATGGATCAAGCAAGATGTTTCTCTGCTATTCATTGCTGCCATAGTAGACAAGTATCCTGTAATTTCCCACGAAGCCAGACTGATGGCCCGAAAACATATTCGTGACTTACAGGTACCTACTTGGGCAGGATTGCATACAATAAAGCAGCTACAAGATACATTTAAGCTGTCTAACATCAATCTGATCAAACCTGGCGTGGGTGAAACTACTCGAGTGCTGTTACGGCGTGTTCCTTGGAAAATATTAATCGATAATAAAGAAAATCCTAATTTGCGGCATATCCTTTTATTAGCAAAAGACCGAGGAGTGGCCGTGGAACAATTCAGCGGTATGTCGTATTCTTGCTGTGGCTTGATTCAAACGATGGGAGGAGACTAATGTTATTTGCCAGTGATCTTGATCAAACACTCATTTATTCTGTCCGAGCTTTTCGCTTGCTGCCCGATCACAACCCTCCGGCGATGAGTGCAGTCGAAACTTATGATGGGCGAGATATTTCCTATATGACCGACCAGGCAATCAAGCATCTTTTGCAATTTGCTTCCCGAGCCTCCTTTGTCCCTGTAACCACACGCACAATCGAACAATATCAGCGCATTTCTTTATTTCGCGATGTAATTCCTTCAGTCTATGCAGTGGTAAGCAATGGTGGAAATGTTCTTGTAAACGGCATGATAGACCAAGGGTGGAATCAAAGAGTAAAAAGCAATATATCGAAAATGTGTATGTGTGCCCAAGATATATTGTCTCAGTTTGCCGAGATTAGCCATTCTTCATGGGCGGGATCTTTAAAATTGGCAGATGATTGCTTCCATTACTGTATAGTTGAGCGGGAGAACATACCAACAGAGGAGCTTACTAGTTTTTCTTTATGGGCAAAATCCCAGAATTGGAATATATCATTACAAGGAAGAAAATTATATCTGGTACCGGCGGTAGTGAACAAGTGGGATGCTGTGTTATATGTACGAAATTTACTAGAAGAAAAGATGATTATTTCTGCAGGAGATTCTTTATTGGATCTGTGTATGTTAGAGCGGGCTGACTATGCAATCGCGCCGAAGCATGGGGAAGTTTGGGAAAGTTATTCCAAGGGAATGCTGCCCAGTTTGTCCGTTCAATTTACAAATCAGGCCGGTATTTTAGCTGCAGAGGAAATCTTGGATTATGTAGGTCAGTTTACTGCTTATAAAATGCAGGCCTAAGGATAGAAGCATAACCATGTATGTGCCAGGAATAGTACCTTCTATACCATATGACTCATGAAATTATAGTGATGCTTCATCATATAATAAAAGGGGTGAGGTCGTGGGAGGGAAAGAAATTTGTTTGTGGCGGTATTGGCCTTTCTGGGGATTGCATTTCGGTATTCATTTGTTAATTGGCATCGTAGCAATGGCGGCTGGTCTGATTGTAGTGGCTAAAGGTCAAGTTTTAAATGGTCTGGCACTATGTGGGGCAGCATTGTTTGCCATAGTAAATGGATGGGCAGGATACAAACAATTGTGGAAAAGTAAAAAGCGTAGAATCAATGCTACCTAAGATAAAACAAGCGGCAGACGTCGCTTGTTTTATCTTTTTTTACCAGACGTTCGTAGTTATGTAAACATTACCATGAAATTGAAACAGGAATTATCAATAAAAAAGCGAATATATATATCCGTATCCAAAATAAAAAATATATTATGTTAACTTGAAAGAGAGGTAATTGTATTGAAGAAGCATAAATTATGTAGTATGGCGACCCTTGGATTCATGACAGTTTCCTTGATTACGACATCTTTTGGCAGTATTTTTGCTACCCCGGCTTTTGCAGCTGAAGCAGAACCCTCTGCTGTGATTAAGGACGAGAAGAGTAAAGATAATAAAGATTTGTTGGGAGGACTTTTAGCCGTTGGAGCGATTGCATTAATTGCGGGGCATCATGGAGGAAGCCATGATAGTGCTTCTGCCAGCAAGAGTAGCAATAGCAGTACTTCTGGGAATAGTTCAACAACAACTTCTTCTTCCAGTCAAAATGTGACAGCGGATCAAAAGCTGGCTGTTGAATTATTAAATGCGGATCGCGCTAAAAATGGTCTGAGTGCCTTAAAAACAAATTCACAGCTCACAAGTCTCGCTGGGAATTATGCACAGGATATGATCGACCGTAATTTTTTCGCTCATAATAACCCTGAGGGTTTGACTCCTTTTGACAGAATGAAGAACGCCGGTATTAGTTACACCTATGCTGGTGAAAACCTAGCTATCAATAATAATGTGACTGCTGCGGAGACTGCTTTTATGAACAGTTCTGGACACAAGGCCAATATCCTGAATAAAAATTATACAGAAGTTGGTGTGGGTGTTCGTTATAACAGCAATGGATCAGCTTATGTAGTACAAGAGTTTATAGGGAAATAATAAAAAAGGTCCTACGGCTTAGCGGCTGTAGGACCTTTTGCATATACTAGGATGTGTAAGCTTTAAAAGGTATATTGGACACAGAGAACGCGGAAAATACGCTGATGTGGCAGACATGAAAACTTAAATTGAAACGCCGCATTTAGGGCACATGCCGCGATGTTTATGATAGTCAAATTCATGACCACAGCAGGGGCATAACTTATAAAGTCGAAATTGACAGACTCGATACAGCTTATAATATGTTTTATAGGTTTTCACACATTCTTTTTCCATTTTACATTTGAATTTATCCATATCAGAGCACATCGTAGAATAGCAATCATTAGGCTTTTCTTTCATACAAGGTTTTTCACAGTCATCCTGATCATCATCGTCATCCATATTGCAATACTGTGGTTTGGGTTTATGACAATCATATTTAGGGTAATTCATGAAATAGATCCTCCTTTTATTCAAAAATATGACATTGGGTTGCTATATTCTATGCGCATCAAAGTAAAAGTGTTATGTTGCAATTTCAAAATAGTATAAATTGTTGATGGGATCAAGAAGAATTGATTGAGATCGATTTTAACTCCATTGGAATGTTCATAGAACTTATCCTTAGGAAGAAAACAGGGAAGATCTTTTGAAAAACACTTTTTTGCACATAAAATATGCTACTAGCATATATATAAATAGAACATAAAAGGGGGGGGATATGTGTGGATGAAAAAGATACACGTCTAGCTTATAATAATCAATGTACATTAGGTACCGAGACGGGACCGCAAACTATCATCGTTCGCCAGGTAATCGGCTCGGCTGAAGAGCAGAAGGTATTGGATATTCATGTAGTTGTACCTGATCCAAAGCCAGCTATCGAGCAAATTGTTGATGTATTTGTAAAAGACGTAGAGATTGATTGCGTAGATGTTATTCATAATAAGGTAATTGTACGCGGGGAATTTGAAATTAAAGCGATCTATGTGGCGTATTTGCCTAACCAACCTGTGCATGCTGTTGAAATTAAGCATTTTAAATGGACTCAGGATATTGAAATACCTGGCGCACGCAGAGGCATGGATGCAGATGCAAATGTCATTGTAGAATTTGTAGATTATGATGTAGATGAACACTGCCGCGCTTACAAGTACAAATATGGTGATAATGATTGCGATGGAAATTGCAAAGACCATCATCACCATGGGCACGACCACGATTGTGATGATGATTGTGACGATGATTGTGATGATCATGATGATTGTGATGATAATGGCCACCACCATCACCATCATCACAGATGGACTAGAGAATTTGATGTATCTGTAGTGCTTAAAATTACTGCCAAAGTTATGGCTGACCGCCAAGTGCAAATCGGCGGCAATGCAACTATGCCTACTCAACCTAAAGGATGATTCTTTCGCTACTAATTTGCTAAAAAGGGGGGGAGTTTAATGAGTGATGAAGTAAAGCAAGATTCTGATGTAGACGGCAAAAGAGCAATTGATGATGTAAATATGATGTGCGGATGCCCAGAGCCAGGACCGGAAACGATTTCCGTGGAACAGGTTCTAGGTGCTGAGATGAAACAAAAAGTTGTAGAATTTGATATGACAGTCCCTGACCCAAAACCCGATATAGAACAAATCATTGATGTGTATGTCAAGGATGTAGATATAGATAGTGTAGACGTTATTCGAAATAAAGTTATTATACGTGGTGACCTGGAAGTTAAAGTTATGTATGTAGCAGATTTGCCAAATCAGCCAGTTCATGCGTTTGAAAGAAGGCATGTACGCTTTACCCGGGATATTGAAATTGAAGGCGCAGAACCTGGTATGGATGCTACTGCAGATGTTGTTGTTGAGTATGTGGATTATGATTTCCATTGCCATCATAACAGGCGCAAAGTGCATATCACCATTGTTCTTAAATTTTGGGCACGGGTCATAGCCATGACAGAAATGGACGTATATGGTTTAACACCAATCACTGAATATGGTCAAATCGAATATAATAGTGCTAATTCTCAAAATGGCAGTTACGCTTCTGGTAATATGGGGGATGACGATTATACTGTTTCTGCATCTCAGACTGGCGGTGGAGACATTGATGCTGTAGGTTATGAAAACAACTTTATAACGAGTGCAGGGAATGGTGAATATGAAAATATGTATGTAACAGGCCCTGGAATTACTCAGACTGCTGGAACCAAGATGGGGATTAGTGGTACTGCTACTATCACCGGGAATTCTGTTAATATTCGTACAGGTCCAGGTACTAATTTCCCTGTAGTAACCAAGGTTAATAAAGGGGAACAAGTAACGATAAAAGAGCAGGCTTTTGGTTGGTATAAAGTTGTTCTTTCTGGTGGCACTACTGGGTGGGTTGCTAGCTGGCTGGCGAATACTGGCACTGGTGCGGTACCAACAGCCCCCAAAGGATAATGAGTGCATTGAAACACCGCACAATCTGCTTGCGATCAAGTAGATTGTGCGGTGTTTATTCTAAGTAGAGAAAGTATAAACAGTAAGTATGTTTTAAGGCTTAGGGTTTTTCTTATGAAATAATTTAAAGGGTAGGAGCATATAGTGTATCATGTGTCCTTGAAGATGCGTTGACTCTGATGTATTTTAAAAATTGAGGGGGAAGAAGAGTGCTTACTGCTGTTGAATATCTTGGGTCAGTGGGAGTGGGAGTAACAGTACCCCGTGTTTTTCGTGCCGATGATGGCAAGATTTATGTTGTTAAACTACAAAACAATCCCATGGGTACAAAAGTATTGGTTAATGAATATATCGCATGCTGGTTTGGGGAACGTATGGAGTTGTGCTTTCCTCCTAGTGATTTGATTCAAATTGAAGAGCAGGTTTTACAAAAGCATAAATCTCTGCGATCGACTGGTACGCGCACTAAGATCCATTTTGCCAGTCAATATATACCAAGTAATAAATATGTTGTAAGGACAAATCTTTCTAAAGCTAGTAATAAGAGCGCAATGGCTGGAGTGATGCTGTTTGATCACATGTTTCATAATATTGATCGAACAAAGAACCGAAAAAATCTGCTGGTACGTTTACAAGATTCTGCTTATGTGTTATATGCTATTGATAACTCGCACTTGTTTGTGCGCGGACGTTGGAATAACAAAACATTAGAAAAATTGACAGAAAAAATTGTTGTAAATCGACGTAGAGCATATGGCTGGCTCCTGACTTATTTTTTTACTTCTGGAGATTTTAGCCCTTATACTGCAAGAGTCAGGGAGATTAAAAAAGAAGATTTAGTCCAGTTAGTAAACTCAATCCCCCAGGAGTGGCTGCCTAAGGCTGAAGAACGAGACGCACTTCTCAATTTCATGTTCCGAAGATGTCAGATGGTGGATCAGATTGTTTTACGCCTGTGCCGCTCAATTCCTGATATAAACAGGCGTACCCATTTTTACTAAGGGATAGAGTTGTTCTACGTTTTGATTATGCATGCGAATACAGCCGTTTGAAACCATGGTACCTATCAGCCAAGGGCGATTTGTTCCATGGATTCCATAAGAGTCATAATTGAGACCTAACCAACGGGTTCCTAAGACGCCTCCAGGATTCATGACTTTGAGCGAAATCGCATAATTTCCAAGTGGAGTTGGAGTTGTCAGTTTACCAATGCCCACCGAATACTGATGTATTGGCGTATTGCCATTAAAGAGAGTTAGTTGACGAGATGAGGTTGTAATTAGGATATTAGCTCTTGACAAAGAGAAATCTGCTCGCTTTGCTGCTGGTGTTAAGGTGGTAATTGAAGTGGTAATTGCCTGATGCAAACGACAATAGGTAATTGGATCTACGATGCCAGTTGCGGGTAAGTTTTCTTTTTCTTGAAATAAGGTAATTCCACGAATGGTTTCTGTATCATATTTATGGTGAATCGGTCCCTCATAGAGATTCTTATGAAGCAGTAATTGTTGTATTTCCCCAATAAGGGGATGTTCACTTTCTTCTTCAAAGGCAATAGATGCTAACCTGTGAGATAAATAGAGTGTACGAACATTCACAACATACACCTCCTGCAAGATCTTTAGTTATTATATGTAAGTAGAGTTTGGCTGGTGCAAATGGTATAAAGAAGAGTTGGTTCTGCGTCGAAAGACTCGTTATCGGATAAGATAAAAACTTGCAGGAGTAATCAAGGTACATGCAAAATTATAAAATTGGGTAAAATAAATATATTGTATAAAATATTACTGGTATTTGCAGGCAAACACCGCTATAATATCGAATATAATAATTAATTTGATCTTTTGGTGAATTATGGAGGTGTATTGCCATATGGAAGATATAAAAGTAGAAGATGAATTACAGTTGGTCACATTTAAGCTGGCAAGTGAGGAATATGGACTTCCAATTACGAAGGTTCAGGAAATCAATCGTTTATTGCCAATTACCAAGTTGCCTCAAACTCCTTCGTTTATGGAGGGAATTATTAATCTTAGAGGTCGTATTATTCCTGTTATTGATTTAAGAAAAAGGTTTCAATTACCGATTACAGAGCATAATGATGATACACGTATTATCGTTGTAGAAATTAATGGACAAACAGTAGGCGTGACCGTTGATGCGGTGACTGAAGTCGTACGTCTAAGTGCTGCAGATGTTGAGGAGCCACCAGCCTCCATTGCTGTAGATTCTCGTTATATTAATGGTGTAGGCAAGATTGACGATCGTTTAATTATTTTATTAGATAGTAACCAAGTTCTAACAGCGCAAGAAGAAATTGCTGTAAAGCAATTAAATGATTAGGTGAGTATGTTAACGATAAAGGGAAATGCAAAAATTAACTTGACGTTAGATGTTCTTTATAAAAGAGAAGATGGATTTCACCAAGTAGAAATGATTATGCAAGCTATCGATCTTGCTGATGAGCTACGTTTAGAAGAAAGAGCAACGGGTAATATTAGTATTGCATCTACAATTGCTCGCCTGCCTTGTGATCAAAGAAATCTGGCATATCGTGCAGCTGCTCTAATAAAAGAGACTTGCCAAGTGAAAAGCGGTGTACATATTTTTATTGATAAAAAAATTCCGGTGGCTGCTGGTTTGGCGGGTGGCAGTACGGATGCTGCCAGTGTCTTATTAGGGCTAAATCGTTTATGGAAGCTTGGTTTAACCACTCATGAACTGGAACAACTAGGGAGTAAGTTGGGTTCTGATGTTCCTTTTTGTATAAAAGGAGGAACCATGTTAGCAACAGGGAGAGGTGAAATACTTCAATCTCTTGTTGATATTAAACCTTGTTTTGTAATATTGGCAAAACCTTCTGTAAGCGTTTCTACGGCCTGGGTATATCGTCAGTACAAAAGTCAGAATGTGAAGGTTCGCCCTAATACCGCTGGAGTAATAGCCAGTCTGGGGCAGGGGGATTTAGTGGGAGTAGCCAAGGGCGTGTGTAATGTCTTAGAATCTGTAACCATTCCGGTTCATCCTGAAATAAAAAGATTGAAGCAAGCTATGATGCAGCATGGGGCAATGGCCAGTTTGATGTCGGGCAGTGGTCCTACTGTTTTTGGTCTGGCAGAAGATCAGACCAAGGCAGAATATATTGCAGAGAAGCTTAAAAGTCAATGTGCTGCTGACATATTTGTTACTAAAACAGTAGGAAGAAGTGAGGAAGTATAATGGAACGCCGATTATTGCCAATCAAATTAGACAGTTATCAGCCTCTAAGAGAAGTAGTGTGTGAAACTTTGCGTAATGCAATTGTTTCAGGTGTTTTACAGCCGGGCGAGCGTTTGATGGAGATTCAAGTAGCTGAAGAATTAGGAGTAAGTCGTACTCCTGTGCGAGAAGCAATTCGTAAATTGGAATTAGAAGGATTTGTGGTAATGATACCTCGCCGTGGTACATACGTATCTGATCTTTCTATTAAAGATATTACGGAAGTTTTTGAAGTTCGCACTTCCTTAGATATTCTAGCCGCAGGATTAGCTGCAGAACGAATCACGGAGGAAGAACTTGAACAGATGGAACGTTTGCTGGTGGAAATTGGCGGCTATATTGAACAAAATGATATGGAGAAAATAGTTGAAGCTGATAGCCAGTTTCATGATATTTTGTATAGAGCCAGCCGTAATGAACGTCTTGTAGGTATAATTAACAATTTGCGGGAGCAATTGACCCGCTTTCGTTCATTATCAATGTCGTATCCTGGGCGACTCAAGGCAATGTTTGCTGAGCATACTCGTATGGTAGAATCATTAGGGCAGCGCAATGTAGCTTTAGCTCAGCAGTTTGCTGGAGAGCACATGGCAAATGCTGAACAAGTTTTGTTAAAAAATATGCTGGAACGTGGATCGGATTCCAGTGCAGAATAATTGTTAGTTTTTTAGGATAGTATATATAAGACTTATGTTTTTACTTGATAAACAAGTCATTTCTACGTAAGATTCGCATGGGAGGTTTGGGTTATATGTATGATGCCATTATACTGGCTGGTGGTGAAAATAATGAACATTTGAGCAAGTTTTCATCACAGTCGTATGAGGCGATGATTGAAATAGCTGGTAAGCCTATGGTGACCTTTGTGGCAGATGCATTGGCTGCTTCCCTCCAGGTGAAACGGATTTTTGTCATGGGACCAATTCCGCAATTGAAAAAATGTCAATTTCCTGAAGATACCATATTGCTTGAGGGAGGCCACACCTTGATTGAAACGATTCAACTAGGGATCAAGGCTGTTGGGAACAAGAATAAGGTATTAATCGTTACGGCTGATATTCCTCTATTAACACCCGATGCTATTACTGATTTCCTTCGCCAATGTGACGAAGTTGAGGCGGATTTGTATTATCCTATTGTCAGTAAAGAAATCAATAATAAATGCTATCCGCAAAGCAAGCGTACCTATGTAAGATTTAAAGACGGAACCTACACTGGCGGGAATATCTTTTTAGTGAATCCGGAAATTGTACCTCAGTGTTTGACTGTAGCTGAAGGACTGATTAATAATCGTAAAAATCCCTTTAAACTCTGCTGCTTGTTAGGGTGGGGTTTTGTTCTGCAATTTTTACTAGGTACATTAAGCTTAACGAAAGTAAAGGAACGGGTAGAGAGTTTATTAGGCATTACTGGCTCAGTCGTACAATCTTGTTATCCTGAATTGGGGATTGATGTTGATAAGCCAAGCGACTTAGAACTGGTACGCACCACTTTCTCTTTCCGCATATAATATAGATCAATGCGACTTGGCATACGCCAAGTCTTTTCTTATAAGCAAAGACAGTTAAGAAAAGGTTGAAATGCGAAGACGCAAAGGAGAGTTTCAAAATGTTTTTTATGTTATATTTTTAGAGCTTTTAAAAAAATAGTGATATAATATAAAAAAACTACATAGCTTGCAGGTATTTCATTTTTTGCGGAGAAAGTGAATGAAAATATCAAAAAATATAATAATATTCGGTGTTTTTCGTTATGGAGGATAAAAAGTAATGACTAAGGTACGGAGAGTAGAAAGAATCGTCGCCCTGACTAAGATGCTAATGGATATGCCCGGGCATTTATTTTCATTGGGACACTTTAGTAACTTGTTTAATACAGCAAAGTCTACTTTAAGTGAAGATATGGTGACAATTAAACAATCAATGCAGGAATTTGGTCTAGGGACAGTGCAAACTGTATCAGGTGCATCTGGCGGAGTAAAGTATGTCCCATGTCCTTCGGAGGAACACATCAATCATATGTTGACGCAGATGGCACAGCAGCTTTCCGATCCTGAGAGGATTATTCCTGGAGGATTTTTATACATGTCGGATCTTCTATTTACCCCTGCGTTAATGATGCAGGCAGGTGAAATTTTTAGAGCAAGATTTTCCAGCGTAGCTCCTGACTATATCATGACCGTGGAGACAAAGGGGATTCCCTTGGCTTTTTCTACTGCACGGGCTTTTGGTCTGCCTTTGGTAATTGTACGGCAAGGAAGTAAAGTTACTGAAGGTCCTTCAGTAAGTATTAATTATGTAACGGGTTCTACCAAGCGAATTCAAACGATGTCCCTGCCCAGGCGTGCATTGCCATCTGGGTCTAAAGTATTGGTGATCGATGATTTTATGAAAGCTGGGGGTACAGCCCAGGGAATGATTGACTTAGCAAATGAGGTGGGAGCAGATGTGGTAGGTACAGGTGTGCTTATCGCAACGATTGAACCAGAAAAGAAATTGATAGAAGATTATTTGGCATTATTGATGCTTCACGATGTTGGGCAGCATACTAAGATAATTGACATTCGGCCTGTATTGTAAAAAGAATGATATATTCATAGATTGGATAAAACGAGTAAAAAATAAGGATGTTCTTACATAGGGGAGGAAACGTGAGATGAAAAAACGTATTAGTTTGGCAGATGTTCAGCAAGCTCATCAAGCGATGTACAATGTGGTGCATCATACCCCTCTGGATAAAAGTGTTACATTTAGTAGTATGGCTGGTTATGATGTATATCTAAAACTAGAAAATTTGCAGAAAACAGGGTCGTTTAAATTGCGCGGTGCTTATAATAAGATCCATTCTCTAACACCAGAAGAAAAAGCAAAAGGGGTTATTGCAGCTTCTGCAGGCAATCATGCACAAGGGGTAGCTTATGCTGCCAGAATGATGGAGACAAAGGCAACGATTGTTATGCCTGAAGTCGCACCTTTAGCGAAGGTAATGGCTACTCGGGGGTATGGTGCCGAAGTTGTTTTGAGTGGAACAGTGTATGATGATGCTTTTCATAAAGCGCAAGAATTAGAAGTAGAGACGAAGCAGACTTTTATTCATGCATTTAATGATGAAGCGGTTATTGCCGGGCAAGGGACCATCGGGCTTGAAATACTTCAGGAGCTTGAAGATGTTTCTGCCATCGTAGTTCCCATAGGGGGCGGCGGATTGATTGCAGGTGTTGCATTAGCCGTAAAAGAGCTGGCGCCCCATGTGAAAATTTATGGTGTGCAAGCGCAAGGCGCTCCGGCAATGTATATGTCGAAATATGCTCACGTGCTTAAAAGTACGCCGGATGCTACAACAATTGCCGATGGTATTGCCGTTAAAATACCAGGAGACATTACATTTCCTATTGTAGAACAGTATGTGGATGATATAGTAGTAGTGGACGATGAAGCGATTGCCAGCACTATTTTAATGATGCTTGAAAGAGCAAAACTGATGGTAGAAGGAGCAGGAGCGATTGCTTTAGCTGCTATATTAAATCATAAAATTCCAGCTCATGGTAAGGTTGTTAGTGTGGTTTCAGGGGGAAATGTTGATGTCAATTTTATTTCTCGCATTATTGAGCGAGGTCTAGTTAAAGCTGGTCGCAGAATTAAAATTTCGACACAAATAACAGATCGGCCGGGATTATTACAGCAATTATTAACCGTGATTGCGAATTCAAGGGCGAATGTAATTGCTGTTTTTCATGATCGGGTAGAGCAGAATGTGCCAATTGGGCAGGCGATTATTGAAATTAGCTTAGAGACACGTGATGCATTGCATACGGAGCAGATTTTAACCAATTTACGTCAGCATGGGTATAGCGCTAAAATTATCTAGTACCTTGTCAGTCTTAAAGCAGTAGAGAATGGCGAGGCTATTTTTCGCAGCGCAAGGCGGAGGAAGGAGGCATACCGTTAGTATGATGACTGACGACAATCCAACTAAATTTGAGGTTAGGTTGGGGAGATAAACAAAATATAACTTTGTCAAGATACTAGAATATTCATTATTATTAAACTTTATTATTTTAGGCAGGAATGTTGAAATTGATGTCGAAAATTAAAGAAGTTTGGGGGAATGGATACAAAATTCATTACTCAATAACTAGGTAAAGTTCGGATAAGTTCGGCGACGACTGGTGGTGGCGTTAAAACTCCATCGCTAATCAAGTCTTCTTTAGGAAGGATCGAGTTTGGATGGAATGGAGGAAGGTTAATGTCTGATTTACTAGCGGTGATTTTAGCGGCAGGCAAAGGTACACGAATGAAGTCAACCTTGCCCAAGGTGTTACATCAGATTGGTGGGAAGCCAATGGTGCAGCATGTGCTGGATGCAGCTCATATGGCTGGAGCTAAAGAAAAAGTTGTGATAGTTGGCTTTGGAGCAGAATGTGTTGAAGCAACGTTAGGAAAGCAAGCTGAGTTTGTTGTACAAAAAGAACAATTAGGAACAGGCCATGCTGTTATGCAGGCCAAGGATTTTTTGAAAGAATTTGATGGGACGGTTATGGTGTTGTGTGGCGATACACCTTTGCTAAAAGGAGAAACGCTGGAAAAACTTTTTGCAGAGCATAAAGCTGCTAAAGCATCGGCTACGGTGTTAACAGCTCATATGAACAATCCGACAGGCTATGGACGTGTGGTTCGAGATGCCAGTGGACAAGTTTTGAAAATTGTAGAACAAAAAGATGCCAATAGCAGGGAACTTGCTGTTAATGAAATTAATACTGGAATTTACTGTTTCGAACGTGCTGCTTTGTTTGATGCATTGCAGAATATCAATTGCGACAATATGCAGGGTGAATATTACTTAACAGATGTAATTGGAATCTTAGCAACGACTCATGCCAAAGTGTGGGCTGTGAGCGTAGAAGATTATCAGGAAACACTTGGAATTAATTCTCGTATGCAATTAGCAGAAGCAGAAAAAATCTTCAGAAGACGAAAGTTAAATGAACTAATGGATCATGGTGTTACCATCATGGACATTGATAGTACCTTTATTGACCAGGAAGTTTCTATTGGTGCTGATACTGTGATTTATCCTTTTACATGGATTGAAGGAACTACGGCGATAGGCGAAAAGTGTCAGATTGGACCGAATAGCCGTATTCAAAATAGCAAGATTGGCGATCGCGCTACCTTGCATTTTACCTATGCCCATGATTGCGAAGTCGGTGATGATGCGGTAGTAGGGCCTTATGTTCACTTGCGGCCCAAGACAGTGCTATCACAAGGTGTTAAAATTGGCAATTTTGTCGAAGTAAAAAATTCGCAAGTAGGGGTAGGGAGTAAAATTCCCCATTTAAGCTATATTGGCGATACGGATATGGGAGCTAAGGTTAATATTGGCTCAGGCACCATAACGGTAAATTATGATGGCAAGAATAAGAATCGTACTACGATTGAGGATGGAGCCTTTATTGGTTGTAATACCAATCTGGTAGCACCTGTAACGGTAGGGAAGGGTGCTTATGTGGCTGCGGGTTCAACAATTACTAAAAATGTTCCAGCAGATGCTTTGGGTGTGGCCAGATCTCGGCAAAGCAACATTGAAGGTTGGGTAACAAAAAAATAGAGCTGCTCTTTATGGAAAATAGGTAGTATTAGAGAAGTGATATTAGCTCTCTAATGCGTTTATAATAGATATTATTCTGTGACAAAAAGCATAATCAGGAGGTAACGTTTTACAATGGAAGATATGAAGAGATTGCGGATTTTTTCCGGTAATGCCAATCCAGGGTTGGCCAAGGAAATTGCTGACCATTTGGGTCTTACTATGGGGAATGCTTTTGTGGGGCATTTTAACAACGGAGAGACGCAAGTCATCATTGATGAGAGTGTGCGCGGTAAAGATGTATTTATTGTGCAACCTACTTGTAATCCTGTGAATGACAGCATGATGGAACTTTTAATTATGGTAGATGCTGCTAAACGGGCTTCTGCGCGTACAGTTACGGCGGTAATTCCTTATTATGCTTACGCGAGACAAGATCGCAAAACTAGGGGACGTGAACCTATTTCTGCAAAACTCATTGCAGATTTATTAACGACCGCTGGCGTGAATCGTGTTTTGACAGTGGACTTGCATGCAGGGCAGATTCAGGGATTCTTTGATATTCCTGTAGATCATATGCCTGGCGTACCTTTATTAGCTGACTACGTCCGCTCTAAGAATTTAGATGATTTGATTGTTGTATCGCCGGATTTAGGTGGCGTTACACGTGCAAGACAATTAGCGGATCGATTGCATGCACCGATCGCAATTATTGAAAAGCGCCGTCCTATGCCTGGTGTGGCAGAAGTTATGAATTTGATAGGTAATGTAGAAGGAAGGACAGCTGTTATGATTGATGATATTGTAGATACGGCTGGATCTTTGACTGAGGGTGCCAATGCATTAGTGAAATTTGGTGCAAAGGAAGTCTATGCCTGTTGTACACATGGTGTTTTAAGTGATCCTGCTGTAGCTCGCATTGAAGCATCCACGATTAAAGAACTTGTAATTACCAATACAATTCCGCTGCCTTTAGAAAAAGAAAATGCAAAAATAAAGGTATTATCAATCGCACCTCTTCTGGGAGAGGCCATTCTTAGGATTTTTGGTGAACTTCCAGTAAGTAGAATGTTTGACGAATAATCTATATCGCAATGCAAAACAGGGCGCATCATGCGTCCTGCTTTTTGCTATACTAGAACTATTTAAGTAAGATCTTTCCACCCACCGTTCTTATATTTTTTCTCTATCTATCTTATGATATAATTCCAGTGAGGTTGGTGATGATAATGAAAGAGCAGGCAGCAAATGGAGAGATACACATAGAACGAGCTAAGGACGATGATATATCATCTATTGCAGCTTTGTTTACCGCAAGCTTTGATGAGAGTGTCCGGCATCATTGCGGAGGAAAACTGCCAAAACCGCAGGCTATGCAGGATGTATTTGCATTAGTATACCAAGCAGAGCCTCAGGCTGCTTTAGTGGCTCGCACCTTATCAGGAAAGGTGGTTGGTTACTGTTTTGCCCCCACGCAACTATCGAAATTATGGTTCAGGGCATTATATCGAGGACATCTGCTATTATGGGCGTGGCGCTGGCTAACAGGGCAGTACGGTTTCGGCTTGCACCCTGTGAAGGTGATTGTGATGAATAAAATAGCCTTTCTTTCTTCGGCTGTTACTTCTGTGAAAAGGGCCAATGCTCGTATTTTATCCATTGCTGTAGCGCAGGAAGCCCGAGGTCAAGGGGTGGCTGGTAAACTGTTAGATAAATCAATTGAATATTTCTCAGAAATGAAAGCAGCCCTTGTGCGTTTGGAAGTACGACCAAATAATTTTGCAGCCCTTTCATTATATAAAAAGAAGAACTTTACACCTGCGGGATATACAGAAGATTCTCAGGGTAAGTGGTTGATTATGTTGAAGGAAATGGAGCGTCATCATGTTTGATTTAAAAATACGCTTAATTAATATGCTTGGACTACTGACCATCGTTGTAATTGTCGGTTTGGTGCTAGATTATCGTAATGTCTTAAAGAAGCCTATGCGAATGGGAATGAGCTTAGCTGTACTGGGGATTACTGCTGGTATTTTTTTAACTTTGAGTGCTGTACTGCCAGAAAATGATGTATTTGGCAGAGTGTTTTCCAATACTAAAACTACGCAGAAAGTCGTAGCTCTTACTTTTGATGATGGTCCATATCCCCCGTATACAGAACAAGTGCTGGATGTACTAAAAGAATATAATGTTCCTGCTACTTTTTTTGTTGTTGGGAAAAATGTTGAAAAATATCCTGAATTAGTGAAACGTATTGCTGATGAAGGACACCAGCTGGGAAACCATACTTATCATCACATTGACTTATTAAAAGCAAATCGCAAGGTAATTGCTGAAGAAATCGATAACACAAATCAGGCGATACTAGCAGCTGCGGGAATAAAACCGCGTCTTATGAGACCGCCGCATGGCTTTCGTGATCCCGTAGTTATGGAGATGATGGCAGAGCGTAACTTGAAGGTTGTAGAGTGGTCTGTTATGAGTCGGGATTGGACCAATCCAGGGGTAGATGTTATTGTGGAACGTACTGTAAAAGGAGTGAAGAATGGTTCCATTATTCTTCTGCATGATGGGGACGGCATAACATCTCAGGATTCGCGCATGCAGAGTGTAGAAGCTGCACGGCGTATTATCCAAATTCTGTCGAAGCAGGGATATACCTTTGTAACTGTAGATGAAATCTTGGAAAAAACGGAGGACGTGAAAGGGTGAAAATTGTAGTAGGTCTTGGCAATCCAGGGCAACAATATAGTGCAACTCGTCATAATATAGGTTTTATGGTTATTGATGAATTAGCTAAGCGCTTCGGTATTGATAGGTGGCGAAATCAGAAAGAGGCATTGGTTGCTGATTATAAAGGAAATGACACCATATTACTGGTTAAGCCTCAGACATATATGAATTTGAGTGGAGTAGCTGTGGGACAGCTGGCTCGCTGGTATAAGGTTGCCGTAGAAGATATTATTATTATTTTTGATGATATGGATTTACCTACAGGTCGCTTACGCTTACGAATGAAGGGTGGTTCAGGGGGGCATCGGGGCATCGAGTCTTTATTAGAGCATTTAAGCAACGATTTATTTGCCCGAGTTCGTGTGGGCATTGGCCGTCCTCCTGCAGGATGGCAGGTAGTTGATTATGTTTTGAGTTCGTTTACTGCGGAAGAGCAGCCTTTATTAAAAGAAGCAATTGAAAAGGCTGCTGATGCAACGGAGAGTATCCTAGAGCAAGGCATGAATAAAGCTATGAATTTGCATAATAAGTGAAAAAATAGAAGAATTTACGAACCACAAAGGGCACAATGCCGCTGCTGCGGCATTGTGTCCTTTGTGGTTCGATTCATTTTTTACTTGGCTCTGTCATTGCTTCGCTCACACTCGTAATGACAAACGCGATAGCTATTTCTTATTTAACGACTAATACCGGTATTTTGGAGTAGGTTACCAATTTGTGGGCGACGCTGCCTAATAGTAAGGCACCAAACCCGCCGTGTCCCCGGGTGCCGCAAATGATGATATCTGCATTTATTTTTTGAGCATATTTGATAATCGAATCTGCGGGATTCCCTTCCAAGGTAACTACTTTAGCTGATAAATTATGTTCAGCGTACCGAGTTTTAGCTGAATCTGTTAAGGTTTCAATGTGAGCACGACGAGATCTTTCCAGTGCTGTTACATTCGAAGCGGTTTCAATTGCTACATTAGCCATTGACTCAAAAATAGTGGTGATATGAGTTTGCGCTGCATTTTCTTTAGCGAATTCAATCGTCCACTGTAATGCCTTGTTGCTGCCAGCAGAACCGTCAAAGGCTAAGACTATGTTTTTGATAGACATAGCAATACCTCCCTTATCTTAATACTTAAGAGTTCTTCATGAAAAAAGGAAATCCTTTGCACTTTATACATGTATTCCTAGAATTGAGAAATTTTAAATAAGCAAAAATGACTGGATTAGAAATCAATTTCTAATCCAGTCATTTACATTTTACTATTATTATTTAACAGGACTCTTCTTAAAAAGGATAATTAGCAGAGCCGTAAGAATCGTTCCAATCGCAATGGTAGTGACGTACATTCCAAGATTACTGACGGCATTTGGAATTAAGAGGACAAAAATTCCGCCATGAGGTGCGCGCAATGTACAATTAAACAGCATTGATAATGCGCCTGTAATAGCAGAACCTGCGACAAGAGCGGGAATAACTCGTAAGGGGTCTGCTGCGGCAAAGGGAATGGCGCCTTCCGTAATAAATGATATACCCATGACAGAGGCTGCTTTGCCGGCTTCTTGTTCCTCTGTCGTAAACTTGTTTTTGGCCAAAACAGTAGCTAAGGCCAAACCTAACGGAGGTGTCATGCCAGCAGCCATAATGGCGGCCATTGGTTCAAATACGCTGCTGCTCAATAAAGCCACGCCAAATGCATAAGCGGCTTTATTGATAGGGCCACCCATATCAAAGGCCATCATTCCACCGAGGATAAGACCCAAAAAGCCTGCATTGGCAGAAGTCATACCTTTTAATGTTTGCGTCATGAGATCCATAATAGCCTTGACAGGTGTGCCAATAACATAAACCATTAAAAGTCCGACTAGCAGAGTAGAGAAGAACGGAATAATAAGTACAGGTTTTAAACCTTCTAAAGCTTTAGGAAGTCTTACGGAATTTCGGATCCATAAGGCAATATAACCAGCACAAAAACCGGCAATAATACCACCTAGAAATCCAGAACCGATTTGGGCCGCCAGCATGCCGCCGACAAGACCAGGAACCAAACCAGGACGGTCGGCGATGGAGTGGGCGATAAAACCTGCTAATAATGGTACCATGAGGGCAAAAGCAGCGCCACCGCCAATGTCCATTAAAGCTGCAGCTAATGTCCCCTTTTCTTTAAAAGCCTCAATGCCGAAGATAAAAGATAAAGCAATAATTAAACCTCCGGCGGATACAAGAGGAATCATATAAGAAACGCCTGTCATAAGATGCTTGTATAGACCATTTTGTGTAGCTTTCTCAGGTCCTTTGGATGATATAATTTTTTCATCTTGGTTGCTTAATTTCTTTGCGTTCATTGCATTTTCAATGAGACCTTTCGGATTCTTAATAGCTTCTTGTACAGGGGCGCTAATAATAGGTAATCCGGCGAACTGTTCTTTGTCAACTTGAGTATCTGCTGCAATAATAAGTGCATGAGCTTCTTTGATATCTTGTGGAGTGATTTCGTTTTCTACACCGACTGAGCCTCTTGTTTCTACTTTGATTTCAATTCCCATGGCTTTGGCCGTCATTTGTAAGGATTCAGCCGCCATGTAGGTATGGGCAATACCTGTTGGGCAAGATGTAATGGCTAATAATTTCATGATACAATCCTCCTTTATTTATATAGTAAACAAAATAATGAATATAAAACAAAACCGTTCTGCTGGAAGTACTTTACATTAAGCCAGCTTCTTATAAGATCTAGTCGTTAAAGGCCGCTAGTATTTCTTCATAAGTGGTGGCGGACAATAGGCGGTCTCTGATTTCCTGATGCATGAGCTTTCGAGATATATAGGATAATACTTTGAGATGTACATCATTTGATTCAGCAGGTACGGCAATTAGGAAAAAAATATGAGCTAGGCTTCCATCGAGTGCCTCATAATCAATCCCAGCTTTTGAAATTCCTAATGTTAAGGATGCTTCTTTAACACTGCTGTCTTTAGCATGGGGAATTGCAATCCCCATACCGATTCCGGTAGAAAATTCTTTCTCACGGGCAAGCACAGCTTCTTTATATTTGTCTTTATTTAAAAGCTTACCGTCTTGATTCAAAACATCAATGAGTTCATTGATCACCTCCAATTTGTTGCTGGACATTAAATGGAATTTTACTCTGGAAGCGGATAACAATTCTTGTATGTTCATAGTCCGTTACCTCCACTCTTCTATTTGTATTTTATCGATCAGTTTTGTTACATCTGATAATGAGGCTGCCTGGGTACCGGGCAATATTACGGATGCACTGGCAGCGGCAGATGCTAAGCGAATGCTGTCGGCCAAACATAAGCAGCGTGCTTGCCCTACGCTAAAGCCGGCAACAAAAGCATCGCCCGCTCCTACGGTGCTGCTGACAGGAACCGTGGGGGCTTTGGCTCTTAGAATTTGTTGGCAATCGCCAACTAACGAACCTTTTTCTCCGAGGGAAATTGCGACTTGAGAGATTCCCAGTCGAAGCAGGTGTTTTACGGCCTCTAGTATGTCTTTATCAGATTCCATCGGTGCTTGCATAAGCTGGCTTAATTCGGGTAGATTTGGTTTGACTGCAAAAGGCTTTGCGGCAATTCCTGCAGATAGGGCTGGACCGCTGGTATCTAATATAACGTTGCAATCGTATTGATGCAGCGTTTCTATGAATGTTGCATAGATATCAGCAGGGACATTTAATGGCAGGCTGCCGGAAAGTACAAACCATTTATGATTGACAGCCAGCTGACACAAAATGTCTTGAAGATTTTTTAAGTCTGCTATGGTTGGGATCATGCCGGGAAAGTTCAATTCGCTCACGACGTCCGTTGCAGTATCCACGATTTTAATATTTTCGCGATTCTCCCCGGCTGTTTCTACGAAGCAGTCAGTGATGTTTTTTTCTTTAAAATAGTCTTTAAATAGATAAGCATTTTTCTTTCCGAGAAATCCCGTTACGACTGCAGGATTTCCAAGGGCAGATATAACCTTGGCCACATTAATACCTTTGCCGCCAGGGTCTGTACGCTCCGTATCCACTCGGTTTACTTTTCCTAATGTAAAGTTAGGCAGATGCAAAGTTCGATCAAGGGCTGGATTTAAGGTGACGGTTACGATGGGAAGCGTACTAATCAAGGGCGTTCACCTCCTTTGTTAAATTGGCACTTTCGGGGATGATGACCTGAGTATAATTTCGTAAACTTTCTAAAGTATCTTTATGAATGCTGCTATCGGTGATGATTGCAGATAATTCATCTACATTACAGATTTTAGAAAATGTTCTTTTTTCAAACTTGGAATGATCTGCTACCAATATGATAGATTGACCAGCAGCAATCATCGCTCTTTTGGTTTCTGCTTCTGCAAGATGTTTGGTTGTCACTCCCAAAGTGCAGTCGATGCCATTGGCGGCGAGAAACACCTTGTCAAAGGAAAAGAGCTTGAGCATAGAATTGGTAAGCGGACCAATAAGAGAATTAATAGACTTTCGCCAAGTACCACCTAATAAAAGGACTTCGATATCCGCCTCTTCAGCAAAAACAGAGGCCACATCCATGCTGTTTGTTGCAACTGTTAATCGCTTTCCGCATAATGCTCGAGCAATTTCTCGAGTGGTTGTACCAGCATCTAACAAGATCGTTTCACCATCTTGTACCAAGTCGGCAGCGAGATTTGCAATAGCCCTTTTTTCTTCCAAAAAATATACTTCCCTGTCATGAAAGCTAAGCTCTGACCCTAATTGAGAGGATACAGCACCGCCATGGGTTCGCTGGACAAACCCTGAGTTTTCAAGTTCTTGTAAGTCACGGCGTATGGTAGCTTCTGATACGGCGAATAATGAGCTAAGATCAATTACTTTAACAGGTTGCCTAGATTGGATCATTTTTATAATTTTATTGCGTCTTTCTTCGGCAAACATATACGCACCTCTCAAAATAAACTGTATTTTCAGTAATGTTCAATTTATTTCATTATAAAAGTAATATCGCAAAAAGTCAATCATAAATAAACTGAAACGATCATAAACGAATAACGCCCTGTAAATTTATGAATAAATAAAGTAGTTAATAAAAAGCTATTGAAACGCGAAGACACGAAAAATGCAAAGGGCAGAGGGAAACCAAAATGTATTTTTTTAATCTTATAACGTTTTTTCTAAACGAGCCGATAGTTAGAAATGGTTTGGTAAATATTTAAAGTAATTAACAGAAAAACGATGTTGCTTAGCAGAAACTGGTGTGCTATAATGATGTGGTAAAAGCTACAAGGTGCTTTAAAGTGAGGTGCAATAAATGAAAGATAAAATTCATCCAAATTATGGTGAATCAAAAGTAATGTGTGGTTGTGGCAACACTTTTGTAACTGGTTCTATCAAAAAAGAACTACGTATCGATGTTTGCTCAAAATGCCATCCGTTCTTTACTGGTCAGCAACGTAATATCACTGCTGGTGGACGTATTGAGAAATTCAATAAACGTTACGGTCAACAGGCCTAAAAACGGAGTAGCAGAGCAGAAATGCTCTGCTACATTTATATCCGTCATCTGCATAGAAACAACGTATAAGGATGAGCCTATAGTAAAAATATAAGGAGGGGATACTATGAAACCGAAAGTTAGTATTGGTGGGCAAGCGGTCATTGAAGGTGTAATGATGCGTGGACCTGGTATAATCGCTACTGCGGTCAGAGAACCATCAGGTGAAATTATTGTAAAACAGGAAGCTTTTACACCTGTTAGTGATCGGTATCCCATTTTGAAAAAGCCGATGCTGCGTGGTGTTGTTGCATTGATTGAATCATTGGTGCAGGGTCTCAAGGCTTTATCTTTTTCAGCTCAGGCAGCCGGAGATGAAGGGGATGAATTGTCAAATAAGGAAATTGCCGTAACCATGATGTTTTCTTTGGGATTGGCCATTGTTTTATTTGTAATTATTCCAACGTATGCAGCCAAATATATTCATAGTGCGATAACCGATCCTCGTTTATTAAATCTGATGGAAGGTGTGCTGCGTTTAGCCATCTTTTTAGTGTATATAATTGGGATATCCAGAATGAAGGATATTCGCCGAGTATTTGAATATCATGGTGCAGAACATAAGACGATCCACGCCTATGAGGCGGGAGTACCATTGGATGTGGAGCATGTCCGAACCTATACAACGCTACATCCTCGTTGCGGTACGAATTTCTTATTTATCGTAATGATTGTAAGCATTGTGATGTTCGCTTTTTTAGGTTGGCCTGATTTATGGATTCGGATTGTATCTCGAATTATATTGATGCCGCTTGTGGCAGGTCTTGCCTATGAGATTATTCGTTTTGCAGGAAAGAGTGAGGCTGCCTGGGTAGGGATTGCTATTATGCCAGGCTTGTTGTTGCAGAAATTGACAACGAGAGAACCCAGTGATGATCAACTGGAAGTTGCGATAAAAGCATTGGAAGCAGCCAGGCCAGTGGAAGAATTATAAATAAAATCACTGCATAGGCGCAAAGGGAGCACGAGATATCTTGCGTCCCTTTGTGTTCCTTGCTTAGGAAAGTTCCTTTAGGAACTAGTCGATACATAAATAAAGTTTTAGAGGAGAATGACCATGCTGGATAAATTGCAGGCCATTGAAGATAGACAACTTGAATTGGAGAACTTAATTAGTGATCCTTCCGTTATTGCTAATATGACGGAATGGCAAAAACATACGAAGGCCCATTCGAAATTGCTCCCTATTGTTGCTAAATTTCGGGAGTATAAAGAGGTGCAGCAAGGTATTACTGATACTCTTGAAATGTTAAATGATAAGCTGGATAATGATTTTCGTCAAATGGTTACAGCCGAATTGACGGACTTAAAAGCCAAGAATGAAGTGCTTAGTGAAGAATTGCGAATCTTATTATTGCCGAAAGATCCAAATGATGAAAAGAGTGTAATCGTAGAAATCCGTGGAGGTGCTGGCGGTGATGAGGCTGCTTTATTTGCAGGAGATTTATTTCGCATGTATACACGATACGCTGAAAATCAAGGCTGGCGTACGGAGATATTGGATGCAAATGCACCTGATTTGGGCGGCTTTAAAGAAGTTATCTTTACGATTGATGGTGATGGCGCTTATAGCCGTTTGAAGTTTGAAAGTGGTGTTCATCGTGTACAACGTGTTCCTACCACGGAGTCGGGCGGACGAATTCATACTTCTACGGTAACAGTTGCTGTGTTGCCGGAAGCGGAAGAAGTAGATGTCGTAATTAATCAAAATGATTTACGAATTGATACTTACTGTGCTAGTGGTGCTGGCGGTCAGCATGTTAATAAAACAGAATCTGCAGTACGAATTGTGCATTTACCCACCGGTATTGTTGTACAGTGCCAAGATGAAAAATCACAGATGAAAAATAAAGATAAAGCTATGCGGGTGCTGCGGGCTAAGGTGCTAGAAATGGCAGAAGAAGAACATAGGGCTGAGCTGGCTGAGACCCGGAAAAGTCAAGTGGGAACAGGAGACCGTAGTGAGCGCATTCGTACCTATAATTTCCCTCAAGGCAGGGTTACGGATCATCGTATTGGACTAACTCTGCACAAACTTGATTTTGTCTTAAATGGTGATATTGATGAAATCATTAATGCTTTGATAGCGACAGATCAAAGTCAACGCATGCAGCAAGGTGAATAAGATGGCAGATAAGAAAGAAGTTTGGACTGTACAGGCAATTTTAAACTGGACTCGGCAGTACTTTTTGGATAAAGGTGTGGAAAATCCACGTCTTGATGCGGAAGTACTGCTTTCCCATATTCTTAAAAAGGAAAGGCTGTATTTATATGTGCACTTTGATCAGCCTTTAGAGGATAAAGAGCTAGCGGCTTTTCGCATTGCTGTGAAGCAAAGGGCTGCTCGTCTACCCGTTGCCTATATTATCGGAAGCAAGGAATTTATGGGGCTAGATTTTGAAGTTACGCCTGCAGTGCTGATTCCTAGACCGGATACGGAAATTTTAGTGGAGGCTGCGATAAAACGTCTTGCTCGAGTGGACGAACCTTGTATTTTAGACCTCGGAACAGGCAGTGGCGCCGTTTGTATTAGCTTGCTGAAAAATTTACCAACAGCGAGAGGGATCACCGTTGACATTTCTTCAGAGGCTCTGATTGTAGCGAAAAGAAATGCTGCCAAGCATCAGATTGAGCAGCGATTGACTTTTTATGAGGGTAATTTATTTGTTCCGGTAAAAAGTGAAAAATTTAAAGCGATTTTATCAAATCCACCTTATATTCCTAGCGGTGATATTGCAGGGCTTACGCCAGAAGTACGGCAAGAGCCTAATTTGGCTTTAGCAGGCGGTGAAGATGGATTAGATTTTTATCGCCGCATTATACAAGAAGGCAAGGAGTATTTAACGGATAATGGTTTCATTGCTATGGAGGTTGGCATAGGCCAAGCTCGACTAGTTGCTGATTTGGCCGAAAAAACAGGGTATTATAAGGTTAGTGATATAATAAAGGACTATGGTGGAATTGAGAGGGTAGTGGTATTGGAAGGATTGTAAGGAACAATGAACTGTAGTTGGGTTATGTATTAGCATTAGGGCTTTTCTTATTTAAACGTTTCATAAAGGTAGGGTTTATTATGCATACTGAATGTTTTGTAGTGGATAAAGAGCATCCGGATCAGGGAGTACTAGGGCAAGCGGCAGAGTTCTTAAAACGAGGCAAGCTGGTAGCTTTTCCGACAGAAACCGTTTATGGGTTAGGTGCAAATGGTCTGGATGAAAAGGCAGTAGCCGATATCTATGTAGCGAAGGGAAGACCATCCGATAATCCTTTAATTTTACATATTTCTTGCATAGAAGAACTAAAACGGCTTGTTGCTCATATTCCTAATAATGCGAAAGTTTTGATGAATGCGTATTGGCCAGGTCCTCTTACTCTTGTATTGCGAAGGTCTGCTATTGTGCCCGATATTGTTACTGGAGGGTTAGAGACGGTAGGAATTCGTTTGCCTGATTCTGTTGTTGCTCGCGAATTAATCGCTTTGGCGGGTACGCCCATTGCTGCGCCTAGTGCTAACATTTCAGGAAGGCCTAGTCCGACTAGTGCTCAAGCTGTGTTAGTTGATTTGGAGGGCAAAATTGATGCTGTAGTCGATGCTGGTAATTGTGAGATTGGAGTCGAATCAACGGTAGTCGATTGTACAACGCCAGTGCCCACCCTATTAAGGCCGGGAGGAATTACGCTGGAGATGTTAATGGAGACATTAGGAGAAGTGGAGATGGATCCGATTTTAAGCGGGAGCTTTGAGCTTGCTCCGCGTTCGCCAGGGATGAAGTATACTCATTATGCTCCTGATGCACCAATGGTATTAGTGGAAGGTGAATATCCTCAAGTGCTAGAGCTGATCTTAAAGGAAGTTTCGGCAGCATTGGCAGAAGGGAAAAGGGTAGGTGCTTTAGTTTCTCTCCAGACAGCTGATAAGTTACCTAGTGGCACCATACCTTTTGTGTATGGTATGCGGGAGAATGTAGAGGAGATAGCTGCTAATTTGTATTCGGCTCTGCGTAGTTATGATGACCATTCTGTAGATGTGATCTTTGCGGAGGGGATTTCCGAAGACGGATTAGGATTAGCAGTTATGAACCGCTTGCGAAAGGCTAGCGGTTATCGAATTATTAAAGGGTAACATATACACTATATCCCTCACATATATTATATAAAATGGAGGTGGGGGCTGGTGACAAGTTTAGAATTATTGATGCTGAGTGCAGCCTTGGGTACCGATTTGTTCTCAGTATCGGTGCCGATTGGTATGAATCCTATGAGACGTAAAATCATTTTTCGTGCAGCAGTGGTCTTTGCTTTATTTCATATTGTTCTCATATTGACAGGTTATTATATTGGTAATTTTCTGGGATCGGTGGTAGAACGATTTGGTAGTTATCATAGTGAATATCCTCTGTTGGTTATGGAAAATTGGGCCAGTATTTTAGGAGCATTGGTTTTAAGTGGTTTGGGCATATATATGATTAGAGAAAATCTTTTTGCTGCTGAAATAAATCAGAATAAAGCGCATCCCTTACAAGGTATTTCCTTATTGATGCTCGCAGCTAGCGTAAGTATTGATGCTTTGGCTGCAGGGTTTAGCATGGGCATGATGGATGTTGATTTGGTCAGATTAAGTTTTATTTTAGGAAGTGTTATCTTTTTAATTGCCTTGTTTGGACTGAGTTTAGGCCGTAAAGTAGGGCATTGTATAGGTGGTAAGGCGGAATGTATCGGAGGAATTGTACTTATGTTATTAGGAATGCACATTCTATGGACGATGCTGCATTGATAATAAAATTACTTGGTTAGGTATCAACTATATAACAGAAAGGCAGTTGGAGATTGAAATGCTGCAGATATTAATTATTTGTACGGGCAATACTTGCCGGAGCCCTATGGCTGAGGTTTTGTTGAAAAACAAAATAGAAAAACACAACGTAGCGGGGCAGATTGCTGTGGCGTCTGCTGGTATCGCTGCGTGGAATGCAGGACAAGCATCAAAAGGTGCTCAATGTGTTATGAAACAGCGGGGGATTGATATCTTAAGTCACCGTTCTCGCCGGCTGTCAAGAGAAGATATCGTAAAAGCAGATTTGCTGCTGGCCATGACCGCCAGTCATAAAGAAGCTGTGCTTTCCATCATGCCTGATGCATGGAATAAGGTGTTTACTTTGGCGGAGTTTGCCGGTGAAAAGAAAGATATTTCGGATCCTTACGGTGGAAATATTGCTATTTATGAGGCTTGCGCTGTGGAAATAGAGAAGATTCTGGACAAGTCTTGGGGGAGAATTTTAGAACTTGCAGGAAAAATGAGTTAAATATAGAAAAAATGACAAATAGAGTATATGTCAGAGGGCATACTCTATTTATAAAAAAATCTGGAGGTTTATATATGTTGGTAGCGATTGGTAGCGATCATGGCGGTTTTTTGTTGAAAGAAGAAATTAAAAAATTATTGGCAGAAGAGAATATTGCATTCGAAGATTTTGGAACTCATTCCATAGAATCCGTTGATTATCCTGATATTGCCCAAAAAGTAGGGGAAGCTGTAGCTGCTGGTCAATATACTAGAGGTATTTTAATTTGTGGTACAGGCATTGGCATCAGCATTGCGGCAAATAAAATAAAAGGAATTCGTGCTGCGCTTTGTCATGACGTATTTTCAGCTAGAATGACTCGAGAACACAATGATTCAAATATATTAGCAATGGGAGAAAGAGTTATCGGTGCAGGATTGGCACGTATGATTGTTTCGACTTGGCTTGCAACGGATTTTGTTGGTGGTCGGCATGGTGACAGAGTAGCTAAAATTTCTCAGTTAGAATCATAATGATCCTTAGGGGGAAAACACATGAGCAGCGAAATAGAGGAAATACGAAGCCAGACGATGGAAGCCGCTTTAGAATTGCTGCAGATAGCAGGGGCTGTCTCTGGACAGCTTATGATCGTTGGCTGCAGTACTAGCGAGGTGATGGGAGCTCGTATTGGTTCAGCAGGCTCTTCCGATATAGCTCAAGCTATTTTAAGCGGTCTGATGACTGTTTGTGAAAAATTTGACGTGTATTTAGCAGTACAATGCTGTGAACATTTAAATAGGGCCTTAGTAGTACAGGGGCAAGCTGCTGAAAAATATCGGTTAGAGCCTGTAATGGTGATGCCTGTTCCAAAAGCGGGAGGCGCATTAGCCGCTATGGCTATGAACTCTTTTGACTGTCCTGTGGTAGTAGAGCACATTCAGGCTCATGTTGGTTTAGATATTGGCAATACTTTGATTGGCATGCACTTAAAAGCAGTAGCTGTACCAGTGCGTTTACAGCAAAAGAATATTGGAAAAGCATTTTTGACCGCAGCTCTTACTCGTCCAAAGCTGATTGGAGGTCCGCGGTCAGTCTATAAATAAGAATATGGGGGAAGTAAAAATGAGTGTACTTGCTAATTTTGATCCGGAAATTGCTAAGGCAATTCAAATGGAAGGTCAGCGTCAGGAAAATAAGCTTGAGTTGATTGCATCTGAGAATTTTGTTAGTAAAGCAGTTATGGAAGCTCAAGGATCCGTCCTGACAAATAAATATGCAGAGGGGTATCCGGGTAAGCGTTATTATGGCGGCTGCGAGCATGTAGATGTGGTTGAACAGTTGGCGATTGACAGAGTGAAAGAACTTTTCGGTGTAGAACATGCAAATGTGCAGCCTCACTCCGGTGCCCAAGCTAATACGGCAGTATATTTTGCATTTCTGCAGCCAGGTGACACCATTTTGGGTATGAACCTAGCGCATGGTGGACATTTAACTCATGGCAGTCCTGTGAACATTTCTGGAAAATGGTTCAATATTGTACCTTATGGTGTGGATGCGCATACTCACTTAATCAATTATGATGAGGTAGCAGAGCTTGCGGCAAAACATCGCCCCAAAATGATTGTGGCTGGTGCCAGTGCTTATTCTCGGACGATTGATTTTGAACGTATCGGCAAGATTGCTCGTGAAGTCGGAGCTATGTTAATGGTAGATATGGCTCATATTGCTGGCTTGGTTGCGGCAGGGCTGCATCCTTCTCCTGTAGGACATGCTGATATTATTACGACAACAACGCATAAAACCTTACGCGGACCTCGCGGCGGAGTGATTATGTGCCGTAGTGAATTGGCCGCTAAAGTGGATAAAGCGATATTTCCTGGTATTCAGGGCGGACCTTTGATGCATGTTATTGCAGCAAAAGCTGTTGCTTTTAAAGAGGCTTTATCGGATGAGTTTAAAGTATACCAACAACAGATTGTTAAAAATGCAGCAGCATTAGCAGAAGGGCTAAAAAAAGCAGGATTTACACTGGTTTCAGGTGGTACGGATAATCATTTATTATTAGTGGACTTGCGTCCCCAGAATATGACCGGCAAAGAAGCCGAGAAAATGCTAGATGAAGTAGGCGTTACTGTAAATAAGAACGCGATTCCTTATGACCCTGCCAGTCCTTTTATTACAAGTGGTATTCGAATTGGTACAGCAGCACTGACGACTCGCGGGATGAAAGAGGCTGACATGGAAATTGTAGCTGCTATTATTGGCATGGTGCTGAATCATCCTACAGATGATGCTGTGAAAGCAAAAGCAGTGGAGCTAATCGGCGGACTGTGCAAGAAACATCCCTTGTATGTTTAAAATGGACAACTGGGGGAAAGCTTTGCAGGGGTATTTTCGATTTTGAAAATAATACAAACCATTTAATCAATTATATAATATTGCTAAAAAAATGAACCACAAAGGTATCTTTGTGGTTCATTTTTTTATTTAGACTTATACGTTTTAAAGGACATACCCGCACTTATTTCATAAGCGAGTTTTAGCAATGGATTGACGAATCTTTTGCATATTTTGTGTAATTCGATCGGGTTGTCTTAACATGGCTCCAACATAAAGCACATCAATAATTGCTAAATGAATTAAACGTGAGGACATTGCCTCGGATCGATAATTCACTTCTTTTGCCATACCGTTTAACGTAATATTTGATATTTGGCTAAGAGGAGATCGAATATGGCTTGTGATACCGATTATTGTTGCGCCGTTTTCTTTTGCGATTTTTACAGATTCTAGAACACTTTGATTAGAACCAGTGTGAGATATGGCCATTACGACATCGCCGGGATGCAAGAGTGAGGCGGAAATTGCTTGCATATCTTGGTCTGCATAAGCTCTGACAGAAATACCAAAACGTGAAAAGCGATGTTCTACATCAGCAGCAATCGGTGCGGACCCACCTGTGCCATAGACGTCAATACGGCGAGCGGCTAAAATAGCAGTGATTGCATTAGACATAGATTCAGCATGAATAATTTTTAAGGTGTCGTGTAATGCTTCGTTAATATTTTGAAAGACTTTACTGGCGACTTCGTCGATGGGATCATCTGCATTGACTTCATTGTACACCGATTCAAAGGGTTCGTATAAGTCGCTTGCTAAGGCTATTTTAAGACTTTGAAAACCTGGAAATCCTAACTTGTTTTTGCAAAAGCGTGAAATCGTAGCTTCAGCGCTCCCTGTAATTTCAGCTAATTCGGTGATTGTCATATGAATGACTTCTGATGGATTAGAAATGATATATTCTGCTAGTTTGCGCTCTGTTTTCGTTAATGATTGAAACATATTATGTATGAGTGCTAAGCACACATTGGGTTTAGGTTCTCGTATCGTCATATTTATTCTCCTTATGAACTCGTACTTTGTACAGAAATACTATATCAATCAAGACTTTTCCAACCGGAATTTTTTTGTAAAAGAGGTAAATACATAAAATGTAAGAACGACCATTGACAATGTAAGTATAACAAATGACAGGGAAGAATAACAAGAATTCTTTAAGAGAAAAAGAAAATAATATCAAAAAACATAATGGATTATGAAAAAAACAATTGATTTCAAAGATTGCTAAAAGTACAAAACAGTAAAGGAGGAGATTTTTTAGATTATACATATGAAACTTGAAATGAAAATAATTTTACAGAATAGAAATAAAATTAAAGAAATATACATAAATATGAATGATGATAGTTAAAAAACATTGTTAGAAAAAGAATTCCTTAAGAAAAAGGCTAATCATAGAAAGGTTTTGCATTCATCAATACAGCTAAAACTTCAACATGATAAAACTGGAAAATAAAATGAAAATAATTATGAATTATATAAAAATATTGAAAATTTGATTTAAAGTGGTTGATTTTATTTTTTATAAAATATATAATACATATGAAAATAATTTTGAAAATACAACGAACATTGAAAATAATTTGCGAAAACTAATTAAATAAGTCTGATTCGCTGTTTTCGTAGATAGGCATAAATTGATCTTGTTTTCAAAGTGAGGGGAAGAGAGAACGAAAGGTGGTGGAAAGGCGTTAAATAACAGAATTTTCTTTGTTTAGGACAACAAGGATGAGGTTAGTCCCACGCGGGGAAGAAATCTAGGATAAAAGAGGAGGAATATTAATGTTAATCGGAGTTGCTATTGCAGCTGTTCTTTTGCTCTTGGTTATGATTACTTATTTTAAAATTAATCCTTTTGTAACCTTAATGATTGTGTCGGTATTCTTAGGAGTGGCAGCGGGGATGCCTTTTGATAAAGTCCTTGCCTCCATTCAAGCAGGATTAGGCAATACCCTTGGTTTTATTGCAATTGTTTTAGGACTTGGCACTATGTTAGGAAAAATGCTAGAAGAATCTGGTGGAGCAGAGCGAATTGCCAAAACCTTAATTAATTTGTTTGGATTGAAAAAAGTTCACTGGGCAATGATGATTGTTGCTTTTATTGTTGGAATTCCTGTTTTTTTTCAGGTCGGTGTTGTACTTTTAATTCCTCTTGTATTTACGATTGCAAAGGAAACAGGAATTTCTTTGCTGAAAGTGGGCCTTCCTTTAGTTGCGGGGCTGTCCATCGTTCATGGTTTGGTTCCCCCTCACCCTGCAGCGATGGCAGCTGTAGATATATTTAAAGCTGATGTAGGTAAAACAATATTATATAGTCTTATTGTTGGTCTGCCTGCGGCAGCTCTTGCTGGTCCCTTATTTGCCAGTTTTATTTCAAAACGCATGCGAGTGGTTGGGGTACCTGAAGGTTTTGCTGACCAGATTAAAGCAGGTCGGGAGGATCATGAAATGCCGGGATTCGGCATTACAGTTTTTACGATATTATTGCCTGTTATATTAATGCTGTTTGCAACAATTGCTGATTTGACAATGGATCGTACGTCTCAGATGTTTGCGATTTTGAAATTCATCGGCAGCCCATTTATGGCCCTCTTAATTGCATTATTGTTTGCTTTTTATAGCTTTGGCTTTAATCGTAATTTTAACTTGACCCAAATTGGTAGATTCTGCGATCAATCGCTGCCAGCTATGGCCAGTATTTTAATGGTTATCGGCGGTGGCGGCGCATTTAATAAAGTATTATTAGATAGTGGTATTGGTAATGAAATCGCTAAGATGGCTTCCACGATGGGGTTAAGCCCGATTATGTTAGCGTGGACGATTGCAGCTATGATTCGTATCGCTACGGGTTCTTCTACCGTTTCGATGATGACTGCAGCTGGCATCGTAGCACCTCTTGTTGCAAATTCCACAGGAGTATCCAAAGAAATTATCGTGCTGGCTGTGGGATCGGGAGCGCTGGTTCTTTCTCATGTGAATGATGCCGGGTTTTGGATTGTAAAGGAATATTTCGGTATGTCCGTTACTGAAACATTAAAAACGTGGACCGTTTTGGAGACGATTCTTTCAGTATCTTCATTGGGATTTATATTGCTTCTATCTAAGGTAGTCTCATAGAACATAAAGGTGTATGGACGTCCAGGTGTACATTAACTACAGCTGGACGTCCAACTATAGAAATAGATTCAATTATTATTAAATGTGCATAAAAGAGTAATTTCGGTTCGATTTTAGCAACTGTTGATTATTCTTATAAGACAAAGGAGGAAGTAGTATGAAAGCAGCGATATATCAAGGCATTGGAAAAATGACAGTTGAGGAGATTGAAACACCTCAGGTTCAGCCAGGAACTGTTTTGATTAAAGTAAAGGCTTGTGCAATTTGCGGTGGGGATTTAAGAACCTTTCGTCATGGCCATGCGGCGATTAAGCCACCGATTGTTTTAGGACACGAAATAGCAGGAGAAATTGTAGAAGTAGCATCCGATGTTACTGCATATTCGGTAGGTGATCGGGTTATCGTTGCACCGGGTATAGGGTGCGGAACGTGCTCTTATTGCTCTTCTGGCTGGCAGAATATGTGTTATACCCGTAAAACCATAGCTCATCACTATAATGGGGGCTTTGCTGAATATGTACTTGTTCCAGCTGGCGGTGTCCGGGTTGGTAATATGAATCGTATTCCCAATGAGGTTACCTATTTGGAAGCATCTCTTGCGGAGCCTCTGGCTTGCGTACTGAATGCACAAGAAGTAATGAATATTGGTTTAGGTGATTCAGTGGCAGTGATCGGAGCAGGGCCAATCGGCATTATGCATGCTGAGGCGGCTAGAGCAAGAGGAGCAGGCAAGGTCTTCTTGATTAACCGGAGCTCTAGACGTTTGGAGGAAGCAAAATCATTCGGTTTCGATGGATATATTGACCTTAGTGTCCAAGATGGAGCGAAAGCTGTAATGGAGCTGACGGGTGGATTGGGAGCAAATGTAGTGATTGTAACGGCAGGTACACCAGAAGCTCAAGTTTTAGGTATTAATATGGCTAGTAAAATGGGTAAAGTTTGTCTGTTTGCAGGATTGCCTAAAGATCAGCCTGAGATTACAATCGATGCTAATTATGTGCATTATCGGCAAATTGCTATTTATGGTGCATTTTCTTCAGCACCTCGGCATAATGCATTAGCCCTAGAGTTGATTCGTAGCGGTAAGGTATCAGCTAAGAAAATTTTGACTCATTTGGTGTCGTTGGATGAAATAGGCCAAGGGATGGATCTGGTTACCAAAAGGGCAGGACTGCGTGTGTCGGTGGCTCCATTTCTGGATGAATTAAAGGATGAGCTCAATGAACATTCGGAGATCGTAGTTATAAAATAACAGCGTGTCCAAAGAAGCTGGAATAAATCTTTTTGTTCTTATGATTTCATAAACATTTACTTCGACCTATGTACAAATGAATAGAAGCAGGAGGGGAAGGAATTGGCTTGTTTAATCGGCATCGACATAGGAACTACGAATTGTAAAGCTGCCGCCTATACAGAAGATGGCATGTTTAAAGCAGTGGCTAGTCGTCCAACTGTGACTCACTATTTAGAAAATAATTGGGCTGAATTTGATCCTGGGCAAATTTGGGATGCAGTACAAGATATATTACGAGATATTACCAGACAATTGGGTGGAGAAAAGATTGATGGCATCGCAGTGGCTAGTATGGGAGCTGCTGGTGTTCTTCTGAATGAGAACGACGAATGGATTCATCGTTCCATTGCATGGTTTGATACTCGAACGGAAGGAATTGCTGCCGACTGGCGCGAGGATTTTGGCAGTGAAGAAGTATTCAGTATTAGTGGTTTTGTACCGAATCCGATGGCGGGTATTACCAAAATTCAATGGATTCGAAAGCAAAAGCCCGAGTTGTTTAAAGGTGTTAAGCGGTGGGTTTCTATGCAGGATTACATTGTGTATCGGCTTACCGGCGAGGCGGTAGTGGATTTATCGATCGCTTGTCGGACAATGGCAGTTGATCTAAAAGAGCGCTGCTGGTCTGAAAAGATTTTGAATCACGCACAAATTCCTCAAGAAATATGCTCCACCATAAAACGATCGGGAGAATTGGCGGGAACTGTAACAAGCCATTCAGCTGGATTAACAGGTATTGAAGCGGGAACTCCTGTTTTTGCTGGTGGAATGGACTATGTATGTGGTGCCTTTGCTTGTGGTTTGACGCAAAGCGGCCAAGTGCTGAGTGCTATAGGAACAAGTGAACAGATTCTAATGGTCGTTGATGAACCGACCAATGATATTAAACACATTGATACGAACTTTACTTGTGTAAATTATGTTGTGGATGATAAGTACTATATCGCAGGGCAAGTGATTTCGTCAGGTGTAATCTTAGATTGGTTTCGTACCGAAATGACTAAGGAGGATTTGACTACCTTACTTGAAGAGGCTGAAAAGTCTCCAATGGGGGCTAAGGGAGCGCTATTAATGCCTCATTTTCGCGGGAAATATGCACCTGGCGCTGATCCTTTATCCAAAGGAGCATTCATTGGATTGACTACTTCTCATACAAGAGGTGATTTGGCAAGAGCGATCATAGAAGGACTCTGCTATGAATCTACAACAATTGTAGAAGGAATACAAAAGATTGTAGGGCGTGAGATTGAGACTGTGAATGTAGTAGGGGGAGCAACAAAGTCACCTTTTTGGATGCAGATTAAAGCAAATATCTTAGGGAAACCTGTAGTTTGTTTAAATGTTCCGGAGGCTGTTACACTTGGTGCAGCGATGCTGGCGGGACTTGGTGCAGGAATATATAAAGACCCTGAAGATGCTGTGCGGCAGACGAGACGCGATGATACAGTGTATCTTCCAGATCCAGTAAGGCATAAAGCATATCGTGCTATGTTTGAAAATGTATATCAAAACATTTATCCTGCGCTTCAAGAAATACATCATAAAATCGATGCGCTAATTAAGAAGGAGGAGTAATAAATGAAATTTTTAGTGGTAGGAGATCCGATGCTGACAGCGGATACGCTGGCAAAGGCAGTACATGATGTCTTCGGAGATGAAGCAATTGTAAAAGGGGTAGATTGGAAACCGGAGAGTGAAGAAGAATTTTGGTTCTTACGCAGCCAGGTTGAAAAATTTGGTCCTAGTGCCGGTAAGCCTCCAGCAGAATTGATTGAAGCAGGCAAGGATGCCGATGTGATTATTACTCATCATACTCCGTTAAATAAAGAACTGATTGAGCAAAGCAGTGCATCTTATATTGGAGTGTGTCGTGCTGGAACAGAAAATGCAGATGTCAATGCTGCAACGGCTAAAGGTGCTAAAGTAATGAAAACCATGGGACGCAATGCAGAGGCCGTATCCGATTTTACGATTGCACTGCTGCTGGCAGAGCTGCGCAATGTGGCAAGGGGTCATGCTGCATTGATGCAGGGAGACTGGAAAAAGAAATATGCTAATTCTGGATTTATGGGTGATGTGCGTGAAAAAACAATTGGTTTGGTAGGCTTGGGGTATATAGGACGTTTGGTTGCCCACAAATTAGCAAACTTTAATGTTCGCGTTCTGGCATATGATCCATATATCAAGGCGGAAGCAGTTCAAGGGTCGGGAGTGCAATTGGTTTCACTGGAAGAACTGTGCAGACAATCTGATTTCATTAGCATTCATGCACGACTTAGTAAAGATACGGCAGGATTGATTGGCAAAGAGGCGTTTTCATGGATGAAACCCACGGCGTATTTGATTAATACTGCACGAGCAGGTCTGATTGATGAGAAGGCACTAATAAAAGCCTTAGAAACTAAGCAAATTGGCGGAGCTGCTTTAGATGTTTTTTGGACAGAACCGATAGAGAAAGAGCATCCTCTGTTAACTATGGATAATGTTACTCTAACTCCTCATTTAGCTGGTGCGACGAACGATACATTTGCGCAGACACCCTATTTATTATTGCGTGAATTGAAACGTGTTTTAGATAGCAAAGATACTTCTAGTTGGATTGTTAATTAATTTATTTGTAAAAGAGGTAGCTTTATGATGTATCCTCCTATTCGACTGATTGCTCTTGATCTGGATGGAACGTTATTGGATGAAAAGAAAAAAATTCCCGATCAGGCTGTTGAAATGATTGCCAAAGCCAAAGAGAAAGGGATCATTGTTACACTGGCATCGGCAAGACCTTTTTGTTCTATGCTGCCTTATGCCCGCCAATTGCAGTTAAATGCGCCGCTGATTTCTTTGAGTGGTTCCTATGTAACAGATGAAAGAGAAGAAAGAATCTGGCTAAGAAGACCGATGAATTTGCTGAAATTTAGAGAAATGGTTCGCTTTTTTGAAGAAGAAAATTATTATGTCAAAATATATTTAGAAAATCAGCTTATTGTTCAGGAACCTACCGAAGAAACGGTCAATTATTCTCAAATTTTTGGGGTGCCTTATACGGCCTTAGGTCCAAAGAAATTAAGGACATTGGAGAATGCGCCTCTACGCATTGCAGTATTTGATGACGCTGAACGGATTCAAAAAGCGCAGCAAATTTTGAAAATGTGGTCAGATGATTTTGCTGTCATTCGGGATACCGATCATGGTTTAGAAATTGTAGAGCCGACTGTCAGCAAAGGGGCTGCTTTGAAAACAATTTGTCGAGATTTGGGAATTCCTATGGAAAATGTGATGGCAGTTGGAAATGAAGGCAGCGATATTTCTATGATTCGAGAAGCAGGTATTGGAATTGCTATGGGTAATGCATGCGAGGAGCTAAAACAGTGTGCTGATGAAATAACGAAAACAAATGAAGAATGCGGCGTAGGATATGCAATACAAAAAATTGTTTTTAAAGAAGAATAGTAATTCATTTGCGTTAAAATTATAGATAATTTAGCGAAAAATTTTTACATGCAAAGCAGAGGAGTGTTCAGATCGAGGTCTGAAAAGCATGACAATGATGCATGGCGGAAAGAGCCTGGTAAAGCAACAAGGCTTTTAATGCAGATGAGGTACTAAGAAGTGAGGATGATGAAGATGAAACCTTCTGTATGGATTGGTATTGATATAGGGACGACAGGAGTAAGAGCCGTAGCGTATCAAGCAGACGGGCAGTCTCTTTGTGCTGCTTCTCAGGAATATCCGCTGTTTACGCCTCATTCCGGCTGGGCTGAGCAAGATTCTAAGGAAATCATTGGTGCAATGGAAAATGTTATCAGTGATGTAGTAACCTCGTTAACCCAATCTGGACGTAAGGCGGAAGGAGTTTCTATCAGTTCTGTATTTCATAGTTTCCTTGCCTATGATAAAGAGGGAGAGCCGACTACAACGCTAATGACTTGGGCAGATACTCGCAGCCAGGACATTGTGCGAGAGATGAAAAAATTATATCCTGATTTCCTGTCCATATACCGCCGTACAGGATGTCCACTCCACCCTATGTATCCCATGGCTAAGATTGCTTGGCTTCGCAAGGAGCGTCCCGAGATATTCAAGCGTTCTTCTTACTTTGGTTCTATCAAGGATTATGCCTTTCGAGTATTGACTGGACAATGGGTGGTAGACCGTTCGGTTGCCAGCGGTTCCGGTTTGTATAATCTATTGAGTTTGGAATGGGATCGGGAATTGCTATCTTATCTGTCTATTTCAGAAGAGACGCTGCCGAATGTTGTGTCAACAACGTATAGTCAGCCCTTAAGAGGTGAGATGGCTCGTCGCACGGGTTTGCAGGCGGGTATTCCTGTCGTGATTGGTGCTGGTGACGGTGTATTGGTAAATGTAGGGATCGGAGCGGTAAGGCCTGGGGATATGAGTGCCACCATTGGCACAAGCGGTGCAGTACGTATGCTGACAGATAAACCGTGTACAGATGAAAAAGGACGGACTTGGTGTTACAATCTTACGGATAACGTATGGGTTGCTGGCGGAGCCATTAATAATGGTGGACTTGCGCTGCGCTGGATGCGGGATCATTTTAATGAGGCAGAACAAAGCGTGGCAGAAAAACTTGGCATTGATTCCTATGACTTGATGTCTAGCTATGCAAAAAAAATAGCGCCGGGCTCAGAGGGGCTCATTATGCTTCCCTTTTTTACCGGCGAGCGAGCTCCAAACTGGAATGCGGACGCCAGAGGTGTATTGTTCGGTCTTACCCTGCAGCATGATAAACGACACATGATTCGCGCCACCATGGAAGGGGTATGTTATCGAATGAACAGTATCCTGCATGCCTTACAGGAAGTGACGGGACCAGCTCGTGAAATTAGGGTAAGCGGCAGCTTTATCAGGTCGGAGTTATGGCTGCAGATATTAGCTGACACCTTGAATCAGGAAATAAATGTCCCAAATGTAAACGAAGGGGCAGCTTTTGGTGCCGCAGTATTAGGCTTCGTTTCTGCGGGGATTTTGAAAGATATATCTTCTACGGCTGATTTTGTAACCGTTGAAAAAACCTATAAGCCGGGAGCGCCGGCAGTTAAGTGTTACCAGGAACTATATGATATTTATAACCGTATATACTGGAATCTGCAGCAGGAATTCACGGATATTGCTGCGTTTGGTAAAAAATGATACATCTAAGATCGCCAATAATTGCTAGGGGGCATAGAGTATGGCAAAGGTATTAATTACGGCTCGTTCGGTTGCTGCCAATAAAGAAGGCAAGGCAATACTAGAAAATGCAGGGCATGAAATTATCACTCATGTTAGTGATGGCGTTAAGTCAGAGGCCGAGATGATTCGCATTATTCCCGGTATGGATGCGATTATTGCCGGGCTAGATGAAATTACTGACAAGGTTATTGAAGCAGGAGCACCTGGATTAAAAATAATAGCCAGAAATGGTGTGGGATATAACAAAGTAGATGTAAAGGCTGCTGCAAAGCTCGGTATCCCCGTTACCCTTGCGCCAGGAACGAATACCATATCGGTTTGCGAATTAGTATTCGGCTTGATGTTGTCTCTAGCAAGAGCAATACCTGTTCAGGATGCTCAAATTCGTCAAGGCAGTTGGAAACGCAACTTAGGTTGTGAATTATATGGAAAAGTATTAGGGGTACTGGGTACAGGGAATATTGGCAGTGAAGTGATAAAAAGAGCACATGCTTTTGGTATGGAAATTATAGCTTTTGATGTTTGGCAGAAACCAGAGTTATGTCGGAATTATAATGTGAGATATCTTTCCTTAGAGGAAGTAGTAGAAAAAGCTGACTTTTTAACAATGCATTTACCCGTTACCCCTGATACAAAGTCCCTTATGAATGAGCGTACTTTGACAAGCATGAAGAAGTCTGCTTTTATCATCAATACGGCTAGAGGTGAGCTGGTAGATGAGAAAGACCTTTTTCATGCATTAAAAACGGGAACGATTGCCGGCTATGGTGCCGACACTTTGACACAAGAACCGCCGGCGCCGGATCATCCGCTGCTTACACTGCCTAATGTAGTGCTAACTCCTCACTGTGGAGCCTATACGGAAGATGCAGTCACACGATGCAGTGTTACCGCAGCTCAAGAGGTTGTACGTGTTCTAAGTCATCAGGAACCTAAGCATGCTGTTGCAGTAAATGCATAGGATAAAGGGTTATCACATAAGAGTTACTTGTAAAATATTGGTAAAAAACGATTAAGGCTTGGATCGTATACTTGGCTCAATGAGCGCTTCTGATTCTATATCTGAAGCGCTCATTGAATAACTTTTGGAGTATTTGGTTGTCAAATGATGCTGGAGGAATTGTAAATGATAGGGCTAGAGCAACTAATCAAAGCAAACAGCAATTTTCTTTTAAAATCAGTGGCGAATGAGGATGGTCTTTCTAAGAGTCCAAAACATCAGATCGCTATCGTTACTTGTATGGATACCAGACTGGTTGAATTGTTAGAGTCGGCACTTGGAATAAAAAGAGGAGAGGCCGTAGTAATTAAAACGGCCGGAACATCAACAGATGGAAATTTTGGTGCTATTTTACGAAGTTTAGTGATAGCTATTTACGCTTTGGACGTAGAGGAAATTGTTGTGGTCGGTCACGAGGATTGCGGTGTAACGCAAATATCTCCAAGCATGCTGAAACAAAAGATGCAAAAGCGAGGGATTGATAAGAAGCAGATTCTTGAATTTGAGGAAGAAGCAATTGCGTGGCTAGACAAGGTTCACGATAGTGAGGAAGAAGTTAAAAAGCTGGTAGATACACTGCGTACAACGACTATTATTCCAAGAAATGTTCCGATTCATGGGCTAATGATTCATCCTGACACAGGTGAAGTATCACTTTTGACAGATGGTTAGTACTTTGAAAGAGTTGTTATGAATGATGTTATGCAACCATTTGTAGTTAATGAACAAATCGGAGGAGGCGTTAGATTATGAAAGAAAAATATATGAAATTATTTTTTGTATTATCGCCCATATTAGTACTTATTTTACTAATGTATATCATTTTATCCGGATTTGATGTGTATAGCGTATTCTTAACGATTGGTGTTTTACTATCTTGTTCCTTCAACTTAATATTATTGTATCGAATCTTTCGACCATTGAAAACAATTTCGGAACAAACTTCCCGCATGAAAGATGGAGATTTGACAGTTTCGCTGGAGTGTGCAGGTAATAACGAATTAGGAAAGATCGCAACATCAATTAATTCTGCATTGGAATATCTACGTACACTCTTGGGTTTAGTGACTAATGAAGCGGCAGAAGTATCAAAAAAAAGCGTAGAAATTGCATCTGTCTCGGATGGGACTAGCCGCGATATAAGGCTAATATCAATGGCAGTAGCTGAACTTGCTTCAGGTGCTCAGGAAACGGGTGCGATAGCGCAAAATGCTGCCAGCAAAACAGATCAAGTTTCTGAACTGGCAAAAAGTACGGCAGCAGGGCTGGAATCGTTATTGCAAATTACACAGCAAATTGTGGAGTCAGTTCATCAGGGAAGCGAAGCAATAGGACGATCGAGAAATATTGTCAATGAAATTGCAGCAACTGCTCAGTATAATGTGCGCCTGGGTGGGGAACTTAAGGGGAAATCGCAAGAAGTAAGAGAAATTATCAAGCTTATCAATAGCATTACAGCACAAACAAATTTATTAGCATTGAATGCTGCGATTGAGGCAGCGAGAGCAGGAGAGCAAGGGAGAGGATTTGCGGTTGTTGCAGAAGAGGTTCGTGAACTTGCCAATCGATCTCGTCATGCGGCTGGTCAAATTAATGAAATTGTCGAAAGCATGCTTTCCGATATTGGACATGTCGTGGTAGCATTTGAAACAACGCAGGAAAGTTTGAATACAGGTGTACATACAATAACAGAGGCTAATGATAGTTTTGCAGATATAAGATCTGATATTGAGAAGTCCCGCAATAAATTACAAGAGGTAACATTGCTTGCAGATAATCAGGCAGAAGCTGCTGTTGATTTGATGTCAACTGTGCATGGCGTGGCTGCGATCGCTGAACAATCTGCAGCAGCAACACAAACGGCTGCTGTTAGCAGCGAGCAAATGACCGTATCAGTTGCTCAGATCGCTAATGGTACGCAACAGTTATCACGTTTGGCTGGAAGTTTGGAACAAGCAGTTTTTCGCTTTCATTTTTCGAATACGAAAACCTTACGTGTTGGGTTTGAAATGACCGATAAGTCTGTATGTTATGCAGGTATGGAGAAATTTGGACAAATCTTGCATGAGCGCACGCAGGGGCGTTATAGTCTGAAAATCTTTCATAGTGCGCAATTGGGGACGGGCCTGGATATGATTCAAAAGTTAAAAGAAGGAACTCTGGAAATGACATTCCCGGCTTTGCCGACACTGGCAGGTTTAGATAAGCGATTTATGATTTTTGATTTCCCGTTCTTGTTTAGAAATGAGAACATAGCAGATTATATACTTCACGGACCATTTGCCAGAAAGCTTCTGAATATGCTTGATCAATACGGATTTTACGGTCTGACATTTGCCGAGAGCGGATTTCGCAATACGACTAACTCGCGGCATGCTATTATGGGATTAGAAGATTTTCGCGGACTAAAGATTAGAACCATGCAGAATGATCTTCATATCGATACTTGGAAGGCTTTGGGAGCAGAGCCGGTACCGCTGCCTTTTGCTAATTTGTACAATGCGATGCGGTTAAAAGAGGTAGATGGTCAAGAAAACCCGATTGCTACGATCTATGACGATAAATTTTTTGAAGTGCAAAAGTTTTTGACCTTGACAAATCATGTATATTCACCTTTTATACTGATGTACTCGAAGAAGCTATGGGATATCGTACCAGTTGAAGATAAACCCATTATTGAACAGGCTGCAAAAGAAGGTGCCTTATATACCACTAAGGTCAATCGGAAAAGGAAAGAGGATAATTTGCAGGCATTAGAAAGGAAAGGTATGTCGATAGGACAAATTAGTCCGATGGAGATAGCTAACATTCAAGAGGTTGTTAAACCGGTAATTGATCGATATAAAAATCAAATTGGCAAAGAGCTGGTAAACGAGCTTTTTACAGAGATAAAAAAAGCGGAAGAAAAAACAGTATAGAAAAGTTAGAAATGGTGTTGAATACTAAAAGGTATAGAGAATTTATTTTAAATTTTATTTTGAGATTTTATTATTTAGCTTTTTATAAATGATATAGTAGACAACCCTTGCTATCTTTTAACACAAAGAATGTACAAGGGTTTTTTTGCTATATTGGTATCTTGTGAGGATTAGCTGGTCATTAATCTTACTGGCATAATTGGTTTTGTTCTCAGTAAATAATAAGATGCTTTTTATATAAAACGATGTGATGCATTTTTATATTAATAATTCTAGGTAAAATAGTAAAATAATCTTGCTTTTTCTCTGCAATGACTGGTATAATGGCTTAAAATGTTACAAGTAAGTAGCTGAGAGGAAAAAGAATGTCTTTTTGAGAAGGATGATTTCTTCGTTTGTTCATACTGCAGGTTCATATTTAATACTGAAGGACTTGTATGTATTGGAATGAGACGGTTTAAACTAAGCATAATCGCCAAAGGAAATGGTGACCGGTAAAAAAGAGTTCAGTATACAGCCGATTGGTCTTGGCAATAGAGTAACGTTGTCGTTTGAAGTGTAAAAAAAGTTACAACGTCGTAACGAGAAAGAGTATCTAGGGTTCCGCTGTAAAAAGGACTGGACCAAGCGATACAAATGCGCGTATGCGGATTACACCGTGAGTATAAAAGACTCTGCGGAAATTTTCTCACTGCTGAAGCCTGTGGTATATGATTGTTTCAGCAAAGAATAGATTAAACTATTCTTATAGTGGGAATTTTTCGGTGGTTTTTTTGTTTCTATTTGAGTAATAAAATGGAGGTGGATGGAATGGGTCATCATACAATCTCAATTTTAGTTCTAAATCAATCCGGGGTATTGGTACGAGTGGCTGGAATGTTTTCGCGTCGAGGGTTTAATATTGAAAGTTTAGCCGTAGGCACGACTCATGTTCCGGAATATTCGCGAATTACAGCGGTCATGCAAGGAAGTGACGCAATTGTAGCGCAGGTAGTGAAGCAATTAGAAAAGTTGGTAGAAGTAAGGGCCGTTGAGATCCTGCCTGTTAATACTGCGGTAGTGAGGGATATGGCGATGATAAAAGTCAAAGCAGCGCAAAATAAGAAGCTAGAAGTTTTGCAGTTGGCAGAAACTTTTGGAGCTAAGGTCGTCGATATCTCAAATGAGACCTTAATGGTAGAAATAACCAGTGGAAAAACCAATACGGATGCACTAATTGATGCTTTATCGTCCTACGGAATCTTAGAGATGATTCGTACAGGCGTTGTTGGCTTGCAGCGAGGCGACTGTAGTATTTATGAAAAAGAAAAATGTGAAATTAGTGCTTTATTCGATACGGCTCAAGTTGAGGCATAGGGCAAAACCACCTCTCATTTTCTAAAGAGGCTTTCTCTAAAAAAGTAAGAGGCTGTTTTATATAAGACTAGAATATTAAAATGTAGGAGAGATGATGAAAATGAGTAAAATGTATTATGACAAAGATGCGGTAGTAGATTTAATTACAAAAAAAACGGTGGCGATTATCGGTTACGGCAGCCAAGGGCATGCTCATGCATTGAATTTACATGATAATGGTGTAAAAGTAATCGTGGGCCTGTACGAAGGCAGTAAATCTTGGGATAAAGCAAAAAGTGATGGACTGGACGTACAGGAAGTTGCGCAAGCAGTAGTTGCTGCTGATGTCGTTATGATTTTAGTTCCTGATGAAAAACAAGCTAAAATCTACAAAGAGCAAATCGCACCAAATTTGAAAGCTGGCTCTGCCTTGGCTTTTGCACATGGCTTTAACATTCATTTTAACCAGATTACCCCACCAGCGGATGTGGATGTATTTATGGTAGCTCCTAAAGGACCTGGACATTTGGTTCGCCGTGTATTCCAAGAAGGCGGTGGAGTACCATGTTTGAAAGCTGTATATCAAGATGCGTCAGGTCAGGCCGAAGCGTTATCCTTAGCGTATGCATGGGGTGTCGGCGGAACAAGGGCAGGAGTTTTGACAACAACTTTCAAAGAAGAAACAGAAACAGATCTATTTGGCGAACAAACGGTCTTGTGCGGTGGTACTACGGCTTTAGTAAAGGCTGGTTTCGAAACATTAGTAGAAGCTGGTTACCAACCTGAAATTGCTTATTTTGAATGTTTGCATGAGTTGAAATTGATTGTAGACTTAATGTATGAAGGCGGCATGGCAGCCATGCGTTATTCAATCAGTGATACGGCTGAATATGGTGATTATATGATTGGTAATCGAATTGTAACCGATGCAACAAAAGTAGAAATGAAAAAGGTTTTAACAGAAATTCAAACAGGAGTATTTGCGAAAAACTGGATTTTGGAAAATCAAGCCAATCGTCCTGAATTTTCTGCAACCAGACGCCGTGAGGCAGAGCATCAAATTGAAACAGTGGGTAAAGAGCTGCGCGGTATGATGAGCTGGCTGAAGAAAAAATAGTAGGACAGAGGTGTTGGTATGAGCGAGAAACGAATTGTTGTGATTCCCGGTGATGGTATTGGGGAAGAAATAACAGCAGCAGCTGTCTGTATACTGAAAAAAGCAGCAGGTAAGAGTGGAATACAATTACAGGTTGAGCGCCATTTGGCTGGCGGTGCGGCCATTGATGCATATGGTCTTCCGCTGCCGGATAGTACCATTCAGGCAGCCAAAAAGGCTGATGCCATACTGCTTGGAGCGGTTGGCGGTCCTAAATGGGATGGGGTTGCTCCTGAGATTCGAGCGGAAAAAGCGATTTTAGGATTGCGCAAAGAATTGGGGCTATATGCAAACTTGAGACCTATCCGCGTAGCAGAAGCACTAATTGAATTTTCTCCTTTAAAAGCAGAGGCGATTTCGGGTGTGGATATTTTATTAGTTCGAGAATTAAATGGTGGTATTTATTATGGTGCCAAGAATGAGGCGGCAGTGGTAAATGGTGTGGAGCAAGCATCGGATCTAGAGATCTATAGTACCCCAGAAGTACAGCGGATTGTAAATCTGGCCTGCAAGGCTGCCCAATTACGGCGTAAGCAGGTGGTATCTGTGGATAAGGCGAATGTATTGGCTTCTTCACGTTTATGGCGTAAAGCGGCGCAAGAGACTGCTTCTCAGTACTCGGATGTTAATTTGAGTCATCTTTATGTTGATAATTGCGCGATGCAATTGATTTTAGCACCAAAGCAGTTTGATGTAATCGTAACGAATAATCTGTTTGGAGATATATTAAGTGATGAAGCTGCTGTCTTAACGGGATCGATTGGTATGCTGCCGTCAGCTAGCCTAGGCGATGGCACTGGGCTATATGAACCAATCCATGGTTCGGCTCCTGACATCGCAGGTAAGGGCTTGGCGAATCCGGTGGGGACGATCTTATCCGCAGCTATGCTTCTTCGTTACTCATTAGGTGCTGAAGCAGCAGCGGAAGCAATCGAAAAGGCTGTGGATCAGGTTTTGGTTCAAGGGTATCGTACAGCGGATTTGTATAAACCTGGTTCAACTAAAGTTTCAACAGAAGAAATAACAAGTTTAATTGAGAAGCAGCTTGGTTAACATCTTCATTAGGAGGTAACTTGTATGAAGATATCTGGTGCCCAAGGGATCATAGAATGTTTATTAGAGCAAGGTGTCGATACGGTTTTCGGTTATCCTGGAGGCCGTATACTGCCTTTATATGATGCGATATATGAAGGAAAGATACGCCACATCCTTACAGTGCATGAACAAGGAGCTATCCATGCAGCAGATGGTTATGCCCGGGCTAGTGGCAAGGTAGGGGTTTGTATTGCTACCAGCGGTCCGGGTGCTACCAACTTGGTAACTGGTCTTGCGAATGCCTATTTGGATTCAGTACCCTTAGTTGTTATTACCGGACAAGTTTCTACCGATCTCATTGGTGCTGATGCATTTCAAGAAGTGGACATCACCGGGATTACGATGCCGATCACAAAACATAATTTTTTAGTCAAGGACGTTGCGACTTTGCCTGAAATTATGCGATTTGCTTTTCGGATTGCCTCTTCAGGACGTCCAGGTCCCGTATTGATTGATGTACCCAGTGATATTCAATTGGACGTATTCAACTTCACCCAAGAAGAGGAACAAGAAAAAAATAAACCGAGATTTCAATGGGAATTATCCCAATTGGGAAGTTCGCTGATCGATAGGGCGGCAGCAGTCCTTGAAACAGCAAAGCAGCCTGTGATGATTGTTGGCGGCGGTGTAGTTTCGTCTGGAGCTTATGAACAAGTGGTTGCCTTGGCTGAAAAGATGAATGCTCCTGTTGTGAGCACGCTGATGGGATTGGGGTCATTTTCTTCTGAGCATCCTTTGTTCTTAGGTTTGACAGGGATGCATGGGCATAAAAGAGCTAATCTTGCTGTTCATGGTGCTGATGTGGTCATTGCTATCGGCAGCCGCTTCAATGACCGTGTAACAGGTAATAAGTTCAAATATGCAGAAGGAAAAACGCTCATTCACATTGATGTGGATCCTGCTGAATTGGATAAGAATGTTTCCACTCATATTCCTCTGGCGGGGGATGTGAAGCAATTGGTAACAACGCTGAACGAGCGGATAAAGCCTTTTAATCCTTCTCCATGGTGGAAAGTGATCTGGGAATGGAAACAAGAATTTGCAGTAAAACCGGATGGAAATGATCTTTCAGCCACATGGATGTTAAAGCAAGTAGCTGAAAGAACAAAAGGAAAGCCATTCATTTTTGCAACAGATGTAGGGCAGCATCAAATGTGGGCGGCTCAGAATCTTCACATAGAGACCCCACGTTCCTGGATAACTTCTGGTGGCTTAGGTACGATGGGATTTGGTCTTCCTGCCGCCATTGGTGCTCAGATCGCCATGCCTACGAAGCGGGTGATCGCCATCGTTGGTGATGGAGGCATGAAAATGACAGGCTGTGAACTTTTTACCGCAGCGAGTCAGGGATTGCCTTTAATTACGATTATTGTGGATAACAGTTCTTTGGGAATGGTACGCCAATTGCAGCAGCTGTTTTATAAACAGCGGTATTCGGAGTCGTTATTACCGGTGCCTATGGATTTTGTTTGTTTTGCAAAAGCCTTTGGCATTGAAGGTACATTGACTACGACGCAAGAAGAATTTTTAGCGGCATTTTCCGCTGCAATAGAAAGCAACTGTCCGCGGGTCATCATTGTCAAAATCCCTACAGAGCAGCTGGTAACCCCAATGTTGAAACCGAACTCACCATTGGATACATTTATGGATATATAGTAAAACAAAGAGACCTAAGCGCTGCAGCTTGGTCTCTTTGTTTTATAATATCGCCAGAGGTATAAAATTGTGAGAAAAACGTTTATTTTTTTATATTTTTAATAAATCGTCCAATACGTTCGAGTGCTTCCGTGATATTTTTGGTAGAGGTAGCATAGGAACAGCGTACGAAGCCTTCGCCGCTTTCACCAAAGGCATCGCCTGGCACTAAGGCTACTTTTTCAGCCATGAGAAGTTGTTCGGCAAATTCTAAAGATGTTAAACCTGTCTGTTTAATGGAAGGGAATATATAAAACGCTCCCTTGGGTTCAAAACAATCCAGGCCCATTTGGCGAAATCCATTGAAAATTAAACGGCGGCGATAATTGTATTCGGATACCATATGTTCTACGTTCTTTTCGCCGCTCTTTAGGGCCTCAATCGCTGCAATTTGTGCTGTGATAGGAGTACATAGCATCGTATATTGATGGATTTTCGTCATGGCAGCAATGAATTCAACATTGGAAACTGCATAGCCAATACGCCAGCCTGTCATAGCATAGGCTTTGGAAAATCCATTTAACACGATGGTGCGATCCCGCATGCCCGGTAAACTGGAGAAACAAGTATGAGTGCCATCATAGGTTAATTTAGCATAAATTTCATCGGAAATTACAATGAGGTCATGTTTTAGTGCAAAAGCAGCAATGCCTTCTAAGTCTTCTCGACTCATAATTGCACCAGTAGGATTATTGGGATAACCAATCAGTAATATCTTCGTGCGCGGCGTTACATATTTTTCTAATTGCTCTGCTGTAATCCGAAATTCATTTTCTGCGCTGGTGGGTATGGTAATCGGAGTGCCGCCTGCCAACGTAACGCAGGATTTATAAGAAACATAGCAGGGTTCGGGCACGAGAACTTCATCACCGGGACCTAATAAGGCGCGCATAGCCAAATCAAGGCCTTCACTTACGCCTACGGTTACGAGGACTTCTTGGCGAGGATCATAGGTTACCTGGTAATCCTTATGTAAAGATTTAGTTATTTCTTCTCGAAGCTCGAGAAGTCCATAATTGGAAGTATAGGAAGTATAACCGCGGTGCAGACCGTGAATACAACTTTCCCGTATATGCCATGGCGTAATAAAATCTGGCTCACCAACGCCCAGGGAGATTACACCTTTCATTTCCGCAGCAATGTCAAAGAAACGGCGAATGCCTGAAGGCGGGATGGCTTTGACGGTTGGTGCTATGCGATCAGCCCAATTCATGGTGAGACCACCAGCCTATGCTCTTCTTCTTCATCTTTGATGATAACGCCGGCAAATTTATATTTTTTTAACATGAAGTGAGTTGTGGTACTGACAACTCCATCTATGGTAGATAATTTAGTAGAAACAAAATCGGCAACTTCTTTTAAACTGGCTCCTTCGACGGTAACTGATAGATCATAACCTCCTGACATTAGATACAGGCTGCGCACTTCCGAATAACGGTAGATGCGCTCCGCGATGGCATCAAAGCCTACTTCACGCTGAGGAGTAATTCTTACTTCAATTACGGCAGTCACGTTATCAATGCCCGCTTTTTCCCAATCGATGATGGTTTGATATTTTACAATGACTTTTTCATCTTGATATTTTTTAATAAGTGCGGCAATTTCCTCTACAGGCTTATTTAGCATAATTGCTAACTGCTCCGGAGTTTGAGTATGGTCTCTTTCGAGACATTCTAAAAGTTCTTTCATTGAAATATTTCCTCCTTGCTATTTTAAAGAACACTGTATTTTTTAGAATACCACATATGCTGAAAAAAAGTACATGTATTTACAAAAATAATATGATAAATCTTGAAAACAATGTGCTTATTTTATGAAAAAATTAAACCGCAAAGACGATGAAGAAGTGTAAAGAACGCGAAGCAATCCCTTCCTTCATGCAAAGACGACTTTATTCTGTTGGCAACGGTCAAAAAACAAAAAAAATAATCATTTAAAGAACTCGTTCGTAATTTTCGTATCCACTAATTCTTTTTTATTCCTTTCTATAGTATAATTGGGGGAGTATCTATAGTGTTTACGATGAATCGTTAATTAAAGGGGACGTATATGCGGAAGAACTGGGATTTATATTTTTTGGATATTGCATTTCAGGTGGCGGAGCGCAGTACTTGTTTAAGACGTCAAGTAGGTGCTGTGATCGTAAAGGATAAAAGAATTAAGGGTACTGGCTATAATGGCAGTCCAGCGGGGTTGCCTCATTGCATTGATGATGGTTGTGCTATGCTGGATGGGCATTGTATACGATGCATTCACGCAGAGCCCAATGCGCTGCTGGAATGCACTCCTGACGAAAGGCAAGGGGCTACTTTGTATTGTACCGATAGGCCCTGTCCTGAGTGCCAAAAACTCATTATTACTTCTGGTATTACAAAGGTAGTATATGGGAGAGATTATAATCCCCATACAGATTGGTTTGCGCTATCTTCTATTGAAGTTGTGTACATGCCAAGGGAGGAAAAGTAATTGTGATCGAGTCGATTTATCTGCCAAAGCTGAATAACTTGACTCCTACCTTAGATTCAACGCTGCTGAAGATAATGGAAGAAGCTGGTGAATTAGCCAGGGCGGTGCTGCACTTCTTGCCATATGAGAATATGCTTTCAGATAAGAAAAATATTCCTGTAATTGCAGAAGAATTGTTAGAAGAGGTAGCAAGCGAGCTATTGGATGTAGCGCAAACCTGCGTTACCATGCTGTTTGTTATGGAAGAATCCTATGCTATAGAAGTGGATGCTTTAATTGATGAACATATTAGGAAATTAATACATAAAGGATATTTGTTTGATCATACGCTATTATATAGTATTACAACAGTGGGGGCCTTTAAGTGCTTGAATTTACCTCGGCTCATTTTAGAGGATGTGACTCTCTTGACGACGGTTTGCAAAATTCAAGAAGAAATAGGGGAGTTTACGCAATTTTTGGGAAAGCGTTCAGGGGCGTCAGGGGAAAAGCCAGAGTTGGAAATACAAGCGGCTTTGCTAGGCTGTGCATATGAGCTATTGGATGTGGCTCAATGCTGTTTTACGATGATGTATATTCTAGCAGAAAAGTATCAGGTTAACATGGAAGAGTTATTGTCAGGGCATATAGCCAAACTTAGGAGAAAGGGCTATTGTATGTAATTAAGGTAAATACTTCTTAGCAAGAGTTTCACTAGAGTAGAATCCGTTTGACAAGGATATTAGCGTGATGTAAAATGGGATTGTTGCGTAGAAATGAGGTGCAAATTATGCAAACATATATTGTGGCGTTTACGATTGCTTTAGCGGTTGCTTATTTTGCAACGCCGCGGGTAAAAGATTTTGCGATAAAAGTTGGAGCATTGGATGCTCCAGATGATCGAAAAGTGCATACGAAACCGATTCCGCGTATGGGTGGATTGGCTATTTATGGAGCTTTCGTGTTGGCTGTGTTAGCAAGCATGTATGTAAGCCGTGAGGTTATGGGACTGCTAGTAGGCGGTACCGTCATTCTAATTGTAGGTATTATTGATGATTTAAAGCCATTGCCAGCGAGGGTAAAATTATTAGGTCAAATCATAGCAGCGGCTGTGTTGGTTATGTTTGACATTAAAATTGAGTGGCTAACCAATCCTTTTGGGGAAATGATCTATGTAGAATATTTGGCAATACCATTGACGATTTTGTGGGTGGTTGGCTTAACCAATACAGTTAATTTGATTGATGGATTGGACGGATTGGCAGCAGGAGTATCTACTATTGCGTCAGTTACAATTCTGTTAGTGGCGCTGCAACAGAATTTCTGGACTGTAGCTGTGTTAACAGCAGCGTTAGCTGGCAGTGCATTAGGATTTTTGCAGCATAATTTTAATCCAGCGAAAATATTCATGGGTGATACAGGAAGTATGTTCTTAGGATATATGTTAGCAGCAATATCCATCCTTGGCACGGTAAAAAGTGCGGCTACCATTGCTTTAATTGTACCGATTGTAGCGTTAGGTTTACCAATATTGGATACGGCGTTTGCAATTATTCGCCGTTATATGAGTGGACGTCCTATTTTTAAACCTGATAAAGGGCATTTGCATCATCGATTATTAGAGATGGGGCTTACGCAAAAACAAGCTGTGTTATTAATGTATGTTATGAGCGGCTGTTTAGGCTTGAGTGCCATTGCCTTAACCGAGGTGAATAAATCCTTTGGGGCGTTTATTATTGTTGCTTTGCTTGGTATTGCTTTTGTTGGGGCTAAGAAAATAGGTGTACTAAAGGCAACGAAGTCAATTGAAAGTCACTAAGGATACATTTTGGGCGGGCATTATGCCTGCCCATTTTTATTCTATATAAATAAAATGAAAAAATATAGCTAGACAAGATGTTGTATCACTATCTGATTCTTCGAAATTTTGCGTTTAAAACTATTTTTAGAGGAATTTAAAGGGGGAGTATGTATATGTCACGTATTAAAGTAATGACCGTATTTGGGACAAGACCAGAAGCAATCAAAATGGCCCCGGTTATTTTAGAACTCAACAAGCATTCAGAACATATTATACCAATTGTAGCAGTTACTGCCCAACATAGAGAAATGCTGGATCAAGTCCTGCAATTATTTGACATTGTACCAGATTATGATTTGGATATTATGTCGCAAGGGCAAACATTGTTTGATATTACTTCCAAGGCGATGTATGGGTTAAATGAAGTATTGACTAAAGAAAAGCCGGATATTGTACTGGTGCATGGAGATACAACCACCACTTTTGCAGGAGCATTGGCTGCATTTTATCATCAAACAGCTGTTGGGCATGTAGAGGCCGGGCTTAGGACTCATAGTAAATATTCACCATTTCCTGAAGAGATGAATCGTAAATTAACAGGTTCGCTCACTGATATTCATTTTGCTCCAACTAAAACAGCAAAAGAAAACCTAATAAGAGAAGCAATTCTGGCAGAAGCTACTTTTATTACAGGCAATACTGTAATTGATGCACTGCTGACGACGGTAGAAAAAAGCTATCAATTTGCTGATGATGTCTTGGCAAATATTGATTATACGAAAAAACGGATTATTTTAGTAACGACCCATCGGCGTGAAAATTTAGGGGAGCCTATGCGGCATGTATACCAAGCCTTACGAGATATAGTGACAGAATTTGAAGATGTGGAAGTCATATTCCCTGTCCATAAAAACCCTCTTGTGCGGGATGTTGTCAATAGTGAATTAGGCGGTATTGAAAGGGTAAAACTAATAGATCCGTTGGAGTATCAGCCATTTGCCAACTTATTGGCTCGCTCCTACCTCGTTCTCACTGATTCTGGCGGTGTGCAGGAAGAAGCTCCAGCATTAGGAAAACCTGTATTGGTATTGCGGGACAATACCGAGCGTCCAGAAGCGATTGAAGCAGGCACTGTCAAGCTGATTGGCACAGATAAAGAGCGAGTGTATCAAGAAACACGATTATTACTCGCTGACCCGGTAGAATATGACCGTATGGCAAATGCTTGTAATCCTTATGGTGATGGGCAGGCATCCAGACGAATTATAGAAACCATTTTGTGGAAATATGGTTTTTCCCAGGAAAAGCCTAAGCAGTTTGGTGATTCTTGTGAGCTTAGGATAAAAAAAGATTGATGCAGGTGAAAACTACTCTTTTTGAGTTTTAGGAACGCCTATTACCGGATTGGTGGCTCTAAGGCTCCCGTTTTAAAAAAGGGGAATCTTAGGGCTGTTTCTTCATTGCAGCAGATTTGATTAATTTAGTGGGGAAAAGACAAAAAAATGGCAAGAAAATGCCATTGTATACATAGATAATGGCAGGAGTTTCCTACTGATTGTCGAAAATTACACTATTAGAAAAAATGACTCAAATCATTTTATCGTGTAAGAATGTTTTTGATTATTTTTCTATACGTGTTTCTCTACCACAAAAACGTATATTTGCAGCATAATTTATGCAAAACTAACAATTGTGAGTGAAAAGATTGCATAGAGGTGGATGCCATGCGAAAAGATAGCAACACATTGTTAAATGCACTTAGCACAGCAGCATCTATTGGTTTTTATTTGGTATCCTCTGTAGCCGCAGGCATATTGTTAGGTCGGCTTGTAGATGAATATTTTGCTATTACTCCTTGGGGAACGGTGTGGGGCATAGTGCTTGGCATGATAGCGGGAATGTGGTCCATGTATAAGAAAGTGGTAGGAGGAAAATAGAGAGTAATTCATTGCTTTCTAAATCAATATGCAAGAATATGATGTTGAAATTAAAAAGACGATCATACAAATGATCGTATGGGGGTTATCAATTTGTACTGCGGCTTATTTTACTGGATATTCTGGGAAAATAGCCGGACTCTTTATTGGGATATTTACGAGTGTAATTTATTTTTTATTAATGGGCTATCGTATAAAAAAGAGTGCTGAAATGCCTATAAATCGGGCATTACTATATACTAAAATAGGTTGGATCATACGGCTAGGTTTTATTGTTGCGATGATGTTACTGTCAATAAAATTGCCAGGAGTTGATTTTTGGTCAGCTGTATTTGGATTGTTTACCTTGCAGATTATTTTGTTCTTACAAGCTGTGGTACTGATAACAAAAAGTTTTTTCGTAAAATCATAGTTGCGTGGACGCTAATATTATAGCGTTTTTAGCATATTTGTACTAACAAGAAAGGAGGGAGGATATGGAACACGGTCATGAAATTGGAAGTCATTCCTTAGCCCATTTTGCAGGCTTAACCTTTAACATGGATACGCTAATCATGACTTGGATTACGATGGCAATTGTCATTGTACTAGCGATAGCTGCAACCAGACGAATTGAACTTCAACCTCGAGGCTGGCAAAATTTCTTAGAAATGGCTGTCGTTTATTTGCTGGAACAAGTGGAGACGAACATGGGATCGAAAGGTCAAAAACTAGCACCGCTCATTATTACACTATTTTTATTTTTAGTAGTAGGTAATGAACTTGGACTAGTACCGGGTTTTACATCGCCGACCAACGATATTAATACGACACTGGGATTGGCATTAATGATTGTTCTAATTGTACATGTCCTAGGAATCAAAAACAAAGGGTTTGTAAGGTATTTCAAACATTTTTTTGAGCCTTATGTACCTTTTGTGATTATTAATATTATTGAAGAAGTTGCCAAGCCGATTACGTTATCATTCCGTTTATTCGGCAATATTTTGGCTGGAGAGATTTTACTACTGGTCTTAGGTATGCTGGTGCCTTATTTTGTACCTACACTATGGTTGGCTTTTAGCGTGTTTGTTGGTATCGTACAGGCATTCATTTTTACCATGTTGTCAATATCCTATCTTTCAAACTCAATGCAAGACGGTCACTAGGTAAGGTATAAAGAGTGTAAATACAAATGATAATCAAATAAATAAAAAAAGATGTTTAAGGAGGATTTTATTGTGGAACATGCAATTATCGTAGCTGCTTCCGTGTTAGGAGCAGGGTTTGCCATTGGTTTGGCTGCAATTGGTGCTGGTATTGGTGATGGTGCTGTAACTGCCAAAGCAATTGAAGGGATGGCTAGACAGCCAGAAGCGAAAGGTACTATTTTGGTTAACATGCTGATTTCAGTAGGCTTGATTGAATCAATTCCAATTATTGCCGCTGTAATTGCCATTGTATTGGTATTTGCCAATCCGTTCTTAAAATAAGGTTTTTAATAAGGTTGCTGGCTTGAAAACTTCTTGCCAGTGTCTCCTTTATATTGCTCAAAGAGGAGGTGCTTTCATTGGTTGAATTGAATGGGACGCTGCTAGCGCAAATTGTAAATTTTTTGCTTTTAGTTGCTATCCTTGCTAAATTTGCATATAAACCGTTAATGCAGGGCTTAGCAGATCGCCAGCAAAAAATTGCAGATGCAATTGATACTGCAGAACGCGAAAGACGAGAAGCCGAACAATTGAAACTAGAATATAAACAGTATTTGGTAGAGGCTCGAGCTAAAGCCCAGTCGATTGTGGAAACTGCTGAGAAATTAGCAGAAGAAAATAAAGAAGAAATTTTAAAATCTGCACGTGCAGAAAGTGCCCATATTTTGCAAAAGGCGCAAGAAGAAGTGATACGAGAACGTGAGTTGGCGTTATCGCAGCTTCGCAGCGAGGTGGTAGCTCTGTCTATGGCAGCTGCAACTAAAATTGTAAAAGAAAAGATGGATACCGAATTAAACGCAAGCATTGTGTCTGATTTTATTGAAAAACTTGATGATGAGAAAATAGGTGGTCTGCCATGCTAACCAATCAGTTAGCCGTAAAATATGCTCAGGCCCTGTATGAATTGGCCTCTGAAAAACAGGTGCTGGAAATAACGGAACAAGAGCTGCGTTTTGTAGAAAATACGATTGCTTCTTATGATGACCTATCAACTCTGATGTATCATCCCCAAGTACTGGCCCAAGCAAAAAAGGAAACCATTCATAAAGTTTTTGGACAAGACATTCATGATTTTGTCCTCAACTTTTTATTGTTACTGGTGGACAAACGGCGGGAAAGTATTTTACCGGCGATTATTTCTGAATATGCAACACTGGCCAATAAGGCTCGCAATATTGTGGAGGCTGAAGTAACGACAGCCCTGCCTTTAGGTGAAAGCCAGCATACGGCCCTTGCGAATAAATTAAGTCAGGTAACGGGCAAAACAATTGTATTGAAAACACAAATCAATCAAGGAATTATTGGAGGAATGATTGTCAAGATTGGCGATAAGCTTATCGATGGCAGTGTAGTTCGTCAATTAGCGACATTGAAAAAAGCGCTTTTAAATAATGAAGTGACGGGGATTGAGGTGACAGACTAAATATGAAAATCAGGCCAGAAGAAATAACTGCGATTATTAAACAGCAGATCGAAAATTATCAAGTAGACCTTAATGTCGATGATATTGGTACTGTTATTGAGGTTGGAGACGGCATTGCTCGTATTCATGGTCTTGCCAAAGCGATGGCGGGTGAATTATTAGAGTTTCCTCATGAAGTATATGGCATGGTGCTGAACCTGGAAGAGGACAATGTAGGGGCCGTTTTACTTGGGGGAGAAACCTTAATTAAAGAAGGCGATACCGTACGACGCACAGGTCGTATCATGCAGGTGCCTGCTGGTGAAGCAATGGTGGGGCGGGTCGTGAATGCACTCGGTCAGCCGATTGACGGAAAGGGCCCTATTCAGACCACAGAGTTTCGTCCCATTGAATTTTTGGCTCCCGGCATTGCAGATCGTCAATCCGTTAAACAACCTTTGCAAACCGGTATAAAGGCCATTGACTCCATGGTACCCATTGGACGCGGACAGCGCGAACTCATTATTGGGGACCGTGGCACAGGAAAAACAGCCATTGCTGTAGATACGATTCTGAACCAAAAAGGGCAGGATGTAATTTGTATTTATGTTGCAATCGGACAAAAAGCATCTACAGTAGCCCGTGTCGTACATACCCTAGAAGAAAGTGGCGCTATGGCTTATTCAATTGTTGTTGTGGCCTCGGCCTCTGACAGCGCACCGTTACAATACATAGCTCCTTACGCTGGTGTCGCTATTGGTGAATACTTTATGTATAAAGGCGGTCATGTACTTTGCGTATATGATGATTTATCCAAACATGCGGTAGCCTATCGTGCCATGTCACTGCTGCTGCGCCGTCCTCCAGGACGTGAAGCCTATCCCGGTGATGTTTTCTACTTACATTCTCGCCTGTTAGAACGGGCAGCTAAGTTATCGGAAGGATTAGGCGGCGGCTCTATTACGGCATTGCCAATCATTGAGACATTAGCAGGCGACGTATCAGCATATATTCCGACGAATGTAATTTCTATTACAGATGGTCAAATTTTTCTAGAAAGTGAAATGTTTTACGCTGGTGTTAGACCGGCGATTAATGCTGGTTTGTCAGTATCCCGCGTAGGGGGATCTGCCCAGATTAAAGCAATGAAACAGGTTGCAGGACGTTTGCGCCTTGATTTAGCACAGTATCGAGAGTTGGCAGCCTTTGCTCAATTTGGTTCTGATCTTGATAAAGATACCAAAGCTTCTTTAGATAGAGGGCAGCGAACTATTGAAGTCTTAAAACAACCTCAATATTCTCCGGTAGTAGTTGAAGAACAAGTCATGATTATTTATACGGCAATTAATGGCTATATCGATGATGTTCCTGTAGCAGATGTGGCTAAATTTGAACGTGATTTTATTAAATTTTTACGATCTAACCATCCTGCTATTGGAGAAACCATTAGAGAATCAAAAGTACTATCTGCCGATACGGAAAATGTGCTGAAAGAAGCAATTAAAGAGTTTAAAGAAACATTTCTGACTGATGATAAAACGGCGAGGTGATATAAATGCCTAATGCTCAGGATATACGCCGCCGTATAAAAAGCGTAAAAAATATTGAACAAATTACCAAGGCTATGAAAATGGTGGCGGCTGCAAGGCTGCGTAAGGCCCAAGAAAAAGCTGCTGCCAGTCTGCCTTATACAGAAAAGGTACGAGAAGTACTGGCAAGCGTAGCTGGCCATGCAAGTGATCTTTCGCATCCGCTGCTGGAAGTAAGAGAAGTCAATAATATTGCATATTTAGTGCTAAGCGCTGATAAGGGATTAGCAGGAGCCTACTCTTCCAATGTAATCAAAGAAGTGGTGCCCCGCATAGCAGGTAAGACGAATTGCAGTGTAATTACTGTTGGACGCAAAGCCAGAGATTATTTTAAACACCGCGGCTATCGAATTGATGAAGAATTTACTGGCTTTTCGGAGAAACCAACGCTGCAACATGCGATTGCTATTGCCAGATCAGTAGCGGAAGGGTTCAAAAGCGGCAGATATGATGAGATCCATTTGAGCTACACCGTATTCCATTCTGCCATTACCCAAAAAGCAACTACAGTAAAGCTCCTACCCATTGAAGATGTGACGGCAGTTGATGCGAATCCTTCCGATTATATTTTTGAGCCTTCAGCGGAAGAAGTATTGAATCACTTAGTTCCTCAATATTTAGAAACGACAATTTATGGGGCGCTGCTTCAGGCATCGGCCAGTGAGTTAGGAGCTCGTATGACAGCAATGGGTTCTGCGACTGATAACGCAGAAGAATTAATTGCAAAATTGATTTTAAATTATAATAAAATTCGTCAGGCTACCATTACTCGGGAAATTTCCGAGATTGTGGGTGGCGCCGAAGCGTTGAAGTAAAAAGAAAAGGAGGGGGAACCCTTTGAGTACAGGTAAAGTGATACAGGTTATTGGACCTGTCGTTGATATTGAATTCCCTCCGGAGCAGCTACCTGCCATCTATAACTCTGTTAAAATCGCAGATACGTCCACGGGCGTAGAAGTCAGCCTAACCGTAGAGGTTATGCAGCATCTTGGTGACAATCTCGTTCGCTGCGTTGCTATGTCTTCTACGGATGGATTGACTCGCGGTATGCAAGCGATAGATACTGGCGCCCCAATTAAAATTCCTGTGGGTAAAAGTACGCTGGGTCGGGTATTTAATGTACTAGGTGATACAGTAGACAATAATGAAGCTTCAGTAGAAGCGGAAGATCATTGGCCGATTCATCGTCCAGCACCAACCTTTGAAGAACAAGAGACAACGACACAAATCCTGGAAACAGGCATTAAAGTCGTAGATTTAATTGCTCCTTACTCTCGGGGCGGTAAAATTGGTTTGTTTGGTGGTGCAGGTGTAGGCAAGACTGTACTGATCATGGAACTCATTCGTAACATTGCAACGGAACATGGGGGCTATTCTGTATTTGCGGGTGTAGGTGAACGTACCCGGGAAGGGAATGACCTTTGGGTAGAGATGCAAGAATCTGGTGTTATTGAAAAAACAGCGTTAGTATATGGTCAGATGAATGAACCGCCTGGCGCTAGAATGCGGGTTGCTTTAACAGGACTTACCATGGCAGAATATTTTCGTGATATAGGCGGTCAGGATGTATTGTTCTTCGTGGATAATATTTTTCGCTTTATTCAGGCTGGCTCCGAAGTTTCTGCATTGTTAGGACGTATGCCGTCAGCAGTTGGCTACCAGCCAACATTGGCAACGGATGTAGGGGCATTGCAAGAACGTATTACTTCCACTAAAAAAGGTTCGATCACTTCCGTACAAGCCGTATATGTACCAGCAGATGATTTGACAGATCCAGCTCCTGCGGCAACCTTTGCCCATTTGGATGCAACAACAGTTTTATCCAGACAAATTTCAGAACTGGGTATTTATCCTGCAGTTGATCCTTTAGATTCTACATCTCGAATTGTTGATCCTAACATCATTGGTGAAGAACATTATCAAGTGGCTCGAGGTGTGCAGGAAGTATTACAGCGCTATAAAGAATTGCAGGATATTATTGCTATTTTGGGTATGGAAGAATTATCGGATGAAGATAAACTTACCGTATCTAGAGCACGTAAGATACAACGTTTCTTAAGTCAGCCTTTCTTTGTGGCAGAGGCTTTTACAGGTACGCCGGGTAAATACGTGCCGTTAAAAGAAACCATTCGAGGCTTTAAAGAAATTTTAAGCGGCAAATATGATGCTTTGCCGGAAAACGCCTTCTATATGGTTGGCTCCATTGATGAAGTGGTGGAAAAGGCACGGACAATGAAAGGGGAATAATAAATGGCGAAAACAATTCGGCTGGATATTGTTACCCCAGAGAAAATGGCTTTTTCTGCTGAGGTTAGTATGGTAATTGCTCGGACGACAGCTGGAGACATTGGTATTCTTCCAGGGCATGCTCCCTTGATTGCTGCAATGGCTATCTGGCCTCTTCGCGTAATTACAGATGGTGAAGAGATACCCATTTCCATGTGCGGTGGATTTATTGAGGTTCAGCCTGAAAAAATTACAATATTGGCAAATTGTGCTGAGCTTCCAGAGGATATTGATGTTGAGCGAGCCGAAACGGCCAAGGCACGAGCGGAGAATCATCTGCGTGACAGCAATTCAGACGTTGCCAGAGCAGAAGTCGCCCTTAAAAGGGCTATGGTTCGTTTAAAGGTTGCAGAGCATAATAAGCAGCATAAGATGTAAAGTAAATACAAGAGGCAGACTGAGTAATGAACGTACTCAGTCTGCTTTTTGTATATCCCATCGAACAAATGGCAAGAATAGGCATATAGAGTAAGAGAGAATCTGCTCTAAAAGGATGGGAAGTATGAATCATATTCTTAGATTAGGTGTAATAACCGGATGCTTATTGTTAGCTCTATCTGCTGCCATAGGATATGTGCCGGCCGCCTCTTCAGAACCGTTGGCATCTGTCATGAGAGCAACTGGTGCAAATTTGGAGGAATACAGTATCAATGCATGGGTGAAATTGCCGGAAGATCATTACAGTGATGAGCAGCTGCAGGATGTAGTAATGCAAGTTGCGGATCAATTAGCAATGGACTTCAAAAATGATGAGATTATCCATCAGCAAAGAAATAAGAATCGAATTGTAAAAGCAGAGCAAATTAGATCCGGTGATCGTGTTGTTGTAATGGCTCAGAGTGTTCCTAATCAGAAAAGTAGTGCAAAAGAAGAAGCATATCTGGTGGTCAATATTGAGTCATTGACAAATGAAGGTACCTCTAGTGTCCTCTTACAAGAAAAAATACATACGATTATTAAAAAAATTGGTGATTCACCAAGGATTAGCACTTGCTTGATTGGCTGGCTTGATGGTAAACTAATGGATGGAGAGTTAGAAGGTATGTTAAAAAGTGCCTTTTCAGCAATTGATGGTACTGTTGTTGATCAACTCCAGCAAGAACAGTATGTAAGTGCTACTGGATATTCTTCAGCAATTCATGAGTACCTGCAAGTTGGCGGTAAAAAAATCAATATAAATATTGCAATTCGCTATAGTCAATATGATAATCGTACCTATGTAATTGTCGGGTCACCGATTATTACTCGGGAATATTAATTTGAACTTTTTCTACAATCGATTTTAGTAGTGTTTTTGGGAGGATATAATCTTATGGAGAAATTAGTTATCCGCGGAGGTAACAAATTATACGGAACCATTAAAATTAGTGGAGCTAAGAATGCGGTGCTGCCTCTTATTGCGGCAACGTTACTTGGTACATCACAAAGCACTCTTGAAGGCATACCTGATTTGGAAGATGTACGCACCTTTAGCCAAGTTCTCAAGCATTTAGGAGTGTCAGTAGAGTATAATAAAGAAGAGCAGACGATGCTTGTTGATAGCACGGTAATCAGCAGTTGCGAAGCACCTTATGAATTGGTGCGCAAAATGCGTGCTTCTTTTTTGATTATGGGACCCTTGCTGGCTCGTTATGGTCATTCTAAGATTTCTCTGCCAGGAGGATGTGCCATTGGCACTCGTCCTATTGATCTTCATTTAAAAGGTTTTGAAGCATTAGGTGCTAAAATTGATATTGGTCATGGATATATTGAAGCTACAGCGCCCAATGGATTAACGGGAGCGCGAATTTATTTGGATTTTCCTAGTGTAGGTGCTACCGAGAATATTATAATGGCAGCTAGTATGGCCAAGGGACAGACAATTTTGGAAAATCCGGCTCATGAACCGGAGATTGTAGACTTGGCGAATTACTTAAATACCATGGGAGCAAACATTAGGGGCGCAGGTACAAATGTAATCAAAATTGAAGGTGTACCTGAATTGAAAGGTAAAGTATATGAAGTGATCCCTGATCGAATAGAAGCTGGAACCTATATGGTGGCAGCGGCTATGGCAGGCGGCGACTTATATGTGGAAAATGCCTTGCCTGAACATCTAAAACCAGTGATTGCCAAATTAAAGGAAGCCGGTGCGACCATTGATGAGGATATAAACGGAATACGTGTTAAAAGTGATGGTAAACTAAGAGCTATTGATATTAAAACATTGCCTTATCCTGGTTTTCCTACCGACATGCAAGCTCAATTTATGGCAATGACGACGATTTCTCAAGGGACAAGCGTAGTGAGTGAAACGGTATTTGAAAATCGTTTTATGCATGTAGATGAACTAAAACGTATGGGAGCCAATATTAAAATTGATGGGCGAAGCGCAGTTGTTGAGGGGGTAGCCACATTAACCGGCTGTCCAGTGAAAGCGACAGATCTCAGGGCTGGAGCTGCTTTAGTATTAGCGGGATTAGTGGCAGAGGGCGAAACCGAGGTAGGGTATCTTCATCACATTGATCGTGGTTATGATGGTCTAGTAGAAAAATTATGCGGTGTTGGTGCCGATATCAAGCGTGTTGGTACAGCAGAAACTAAAAAAAAATGAATTTGAAACTGGTGAGATGTTAATCTTGCCAGTTTTTTTATGCTGAATATCTTTAAGTATGTTCCCACCAATGCGTTGATGATTTGGTTCCCAGTCATACTTACTCCAAGCTTGGCATAGGATGTAGTACTTATGTAGAGCAGGAGGAGGGGCATGTGTGAAGAGGGTACTAGCATGGACGGTTTTGTTGGTGCTGGTGTTGGTGATTGTTATTCCGATTCTAGTAATAGGCGGTTTTCATGGAGAACCAAGGCAGGGTGGGAATGCTAAAATGGCAAAAGGCGATCATATCATCATCAAAGTGTATTTTCATGAACAGCAGAAAATTGTTGAAATGAAGTTAGAAGAGTATTTAAAAGGTGTAGTAGCGGCAGAAATGCCTGCAGAATTTGAATTGGAGGCCTTGAAGGCTCAAGCAGTAGCAGCACGTACTTATGCGGTAAAAAATATGACTGCCTTTGGCGGCAGTGGCCTGGCAGAGCAGCCTGGTGCTGATGTGAGTACTGATTATAAACAAAGTCAGGCATGGCTGAATGAAGAAGTGCTAAAGAAGCGCTGGGGGAGTAACTATACTAAATTTTGGGGGAAAATTAGCCAGGCAGTTGAGGACACAAGCGGTGAAGTAGCTACTTATAATGGGGAATTTATTCAAGCTGTATATCATTCTACCAGTGGGGAGAGAACAGCAAGTGCAAAAGAGGTATGGGGATTTGATTATCCTTACTTACAAAGTGTAGCTTGTACATGGGATCAAAAATCTCCCCGATATTATGATAAAAAAGAATTTTCTTTTGCTCAGGTGGAACAATTATTGGGTCCAGAAACGCAAGTGGTTGCCGCTATGCAAAATGATAGCAGCGGAGCTATGGCTATTTTGAATACCACGGAGTCTGGGCGAGTCGGTCAAATTCGTATTGGCAGCAAAGTCTTGTCTGGGGCAGAGGTAAGGGAAAAATTGGATCTGCGTTCAAATAATTTTAATGTAGAGCTAAAAGACAATAAGATGATTGTCAATACAATCGGTTATGGGCATGGTGTAGGTTTGTGTCAATATGGAGCCAATGGCATGGCAAAAGAAGGCATGGATTATCGGCAGATTATTACGAAATACTATACTGGCGTGGCTCTTAAGAATATAAACGCCTACTAAGTAGGGGCGTTTAAAAACAGTTCTTATCGGACATACTGAGTATGAGGTGATAGTATGTCAAAATTAAAAATTCCTGCATTATCTTTTATTACGCTGCATTTAAAAAAAATAAATACAAGTTTATACAACCGACGTTTCTATCGAGAGCGGATTCCCTTCAAGAGTCTGTATACAGGTGCCTGTTTGTTAATGCTGGCAAGTGTATTGGTAACAACAGTATTTGTAACCATACAGAAAAAAGAACAAAATAGCACTGTCATTCCCCAGCCGGTTCAGAAAGAGGAAATTTCTGCTCCTACTGGGGTATTGATCGTAGACAAAAAAACGGCTTTACCTCAAGAAGTTGCTTCAGCATCCGCGCCAGTGGCAGTAAAAAGCCAATTTTCTAAAGAAGACTCAGGACGGTTTTTAAGAGTAAAAGGTGAGATAAGAGTAAACTTTGGCTGGCATTTGCATCCATTGTATAACGATTGGCGCTATCATACAGGAGTTGATATAATGGGGCATAAAGGACAGGCGGTATCAGCAATACATAATGGACAGGTAACTGAAATATTCCAAGATGCAAATAGTGGATTGACAGTAGTGGTAAAGCATAATAATTATCAAGTATATTATGGATCTCTTTTGAAGGTTTCCGTTGCGAAAGGAGACTTTGTTCGAGAGGAACAAGAGATTGGCAAAATGGGAAGCTGCGATGCAGAGCCATATGATCATTTACACTTAGCAATTAAAGAAAACGATGACTATGTAGATCCCTTGCTGATACTCAACAAAGACTAAAACTCTTATAGATGTATAGGGAGGCAGACTTAGTTCTTTCAGCTGCCAAATGGTAAGTTAATAAAAAAGTATCCTTTAAAAAGCACAGTAGTGCTTTTTTTTATTTTGTCCGCATATATATATCTTAGCAAAGCAAGGGTGAGGGGGCAGAAAGGTTATGAAGGATTATATCCGTAAAAGGGTATTGGACATTTGTCAGCACATTTTGGAAAGTAAGCACACGGTGCGGCAATCAGCCATAGTGTTTGGGGTAAGTAAAAGTACGGTGCATAAGGATATGATAGAAAGATTGCCGCTCGTGAATAAGAAGATGGCAAATCGTGTAAGAGTAATATTAGAACAAAATAAGGCGGAACGCCATATTCGCGGTGGAGAAGCTACACGAAAAAAATATAAGGAAGCGGGAGAATATAGCAAAAAATAAAGGATTTTTTTTATTCATGTAGAATGGGAGCAAGTGAAGCTATTTTTTAAGGCGTTAATTAACCACAAAGGCATAGATGTAGTTTTCTCAGTCTTTGTGGTTTAAATAAAAACTAAACAATGGACAAGTAGGAGTAGGAGAGGGGATTATTCATGTTTGGAATGTCAATGGACATTGGTGTAGATTTAGGTACTGCGAACGTTTTGGTGTACATAAAAGGGAAAGGGATTGTATTGCGAGAGCCGTCAGTAGTAGCGATTGATCGTGATTCCAATACTGTATTGGCTGTAGGGGAAGAAGCGCGTCGAATGCTTGGACGGACTCCCGGCAACATTATTGCGATTCGGCCACTACGAGAAGGGGTAATTGCTGATTATGATACAACGGAAACTATGCTGCGTCATTTTATTAGCAAAGTGGTTCCCAAAAACTTCTTTTTTAAACCTCGTATTATGGTTTGTATTCCTTCTGGTGTAACAACCGTTGAAAAACGGGCAGTACTAGAGGCTGCAGTGCAGGCTGGTGCTAAAAAAACCTACTTAATTGAAGAACCGCTGGCTGCTGCTCTTGGTGCAGGATTAGATATTTCAGAACCGTTTGGTTCTATGGTAGTTGATATTGGCGGCGGAACTACTGATGTAGCAGTATTAAGTTTGGGTGGCATTGTAGTGAGCGAATCACTAAGAGTTGGTGGAGATAAGTTTGATGAGGCCTTAGTACGTTATGTGAAACGAGAATATAACGTGATGATTGGTGAACGTACTGCAGAACAGATCAAAGTTACCATTGGTACAGCGCTAGTCTCAGGTCGTAATGAAAGTATGGAAATTCGCGGGCGGGATTTAGTTTCTGGCTTGCCGAAAACATTACGTATTACTTCAGCTGAAACCTTTGAAGCATTAAATGAGTCTGTGTCGTTGATTGTTCAGCGGGTAAAAACAGTACTGGAAATTACTCCTCCTGAATTGTCATCTGACATTATGGATCGGGGCATTGTCATGACTGGCGGTGGTTCGATGCTTTATGGTCTGGACAAGTTGATTCAGCAAGAGACTGGTATTCCTACTTATTTAGCAGAAGACCCTCTTTCTTGTGTGGCATTAGGTACAGGGAAAGCTTTGGATTCATTAGGGACTTTAGAAGATAGTCTGACAACATTAAAAAGAGGCAGTATTGCTTGATAAAGCGGTACTTGCAGAAATCTTGAAAATGAAAAAAAAGGAGTGATTACATGATTCGCGGTTTGTATACAGCAGCTTCTGGTATGTTGGCAGAGGCAGAACGTATTGATGTTACCTCCAATAATTTAGCAAATGCAAATACTGCTGGATTTAAAAAAGATGTAGCTGTTACTAAGGATTTTGCTAACATTTTAATTTCTCGTGTTAATGATGGTGAAGAAGCTCCTGTTATTGGCGGTATGGGGACGGGAGTTATGGTGGATGAAGTGGTAACAACGCATACTGGCGGCTCTATTAGAACGACCGGGAATGCCTTTGACTTAGCAATAGAAGGAAAAGGCTATTTTGCAGTGCAGACTCCCCAGGGATTACGATATACACGCAACGGTACTTTTGCAAAAAGTATTCGAAATCAATTAGTAACAAGTGATGGATATCAGGTGCTAGGAGATAATGGTCCTATTATGATTAATGGCAATAAGATGTCCGTTGACGCAAACGGACGTGTAGTCGTTGACAATGAGGTAGTGGGACAGCTAAGGTTGACAGAATTTGCTGATGAAAAGCAGCTTTCTAAGGAAGGAGCGAGCCTATTTGCTGCAGCCCAGGGGGATCAAGGGCAGCCAGCTACTGGCAGTGTAGTGCAAGGTGCCTTAGAAATGTCTAATGTAAATGTTGTTGGAGAAATGGTGAATTTGATTACGAATTATCGTTCCTATGAAATAAATGCAAAAGTAGTACGTTCTCATGATGATCTATTGGGAAAAGCTGCCAATGATATCGCAAAAATTTAAAACTTTATATTTTATTTAAGATTTCTCTCATTTGTAGCGATATTATAAATGAGATCAGTTATGGTCTAACTAGGATAATATAGTTAATGTTTGTGTTTTACTTTGTGGGAGCTTTAGCAATATACTTTTGTGTTTAGGGAGGATTTTTAGACTATGATGAGATCATTGTGGACTGCTGCATCAGGAATGGTTGCCCAACAGGCGAATATTGATGTAGTTTCCAATAATTTGGCAAATGTTAATACGACAGGGTTTAAGAAAAGCCGTTCAGATTTTGAAGATTTAATGTATCAAACTATGCGGCAGTCAGGAACGGCGACTGGTGCTGATACTCAATTACCTACTGGGATTCAATTGGGTAGCGGTGTTCGTCAGGTTGCTACTCAAAAAATCTATACCCAAGGTCCGACGCAATCAACTGGTAATGATCTTGACATGACGATAGAAGGAGATGGCTTCTTTCAAATCACTATGTCTGATGGAACGATTAATTATACTCGTGATGGAGCATTCAAGCGCGATGAGCAAGGCAGAATTGTGACATCGGAAGGGTATCCGCTAGAACCAGCTATTACGATTCCAGAGGGTTCTTCTAATATTGCGATTTCGGCTGATGGACGGGTTTCCGCTACCTTAGCGGGACAGACGGCAGCGCAGGAATTGGGACAAATACAGCTTGTTAAATTTGTAAATCCTGCAGGTTTGGATAGTGTTGGACATAACCTGCTAAAAGAGACTGCAGCTTCAGGAACTCCGGTTGCCAGCGACCCGGGAGTGGATGGAACGGGCACGATTATGCAGAAGTATCTAGAAATGTCTAATGTCCAAGTTGTCGAAGAAATGGTGAATATGATTGTAGCACAGAGAGCTTATGAAATTAATTCAAAGGCTATTACTACATCTGATAACATGTTGGAACAAGTTGCTAACCTGAAGCGTTAGGTGAAGGCAGTGAGTAAGAAAATATATCTGCTTCTTCTAGTCCAACTTTGCTTATTTATGAATTCAGTTTTTGCTGAAAGCACTGTAGTTATTATTGATGAGCAAGTTAGAGTGAATGGAGCGGTTATCAGCCTTGGACAAGTTGCAAAGATCAGCGGGGACGATGAGGCAGCCAATCAAAAGCTTCGTAAATTAAAAATCGGCGATGCACCTGTACCGGGCAGCAGCTTTGTGTTAACTAAAGAAGTTCTCAATATGCGATTGGCAGCAACGGGGATTGACTTAGCAAGTGTTACATGGCTAATACCTGATCGAATAACTGTGATTGGTGACTCTCAGGTTATAAGTGCACAAACGCTGATTGATCGAGGAATAAATGCGATTAGGGAACAAGTTGGACCTAATGTGCAATATGACGATTTACATATATTTTATGTTGGGCGTGAACAAGATGTAACAGTGCCTGTAGGGAATGTTATTCTATCCACCTCGCTGCCTTATGGAATACGTTATAATGCTCCCACGACTGTGATGATTTTTATAAGCGTGGATGGACAAGCCGTTACCAAAGTGGGACTGAGATTTAAGGTGAATTTATACCGTCAGGTGGCAGTGGCGGCTAGTCAAGTAAATGCCCGTGAAATCTTTACCGAAGGTAATTTGCGGTATGAACGGATGGACGCTGGACAAATTGCAGCTGGCTTTTTTACTGACAAGAACAAAGTCCTCGGATTGGAGGCAAGACGAGCAATAACTCCGGGTACAGTCATAACCGATTCTATGGTAAATAAACCTGTAATTGTTAAACGGGGCAACATGGTAACGTTAGTAGCTTTTGTAGGCAACATACAAGTAATAGCTTCGGGGCAGGCTATGCAGGACGGGTATGAAGGTCAATTGATTCGCATTAAGAACGTCATCACTAATAAAATTGTTTTGGGTAAGGTTATCGATGAGAATAAGGTGCAAGTATTAACGTATAAGAGCGCTTCTGCCTCTTAGAATGTGTTGTTACGGTATATGGGATTTTGTAAAGTGAGTAGAAAGTGAGGGTGTGGAATATGTTTAACCTAACAAAATTTAGTACTTGTTTGCTGTTAGGTTTCTTGTGCTTGGTGCTCTCAATAACATCTTCGGTTTCGGCTATGTCTTTGTGGAGTGATACTGGAGCGAGCAGCAGTTTATATAGTGATTATAGGGCTCGTGCAGTAGGCGATACCCTTACGATTATCATTAGTGAAAGTTCTAGTGCAAATCGCGTTGGAAATGCTGCTAACTCTAAATCTACTAGTTTAAATATGAACGCCGGTACGGGGATATTTCATGGTATAGCATCTGCGACAGCGGGTAATTCTGACAGTTTTCAAGCAAAGGGTTCTATTGCAAATACGAATAATGTCACCGCTAGAATGACAGCTCAGGTTCTTGAGGTCAAGCCCAATGGAGATCTAATTATTTCTGGTACGCAAAGCATTAAACAGAATGGTGAAGAACAAAAAATTACTATTTCTGGTATTGTGCGCCAGGCCGATATTACAGCTGATAATACAATATTATCAAGTTATATTGGAAATGCTCAAATTAAAATAGATGGCAATGGTCCAATCGCAAGAAAGCAGCGTCAAGGGATCGTCAGCCAATTATTGAACTTCTTGTTTTAAAACGGAGGGTATTATGCGCAGGTTAATCATCATGATAACGATTTTATCTTGTGCTATGGCTATTGTGCCAACAGCACTAGCAGCCAGCTCAATCACGCGGATAAAAGATGTAGCAAAAGTGCAAGGTGTTAGAGCCAACCAATTAGTAGGGTATGGATTGGTGACAGGATTAGCAGGTACAGGTGATTCGAATACACTTGTTCAAACGAGGCAGTCTATTGCTAATATGTTAAAAAGTTTTGGATTAACAGTAAGTGATTCACAGCTAAAATCAAAAAACGTAGCTGCAGTAATGGTTACTGCTCAATTGCCGGCTTTTGTAAAACCCGGTGATACGATTGATATGACCATTTCTTCTATGGGCGATGCCAAAAGTCTTCAAGGGGGAATTTTACTCCAAACGCCCTTGAAGGCAGCTAATGGGCAAGTATATGCCGTAGGTCAGGGACCTGTTTCTACAGGTGGCTATAGCGCAAGTGGCGGCGGCAGCAGTCAGCAAAAGAACTTTCCGACTACTGGCACTACCCCCAATGGTGCGATTGTAGAACGTGAGGTGCCCTCTCAGTTGATATCGCCGAATGGTTCGATTACACTAGCATTGAGCCAGCCTGATTTTACCACTGCTGCGCGAATTGGCGAAGCGATCAACAATCGATTCGGCCCTATTTCTACGACACGTGATCCAGGTACTGTCGTGATTTCAGTTCCTAGCGCTTATGATAGTGATGTGGTAGGATTTGTAGCGTCTATAGAAGAACTATATATTAATCCTGACACTATCGCCAAGATTATTATTAATGAAAGAACAGGTACCATTGTGATGGGGTCTAATGTTACGATTGATGAAGTAGCAGTAGCGCAAGGCGGACTCAGTGTTCGTATTGACAGGACGACAGATGTATCCCAGCCTCCGCCTTTCTCTGGTGGATCTACCGTGGTTACAAATAATACTTCTGTTGATGTGAAGGAAGATAAAGCAAATGTTATGGTATTGCCTTCTACGGCAAGTGTAGGCGATGTTGTAAATGCATTAAATGCTATTGGTGCAACACCGCGGGATATTATCTCTATATTGCAGGCTATGAAGGCCTCGGGAGCCTTACATGCTGACTTGCAGATTATTTAGGTAGGTGGATATGAGTGCAGATATCAGGGATTAGTTCCTCGAGTATGATAAATAATTTAGAATCTGTGCAAACTAAGGCTAAAGGTGATTTTGCTGAGCACTTAGCGCAGGAAACAGAAAAAGCACAGCAGACAAAAGATGATATTAAATTAAAAAAGACCTGTCAGGACTTAGAAGCTGTGTTTCTCAATATTATGATGACAAATATGCGTAAAACGGTGGATAAATCAAAATTAGTAGATACTTCTCAAGAAGATACAATGACATCCATGTTGGACGCAGAAATGACTAAAGATATGGCAAAGGCTGGAGGTATTGGATTGGCGGATATGATGTACCGCCAATTACGTACCCCGGATCCTGTCAGCAATAAGTCCCAGGCACCGAAATAGTGCCTGGGTTTTTCTCATAAAATGCACTAGTGGTTTTCTTAGGGGGAATATAATAATGAAGACGTTTAAACGTGTGTACATAGTAATGATTCTGCTTATATTTTGTTCGCAGATCGTATGGGCAGCAGCTCCAGCTAAGTCGGTGCTGCAAAAGTTGCGTTACAGCCAAAGCGCAGAGCAAGTACGTATTGTATTTGATGTAAATGAATTGCCCGAATATACAGCCCAGCTTACTGCCAAGCAAGATCAGATTATTATTGATTTTACAAATACAGATACCAGTAAATTGCCAATGCTGCAATTAAATGATCCGACAGTCAGTAATGTACAAGTTACTCAGGTGCAGCCGGACAAACAACGAGTGGTCATTACTCTCAAACAACCAATTGTCTCCTATAAATTATTTACGTTATCAAATCCCAAACGAGTTGTAATTGATATTGTAAAAGAATTTGACCGAAAGTATGAGGAACAAATTGGAACCGGCTTAAAGTACACTTCTTTATATCGCAGTACTAAGGCAGGACCTATTTCTGCATATGTGGTGGATTTAGCACCAGGTAATAACTATATTGTAAAGCCAGTTTTGTCCAATAATGCGATTGTAGATTTAGAAAAAGTACAATCGATGGCAGAGCGCAGTAAAGGTATCGTTGCTGTTAATGCTTCTTATTTTGCACTTAATGGGGAGATTATAGGGCTGCTGAAAATGGATGGAGAAATTGTGAGTTCTCCCACGATTGGACGGACCGCTTTAGGAATTTTGCCTGATGGAAAAATGCTGTTTGACCAAATTGACTATAAGGGGACGGTCACCCTGCCCGATGGAGCCATCATCGCTATTACGGGGGTAAATCATGAGCGAGGTCAGGATGATTTAATTCTTTATAATAATTATTATGACAATATGACTGGTACAAATGAATATGGTACCGATTATATTGTGAGTCAAAATATTATTACTGCAATCGTGCACGGTAATGCGGTTATTCCACCTGGTGCAATTGTACTTTCAGCTCATGGCAGCAACGAAAAAGCATTGTCTAGCTTAAAAATCGGGGATGCAGTAAAAATGAATCAGACGCTTGGCCCTATTTGGGATAAGACAATATATGCCATTGGGGCAGGCCCTAGGTTGGTTAAAAATAATAGTGTATTCTTAACGAGCAAAATGGAAGAATTCCCTCCGGATATAGCCGTTGGAAGGGCACCGCGTACTGCAGTGGGCGTAACGAAAGACGGTCATATTCTGCTTGCGGTAGTGGATGGAAGGCAACAGCACAGCATAGGGGTAACGCTGTTAGAATTAGCCTTATTGATGCAAGAATTTGGAGCTGTGGATGCTATGAATTTAGATGGCGGAGGCTCTAGTGAAATGGTCGTAAAAGGTAAAATTATGAATAAACCCTCTGATGGGCGTGAGAGATCAGTGGGAGACGCATTAATTATTGCCCCTAAGGATTGATAATTCATATTAATGTTGTATAATGAAACTAAGTAAGGAGGTGGCTTACCATGCTTCATAGAAAAAGCATAGCAGTTTTGGTAATCGGTTTTGTGCTAATTGTTGGCAGCTTATTAGTTACTGCAAATAGTGTTGTAGAACAAAAGGCATCTCTGGCTGGAACCATTACAAGTAATGGCTTGGTTAAACCTGGGGATACTGTCCGTGAAGGTGATGTTTTAGTGAAAATTGACACAATAACAGGAGCCATACCAGCATCAAGAGCCACAGCTAACGGCGTTGTAAAAGAGGTTTTAGTTTCACCAGGAGTCTCAGTGGCTGTTGGCGATGTAGTTGCTCGTATTGAAATCGGTAAATAAAGAAAGGATGATATATTTGGTAAGATTATGCAGGCAGTGTCGTCTGGCACTGCTTATTTTTTTATTAATGCTGCCCATGTCTTTAGTATGGGCTGCACCCGAAATCATGCCAGTAGAGGATATAAAGGTAGGTATGCAGGGCGTTGGCAAGACGGTAGTCTCCGGTACTAAATTAGAAGAATTTGGTGTAGAAGTATTAGGGATCATGAAAAACAAAGGACCAGCAGGAGATTTGATTTTAGTGCGAACTTCTGGAGATGTTATTGACCGAACTGGAGGAATTGCACAAGGAATGAGCGGCAGTCCTGTATATATTGATGGTAAGCTGGTAGGAGCTGTTGCCTACGGCTGGTCTTTGACGGATCATAAAGTTGGCATGGTTACTCCTATTGGGGATATGTTGAAATTATGGAATATGCCAGACAACTATAATGCTACAATGCAATTTGTAAAGGAGATACCAGATTTTGAGCCAATGACCACACCCTTGATGGTATCTGGTTTTAGTGAACATGCTCTAACGATGCTGCAAGACAAACTTAAGCCATTTAATTTAGTTCCCCAAGAAGTAGGAGAGACTCCTTCAGATGTGGTGTTTGCTCCTTTAGAACCTGGGAGTGCTGTTGGTGTTGAGTTAGTCCGTGGTGATGTAAGTGTGGGTGCTTTGGGGACTGTTACTTACGTGGAAGATAATAAGGTCTTGGCATTTGGTCATCCATTTCTTAAAAAGGGGAATATTGGATATTTTATGACCAATGCATATGTGTTTTCTACTGTTAGTGGCTTAGAAAACTCATTTAAAGTTGGTACAATGGGAGAACCTGTCGGTATTATCAATCAGGATCGAGGAGCAGGAATTGCTGGATATCTAAGCAGGTACCCAACGATTATTCCGATACGCATCATCGTGAAAGATAATGATACAGGACAAACTCAGGATGCAGCGGTACAAGTAGTAAAAGATGAACAACTCTCCTCTATTTTATCGGCTACTACCATGTTTAATGTGATTGATAAAACGATGGATCGGGTAGGACCGGGAACAGCTAAGGTGAGTTTTGAAATTTCTGGACGGAATATGCCAGTGGGAGTTATTACCAGAGAAAATATGTTTTATAGTCCTGTTAGCATTGGTGAAGCTGCAGTAGGTGAATTTTTAGATGCTATGGCGATGCTTACAGGTAATCCTTATAATCAAGTTGACCTGATGGATGTTAAGATCAACGTTTCTGTTAGTGAAGAGCGTCGTACAGCTACCATTGTGGAAGCACAGGCCAAAACTCCTAGTGTAAAACCTGGTGAAAATGTTGAAGTTGGCGTGAAAATAAAGCCTTTCCGCGGCGAGCCAATTCAGCGCATCGTTTCCTTTACGGTCCCTAAAGATCAGCCAGAAGGGCCTCTTACCTTAGAAGTGCGCGGGGGCGGCATGGTACCTTTGATACAGCTATTAGCTAAGAATCAAGGAGGGGATGAAGGATTATTGCTGCTTGGCAAGGCAAAACCCAGAAATCAGGAATTTGCTGATGTCATTAAAGAATTTATGGAACGTGACCGCAACAATGAAATTGTTGTAGAAGTTTTGGACATGGGAATGAATGAATTATTTGGTAACGCTACTTTAGGCAAAGAAAAAACAAATAGTAAGAATCAAGAGAAAGGTATAGTAGAAAATACAGTTTCTCTAAAAACTGATATTAAAGCGATAAATTCTAAAGATAAGAAAAAGCAAGGAAAAGTAAAGAATAGCATTACCACAGATTATATTATTGACGGCGATACACAAGTTGTAGTCAACGTGGTAAAAGACTCAACGAAGAAATAGATAAAGAAGACTCTGATTGCGGAGGGGATTCAAACCTTCTCCTAAGCGGAGTCTTCTTTGTGTTTTTCGAGTCTTCGCGTTTCAAGTGTTTTACTTTTTCGATCCATGTTTCACTATTCCATCAATTTCCCCTTTAAGAGGTGCAGGGAACTCACGTTTTTTATGGAATACTTCATTATAGGATAATTTTTAATGAAAGATAATAATAAAGTTTAAATGTCAATGTGAGGGATTATAATGTTGTTAGCTATAGTAGAAAGTATTGGACGGCAAGTGATACTTTGGATGGAAAATAGCGGTCGGATTGTTATCTTGCTAGGCAATACCCTGTTTCATTTGCGGGAAAAACCCAGAATAAATCATGTATTGCATCAGATGGCGCATCTAGGTGTAGATTCCTTGCCGATCGTATTACTCACGATATTATTTACAGGCATGGTTATTACATTGCAAACTGCCACCGAATTTATTAAATATGGTGCTCAATCATCCGTGGGGGGGGTTGTGGCAATTGCAATGGCAAGGGAATTAGCCCCTGTTTTAACAGGGGTGGTAGTTGCAGGACGTGTAGGGGCAGCCATTACAGCAGAAATTGGTTCGATGAAGGTCACAGAACAAATTGATGCGCTAAGGGTGATGGCCATCAATCCCATTAAATATTTAGTAGTACCCAGGTTGTTAGCTTGTGTAATTATGGTGCCTATATTGGTGATCTTTGCTGACGTCATTGGTACAATTGGTGGGTATTTGGTAGCAACCTTATATGCTGGCATCAGCTCTTTTACCTATATCAATTCCATAACAATTTTTACTGTAGTCAATGACATCATGGGCGGTTTGATTAAGGCTATGTTTTTTGGAGGTATTATTGCAATTATCGGCTGCTATAAAGGTTTAACAACAGGTGAGGGTGCCGAAGGTGTGGGTCGAGCTACAACAGCATCTGTAGTTAGCTCAATTATTCTAATTTTTATTAGCAATTATTTTTTGTCTTTAGTACTGTATCGCTAAGAGGCGAAAGGATGGTGGATGAATGATAAAATTAGAAAATATTAGCATGAGTTTTCATGGAAAACATATATTGCAAGGTATTGATTTGGAAGTGAAAAAAGGAGAAACGTTAGTCGTAATCGGTCCCAGCGGTTCGGGAAAAAGTACACTGCTGCGTTTAATGGTAGGACTGTTAAGGCCTACTCAGGGAGAAGTATGGATTAAGGGGCAAGAGATTTCTCGTTTATCGGAGGATCATTTAAATACAATTCGTATTGGAATGGGGATGGTTTTTCAGTACTCTGCCTTATTTGACTCCATGACAGTTGGGGACAATGTGGCCTTTGGACTCCGTGAACATACTGCTATGACTGAGGCTGAGATTCATAAGATTGTCACTCGCAATCTTCGCATGGTGGGGCTTGCAGGGCAGCAAGATGTTATGCCCAATGAGTTATCAGGCGGTATGAAGAAACGTGTAAGCTTAGCCAGGGCTATTGCGATCAGGCCAGAAATTATGTTATATGATGAACCAACAGCAGGGTTAGACCCAATTATGTCAGGAACGATTGATCGGCTGATTATGAATGCTAAGCGTGTATTAGGTGTTACCTCTGTAGTCGTTACCCACCATATGTCCAGTGCCTTTAAAATTGCTGACCGGGTTGCTATGATCCATGGAGGACGAATTATTGAGGTGGGTACGGTAGAACAAATCAAGCAATCAGAAAATGCAGTGGTACAACAATTCATTCTTGGTCTAAAATCACCGAGTGCGTATATAAGAAGGAGGTCTGAAATGAAATGAATATAAGCACAGAAGCAAAAGTCGGCTCGATTAGCCTGATCGCCTGTGTGTTATTGGTATATATTATAATTCATTTGAGTGGCTTTAGTTTTGGCGATAAAGGGTATCCGGTCCAGGCTGTATTTAGGCAAGTAAATGGAATTAAAGAAGGAAATATAGTACGATATGCAGGTGTGGATGTTGGGCGGATTAAAGAAGTACGTGTTTTGCCGCAAGAAGGTGTACAAGTGACGATGTTAATGGATCCTGGTGTTAAGATCCCTGAAGGATCGAAATTTCTTATTGGTGCTGATGGATTAATGGGAGAAAAATATATTAATATTATTCCTGCGGAACATAGTTCCAGTTATTTACTGCCAAATGCCAAGGTAAAAGGCGAAGAGATCCAAGGATTGGATGAGCTCATAGCCTCGTCAGATCGAGTATTAGCAGAGGTGCATGATTTAGTAAAATCTCTAAATGAGATCGTAGGGGATGAAAAAGTTAAGGCTGCTATGAAAAATACTATTTTAAATGCGCAGGAAATCACAGATAATATGAATATCATGATGGGAAATCTTGCACGCATGACACAAGAAAATGGTGACATTGATACTACAGTCAAAAATTTAAGTGCGATGTCGAAAAGCTTGCGGGAAGCTGCGGCAAGGGCAGAAATTATGATGCAGGCAGTAGACAATAATGGACAGACGGCAAAAGATCTGCGAGAAACGCTTATCAATATTAAAAACACCAGCAGCCGTGTAGAAAAAATGGCAGCAGCTTTGGAAGGGGTAGTAACAGATCCTACCACTGCACAGGACATTAAAGAGACATTAAAAAACGCTCGTATGGCGAGTGAAAGAGCGAATAAGATGTTAACCAAGGTATCTTCCATCGAAACAAAGGTGGGATTTGAGACATTATATAACCATGATACTGGAAAATATAGCAGTAATGCAGATTTGAAGATCAATACTTCTCCTACAGATTTTGCTGTGATTGGAGTAAGTCATATTGGTGACGGTAGCAAAGGAAATTTTCAGGTTGGCAAAGGCAATGAAGAGTTTGCTGGTAGAGCTGGTGTGATTGATAATAAAGTGGGGGTAGGAGTAGATACAAAAATTGGAAAACAGATGTCTTTATCACTGGATGTTTATGATCCTCAAGATGTACGAGTAAAATTGCGCTCTTTATATCAGGTTGCTCCTGATACATTTATTGTGGGACAGAGTGACGGAATCAATAAAGAGGACGAGCAGACGTATTTTGGTGTACGAAGAAATTTTTAACGAAATTGAATGATCTTTGCAATGATCTTTGATTGACAATAACTGGACTTCATCCTATAATTAATTACAGATTAATGATGTTGACTAACTAGTCATATCTCTTTGATGAATTGAGGGGGATTTTTTTACATGCTGAAACAAACTCATTGGAAGAAACAATTAATAGCAGCACTAACGGGTGGATTTTTAATATTCAATGCAGCGATTGCCTTGGCAGCTCCTATAGAGTTGTCTTTAGATGAGAGCATTGAGATGGCTTTAAATAGTAATCCAGCAATTAAGATGGCTGATGCAGAACGAAAGAGCGCAGAATGGGGGATCAGTGAAGCAAAAGGTGGTAAAGGTCCATCTTTTACATACACTCATGTTGATGAGCGTTATAAGAAGTATTCTACTACTACTGGGATTCCTTACCGATCGAATTATTTTACGAATACAGGTACGTTAAGCATGAATTTGTATACTGGTGGTAAGGTCGAAAGTGCTATAAGAACAGCCAAGCTAAATTTAAAAGTGGCTGACTTGAGTGTAGAAGAAAGTAAACAGCAAATCAAGTTGGATGCTACCGTTGCATATTTTACTATTTTACAAGCAAAGAACACCGTGAAAGCAGATCAAGAAACCGTTGATCAGATGATAGCTCATTTGAAAAATGTCCAGAGTCAATTTGATGTAGGTACGGTAGCCAAAACCGATGTATTGGCTTCGCAAGTAGCGTTGGCTGATAATCAACAAACGCTAACGAAAGCACAAAATGTTTATAATGTAGCAGTTGCTACTTTTAATAATGTAGTGGGTTTACCATTACAGTCTGAAATCAAAGTAAAAGATGAACTTACTCATGAGAAGTATAATTTATCCTTAGAAGATAGCATCAATTATGCTTTAGAGCATCGTCCGGAAGCAATTCAGGCGGATCATAATATTAAAATTGCTAAAGAGGCAGTGAAAACGGCAAAAAGCGGCAAGCTGCCTACGGTTACTGCTAGTGCCAGTGCATTCTGGGGTGATACAACGTTCCCAGGAGTAGATCAGGATAAAGATACATGGACAGTTGGCTTGACAAGTACTTGGACTCCTTTTGATTCAGGCGTAACCAAAGCTAAAATTAGACAGTCTGATTCAGCGGTGGTAAAAGCTGAACAACAAGCAAAACAAAAAAAGGATTCTATTCAATTAGCAGTAAGAGAAGCGTATTTAAATATGATAGAAGCTGAAAAACGTATTGATACTTCTCAAGTGACAGTGGAACAAGCGGAAGAAAATCTAAAAATTGCTGAAGTTCGTTACAGTGCTGGAGTTGGCACCAATACAGAAGTGATTGATGCTCAAGTGGCATTAACGAAGGCTAAAACAAATTATATTCAAGCAATGTATGATTTTAACACCAATAAAGCTAGCTTGATTAAAGCAATGGGTGTAAATGTTAGTGATAAATTATAGTAAGTTGAAAAGATAATTTGAAGAGAATCGAGAGAATTTCGGTTCTCAGGTTGTAGACAAAGTTAGCATCCCTGCCAATGTGGTACAATAAACCTATTGGTAGGGATACTTTTATGTATAGAAGATTAAGTGCTTTTTGAAGCATTGGAATAAATTACTGTACCAGGGATAAAATAATTTCAGCTAAAAGATAAAGGAAGCTGGCACTGCTATGTAGAAGTATATGCTGTTATGAACGCCTTATGAGGTGGAATCAGGAGGCTAAGAATGAAAGAAAGAGTCATTGCAGTATTGGCAGTATGTATGATCCTTTTAATTGGCAGTGCCTATTGGCTAACTAAAAGCCAAACCGTTATGACGGGGGCACAAAATGCGCTGAGCATAGAATTGGCCAATGTATTCGGCAGCTTAGTCACCGTGGGAGACATTGAAGTCACCTCTTATAATCAAGTAGCCATACATAATGTGACTATTTATGATAAACAATCGGAAATTCTAGCTGCTACTGACAAAATTATTATTTCCTATAGTCCCTGGAGTATTTTGACTGGATGGAATGTGATAAAATCTATTTCTGAGCTAAGGGTGGAGGAGCCTACTCTTTGGCTTACGCAGCGAGAAAGCGGTCAGTGGAACATTCAAGATATTGTGATTAAAGATGATTCATCAGAGTCATCTTTATCGGCCAAAATAAAAGTAGTGAATGGTAAAACTATAGTCAATGCTTATCATTCTCAATGGACAGTGGAGGAGTTAAATGGAATTTTAGATCTTGCTAATGCTCCTAGAATCAAGATGGAGTTAGAAGGATTGCACAATGGGACAGCAGTGAAAGCAAAGGGGACGATTCATAGTAAAGGGCGCAGTACTCTCGCTCTTCATGCAGATCAACTCATGCTAGCTGGTTTTCAAAGGTTAATACCTGAAAGCGGATCGATTCAGTTGGTGGGAGGCAGCGTAAAGCAGATAGAAGCAACCATTGCCTATGAAAACGGGGCTATGGAGTGGGCTGGTGAAGCACGCCTGGAAAAAACCGATATAAATCTTGATGAGATCCCTTTACGTCAAATCGATGGAGGTATCGCATTTACCAATAAGAAGATATATATGTTTGTGGCAGGAAAAATATTTGAGCAGCCTATTGATGTACGAGGCAGTGTGGATACGGATGCCAGTGAAATGATTGTGGATCTAACAGTGGCTTCGGCTGCTTTTGATCCTAGTGCAACAAATTATGATATTCCTGTTAAAGGAATAGTAGCATTGAAGGCTGGCATTACAGGCGTTATCTCAAATCCTGTTGTTACAGGGGGATTTGAAATGCCAACAGGGGAAGTAGCCGGGTATCAGGCAGCTAATGTACAGGCGAAAATGAGTCTGGTGGATAAGATCATTACAATTCAGCAATTGGAAGGGGATATTTTTGATGGACATGTTGCTGTTTCAGGGCAATTTCAGCATGATACAGGCAGTTATCAGCTTTCCCTTAATGGTCAGCATATTAATATTCAAAAATTCCCTGAATTAGTGCCGGATATGAACGGTTATGCAGATGCGGTTTTAGCGATTAAGGGGGCAGGAGATTTAGCAGGAGCTGAGATTCAGGGGAATGTGACAATCGGATCAGGTGAAGTTAACAATATTCCCTTTACTTCCGTGACCAGCGGATTTTACTACCATAAGGGAAATGCTGCTATAGACTATTTGAATATTGGTATAGGTCAAGGTATGGTAACGGCTCAAGGGGTGGTGAAAGATCAAGCTATTGCTGTGCAAATATCTGGTCAAGGCATACCATTAGAGCTGCTAGGCAAAAGTATAGAAGGAAATACTGCAGGAGTCGGTCAATTTAATGGGGAGGTTCGTGGTACGTTAACAGCCCCTGAGATAACTGCTGATTTTATAGCTATCAATGGGGAACTATTATATCAGCCTTTTACTCAAGTAACAGGCAATATTCATATAACGCCTGACCAAGCCACACTGCAAAATGCTGAAATGGTTTACGGTCCAACTAGACATATAGCCCAAGGTCAGATTGGATTATCTGGTGGGCATGAAGTGGATATTTCTATTGTTTCCAGAAGAGCTAGAGCAGAAACGTTAGTGCCTCTATTGGTGCCGGGAGAGAAGCTGACAGGTAATGTAGATAATGAGATGGTCATTACGGGTTCCTTGGAGAATCCTATGATCGCTGGTAAAATCACTTTGACGGATGGCAGTTTCCGTGGTCAGTTGTTGGCAAAGGCAGCTGGCTCTTATAGAAGAGAACAAGGAGTAACCAGCATCCATGATGTTGTTATCCAGTCACTCGGTACCCAGATTCAGCTTTCAGGTACAATTTCTCCCAATAATGATTTGAATTTTGATGTTGCCGCCCAAAATATTGATTTGGAGAAATTAACTTTAAGTAATAGTGCTTACACTGCTGCAGGCAAGGCGCAATTTGTTGGTAAGTTGACGGGCAGCCCTTCGATTCCTATTTTTAAAGGACAATTATCTGCAGAGACTCTTAGCCTGAATCAGCAGAAAGTCACAGGCGTAACTGGCACCATTGCTGTTACAGGTGATGACGTAGAGATTCCCAGCCTTTCTTTTGCTCAAGGAAAGGGTAGATTTACTTTCTTTGGCGGTTTTGATCGGGGAACAAATGAAATTTATGGTACTTTAAATGTAGAAAATGGCGAATTACAGCCTATACTAGCAGCAGCTAAGTTAGGTAATAAAGAGATTTTGGGTACATTAAACGGTCAGATAAAGGTAACTGGCAGTCTTGATAAGCCCAATGTTCGACTGATTGGCGATTTAAAAGCCGGTAGTGTGAAAAAATATCCAGTTGAGTCCATCACTGTGGATGCTGCATTAGAAAATAATATTCTTACTATCTCAGATTTTTCTGCCAAGCAGGGCACGGGAGTTATGCTGGCGCGTGGAAGAGCAGATTTAAATGCCAATGGGCCTCTTAACATGGAAGTAGGCGGAAGGGGAATCGATGCCGGCTTAGTCGCTGCCTTCTTTAATACCTCCATTCAGCCTACGGGCAAGCTGGATTTTGCCGCGCAAGTTTCAGGGGTATCGGATAATCCTCATACTGCTTTATCGTTAGAGCTTGTGAATGGCGGAATAGGTGATACGACTTTTGACTCTTTATATGGGTTATTGATCCTGGATAAGGATGTAATTCATGTGGATCAAGTATTGCTGAAAAAAGGCCCTTATCAGGCCAGTGCTTATGGTGTTATTCCTGTGGCAGCCCTTAGTTCTGAAGGCAGAGAGCAAGCCAGTTCCAGAGAGCAGATGAATCTCAATGTGAAATTGGATAAAGCAAATTTAAGCATTTTGCCACTATTAACAAAACAGGTTGCATGGGCTGAGGGGGCGACCCAAGGTGAAATCACTATAGCTGGTACCTTAAAGCAGCCAGCTCTTAAGGGAAATATTACGGTTAGTAATGGCACGCTTAAATTGTCAGCGTTAAAAGACCCCATCCAAAAAGTGGGGGTTGCTATTGCCTTTGAAGGTGATACAATTAATATAAAGCAATTTGATGGTTATATGGGAACTGGTTCGTATCGCGCGACAGGCACTGTGAAGTTAGATGGATTTCGCTTGGCGGATTATAGCATGTCGTTAATTTTGGATAAACCTATGATTCGCAGCAAATATTTTACTGGTGCTGTTGATGGAAATTTGACTATTAGCCAAGGCAGTATACGACCGAAATTAACAGGTAAGTTGCTTTTTGAAAATAATATCATCGACATTCCTGCTCTGCCGGATATGGAACCATCCAATCTGGACATGAATTTGGATGTTGATATACAGGTTGGGAAGAAAGTTCGCTTTTATAATCCCTATCTGTATGATATGTTAGCTGTTGGTAGAGTGAAAGTAGGGGGCAGTATTGCAGAACCTGATGTTTCGGGACGCATTGTCGTAATTCGTGGTACTGTAAGTTATCTAAGAACGCAATTTAAGGTGGAAGAAGGAAGTGTAGAATTTCGGCAATTTGCGTCTTTTGAACCAATTATTAAACTACATGCTAAAGCAACCCTGCAGCAAACGGTGGTATATTTAAATATCAATGGTCCTGTGGGAGAAATGGCATTTAATTTGACTTCAGAGCCAGCTATGAACCAGCAGGAAATTCTATCACTTCTGACGCTGCGCAGCCGTTATTTTGAAAAGCAAAACAGCGGAGATACAGGGATTGGGCGGGATGAACTCATGGGGGCCCTTGATGCTGGTCTGCAAATGCGTTTTATTAGTGAAATTGAAGGAAATGTCCGTAGTGCTTTGGGCTTGGATGAATTCCGTTTTGTTCGAGATACTAGCTCTAGTATTGTGAAAAAGAATACTACTAAAAGTGATGAGAGCTCTACCATCAATAAAGAAGTATATAATTTGGAGATGAGTAAATATTTGACCGATAAATTACTGATAAGCTATGTTATGGGCGTTGATCACAGTAAAAATGAAGTATCGTTTCGTTATAGCTTAAATCGTAACATTAGTTTAACAGGCTCTATTGATGATGAAAAAGAGACATGGCTTGGCGCAGAAGCTAGGTATAGGTTTTAAGAAGAAGGATGATCCACATGATATTAAGTCAATATGTAAAAGAGCTTAAGAAAATACGCATGCTGTCACGAGAAGAAGAAGAAGCCTTGTGGCTCCAGTATAAAGAACATGATAATATGGACTGCCGCAGCAAGATTATTGAGCATTATCAACCGCTGGTATTTAAGATTGCTACTGGCTGGCGTTTGAATGAAACGGTGATCATGGATTTGATTCAAGAAGGGACAGTGGGACTGATTGAGGCAGTAGAGAGATTTGATCACCAAAGAAACGTGGCTTTTAGCCTATTTGCGTCTCAGCGAATACGAGGACGTATCATTAATTATATGGAAAAAGAAGGTAAATTTAGCATTGCCTCTATGGATAGTCCTTTATCAGCACAAGAAGACCTTACTCTCAGAGATGTGTTAGTTGATGCTAAAGCTGGTGTCTCCAGCCAAGCTGAGCACAATTATCTAGTGGCCCAGGTCAAAAATGCCATGGATCGTCTGCCTGTTAAGGAGCAGGCGGTGCTGAGCGGCGTATTCTTAGAAGATTGTGAACCCAAACAATTGGCGGAAAACTTAGATCTAAGCATCTCTCATATTTACAAATTACAAAAACAAGGTATCAGGCGTATTCGAGGCATGTTATCCAAATTTATGCAGCACTGGTAATGATGAAAAAGAGAGAAAAAAGGCACATATAGTACGAATTGTTATAGAAAACATGATTAATCATCGAAAACAAAGGTTTTTCAAAGGAAATCAATGACCATAATCTGGCCTCTTTTCAGGATTGTATATATTGTTTATAATAGGGGTGTTGTATATGGCTCATTTTAGAAAAAATGTATACCAGCATTTGTCTTCTGCGAAAAAGTGGCTGACAAGAGCAGAGGAAGCTTTTGACAAAGAACGAGATATTCGTGGTGAGCTTGATCTAATGTTAGCTCAAGCTGAACTTCAGCATGTAAAAGAAGTCAGCCGTTCTAAACATTGGCGTCACAAATATACAGTGGTTCGTCATGGAGTCGCTTTGACCTGTGCCGTAGTAATGGCAGCAGGATTGGGGGGAGTCTATTGGTGGACGTCTAAACCAGATCATGTTGTACCTGTTCCTCTGGTGAAAAAAGTAAGTGCACCAGTGGAATCTCAGATACAAAGCAGCAGTAATGGTGGGCAATTGCCAGCTGTCTCTGTGGAGACAAAGAAAGTAGTAGTAATAGATGCTGCTCCGCCAGTACAACGTGTTGCAGCACCAACTTCAATGAGTCAGGAAAAAAGAACTGAAACTTCTCAGCAGGTGGAGCCAGCGGCGGCCATCTCACCTGATGAAATGCAAAAATTGGTGCGGGCCGCCGGAAAAACATTACGCGGCCAGTAAGACAAAAGGAGGTAATGCATGAAAATTCAAAAAAACTATAAGCATATTCTGCTTGCAGCTATCTTTAGTATCAGTCTTGTATTTTCTATTTTAGCTCCAGCTTATGCTGCTGATCCTACAGGTAAAACTGTAACTTCCATAACTGTCACTGGCAATACAACAGTACCAGAAGCGACGATCATGGGTGCAGTAAAGTTGAAGCCTGGTGAAGCGCTGACAGCGGACAAGGTGAAACAAGATATGCAAGCGATCTACGAATTAGGTACTTTTTTTGATGTAGTATCCAACTTCAATGAAGTTCCTGAAGGGGTACAAGTAGTCTATACCGTGATGGAAAATCCAGTATTGCAGGAAATTATTATAAAAGGCAATACCAAGGTGTCATCCGATAAGCTAAGCAGTATGCTGACAGTTAAAACAGGCAGTATTTTAAATTCGAAAGCGTTAAATGAAAATGTAAGATCCATTGAAGAGTATTATCATGATAAGGGTTATATCTTGACCAAAGTAAGCGATGTTGCAATGGGAACTGGCGGTGTGCTGACAATTACCATTAATGAAGGTATGCTGGAAGGCATTGAAGTCAAAGGCAATGAAAAGACAAAGACCCATGTTATTACTCGTGAAATGAAATTAAAGCCGAATCAGCCATTTAACGTAAAAGATGCGAAGCGCAGTATGCAAAAAGTGTACAACCTTGGTTATTTTGAAGATGTAAATATGAAACTGAACCCAGGAAAAGAACCGAATGCCATTGTTCTCGAGACTACAGTTGTAGAACAAAAGACAGGTCGTTTCTCCATTGGGGGCGGCTACAGCAAAAGCGATGGTATGATTGGGATTATTGAGCTTGGTGATGACAACTTCCGTGGTACGGGAGATAAAGTGAAGTTGCATTGGGAGTTTGGCGGCAGTGCCAGCAACAAGAACTATGAAGTGAGTTACACTCGCCCATGGCTGGATGACAAGCAAACATCTCTTGGATTTAGCTTTTATGACATGACCAACGAATATAATGATTATGATGATGATGGAGATAAGAAAGCTACTTACGACAAAAGACGTAAAGGCTTTGATATCACCCTTGGTCGTCCTCAAGGTGAGTATGTACAAAACTATATTACTTTGAAACAAAGAAAAGATGACTATGTAGAATGGATATCAGGAGAAGATTATACAAAAGATCCCGAGTATCTTAAAGATAATTTTGGTACAACTCGCAGTATTAGCTTAATGCGTGTTTATGATTCCCGTGATAATGTATTTAGCCCTACAGAAGGGAATCGTGTGGCTCTAACAGCAGAATTTGCCGGAAAAGCTTTAGGCGGTGATTTTAACTATAATAAATACACTGCTGAGACTCGGAACTATCTGAAGGTAGGACATGCACAAGTAGTAGCACTGCGGGGAACTGTTGGTTATGCTGATGGCAAAATGCCAGACAGCGGACGTTTTGCCGTAGGTGGTTCTGACACTCTGCGTGGTTACCGTGATGATCAATTTAAGGGTAATAAAATGCTGGCCGCTACAGCAGAATATCGCTTCCCGATTGCCAAAAAAGTAGAGGGTGTAGCTTTTACTGATGTTGGTAAAGCGTGGACAGGTGAAGGATATAAGCTGAATGATCTAGAGGCCAGTGTAGGTGTGGGGATTCGTGTTTCTACGCCAATCGGTCCGATTCGTCTTGACTACGCCCAAGGCAGTCAAGGTGGTAGAAGTCACTTTAGTTTTGGCGGACAATTCTAATCCAAATGTTTATCAGAGTCAGGTCATTGGCCTGACTCTGATATCTATATATTGCGATTAAGTCATACTGGGACATAGAGCATTTTTAGCGGGAGGTGTATTATTATTCCTCTATATCATTTTCGTCTTATTCTCACAAGCACGTTACTCAGTTTACTATTGTTTTCAGGGGTGGTTTATGCTTCTGATGACTTAGTAGAAACAATCGATGTCACTATCGTTTCTAGTCATATGCCTCCTTCTAAAATTGAAAAACGCATGATGGCCAGTGTGAATACTGTAGGTGAGCAAATGATTGTAGGCCGTAAGGTGACTGAAGTAAAAGAAAATCAGATTACTTATGAAAAACTGATTAAGGAAATTTTTGATCGCGTATTAGTAGGATATTCTGTTCAGTCTGTTGATCTTAGACCTGGTTTGAACACTGCTCTTACGATTGAGATAGTACCCTGGGGAGATGTGGTGCGTCAGGTCTCTATAGCATATGACTTTGGTACTCTTTCCCCGGATATCATAAATCTGATAAAGAATGATATGGGAAATGTAGAAGAAAAATTAAATGATGTACTAATTGGACTACCTATTGATGCAGTAGACTGGGCAGGAGGGTTGTCGAAAGTCGCAATACGTGAATCATTGGCAAATCTGCTGCCTGAATTTCATGCTAATATGGATATTATTCCGGGAGAATACACAGTAATAAAGTTCTCCTTATCACCATTGGGAACGACTGTACAGGATGTTCATGTCTCCCTTCGTTCTACGACCATCCCTAATGTCGTGTTAGCGGCAGTGCGACCGACGATGAATGAGACCAGTAAAATACTAATTGGCCTGCCTGTAGCCTTTGTGGAACGGCACCGTGAGTATTTTACAGCGAAATTGCTTGCAGAACAGCCTTTGACTAAAAAATATGGAATTACAGTAAATCCCTTGCTTAATGCTGGGGCAGATACTGAAATTGCTTTAGATGTTGAAACCGATAAATATAACATCACGCTGGAAGCTTATTTGGATATGGGTCACGATGAAGACAATGCTTTTGCTAGATTGCATGCAGGAAAGATTGTCAGTAAGCGTGATGAGGTCTTTCTAGAAGTGAATTTTATTCCCAGCTCTGTTTCCTGGGAGTTTGTGCCTGGGTGGGGGCATAGACTGGGAGCTAATACAATAGCTGGGATCAAATATAATACATCAAATTCACAAAATGGGCTGTGGCTGCAAAAAGAGCTTAATCCAAGCTGGACAATGCGATTAGAGCGGAATACTAAAAATCGCAATAATGAACTAGGACTTCGTTACAAGCTCCATGATTTTTTAAGTGCTGAATATATTATTACAAAGGATGATCAATGGCTGCGACTGGTTGGTCATTTGTAAAAATTAGGAACACCTTTTAGCAGCAATATCTTGAATATGTGGATATACCCTGTTATAATGGAGAGGTAAAAATTTGATGCCAATAGGCAGAGAGAAGGTTTTTTATGCTGAAATTACAGAAAAAACAAGTGAAATTTGTATCCCTGGCAATAGCAGTGATGTTTCTGCTAGGTATAGTTGGATTGGCTGTATCACAAAGTAGTACATCTTATGCGGCAGAGTCCAATAACTCCTCTAAGATTGGTGTTGTAAATCATCAGCTGTTAGTTTCTCAGCATCCAGATATGGAGAAAGCGCAACAAACAATGCAAGCTGAAGTAGAACAGGCCAAAAAAGATTTTGAAGAAAAATCAGCGACAATGAATGATAAAGAAAAGCAAGATTATTATGCGCAAGTTCAACAGCGCTTGACCTTGAAAGAACAAGAATTAATTAATCCGGTATTCGAAAAAGTAGATGCAGCGATCAAAGCGGTTGCAGATGCTAAAGGATTATCTGTGGTTATGGATAAAGGCAATGTTGTTTATGGCGGTCAGGACATTACAGCTGAGGTTGGCAAAAAAATAAGCGGCAAGTAATTTAAAAATTGTAGCATGGCCGAGCAGGTTTCACCAGCTCGGTCCTTTATTAGAAAGAGGGTGATGGGGTGTATAATCATAAGTTTCTGATCATGATACTGGCTTTCATGTTGCTTGTTGCCGGATGTAGTACGAAAAAGGTGCAAGACGCTAAGGAACCTCAGCCCTTGATAGGTATTGTTGATATGAAAAAAGCAGTACAATCACATCCTAAATATAAACAAGTATTGTCTTTAGAGCAAGAAGTGCGAAGCATATCAGCTCAGGCTCAGGCCCAGCAGGCTGCTATGGCGCAAAATGCCCAGAGAACGTTAAATCTACCAGAAGCATCTCAAGGAGATTTGGCGGAATTAAACAAGGCTTTTCAGCAAGAGTTTACAGAAAAGATGTCTTTAAAAGAAAAAGAAGTTAATACGAAGCTTGCTACAAAAGAAAATTCTATTCATCAGACTTTTTCCGATGAATTTAAAGTGTATACGGATGAAATTGATAAGGAATATCAGCCACAAATTTTTAATTTACAGCTGAAATTGAAAACCGTGCAGCTAACGAAAGAAGAGGCTGCCTCATTAGAAGAACAATTAGAAACACTGCAAACACAGCGTACTGAAAAAATCGCTGAGAAGCAAAAACAGTTGTCTGAACAAATGACTGAAAAGATAGCCCCTGATAAAGAAGCTGCCCAGCGTGAATTAGAAACTTATAGTAAACAAGTTAACCAGGAACTTTCTCAAAAAGCTGCTGCAAAACAAGAGGAAATAGCAGCACGGAGTACGCAAAGCTTGTCTTTGCCGGGAAGTACGACAACAGAGGCTGATAATATCCAGCAGCAGGCAATGATGAAGCAGCAAGAACTGAAAGTATTACAGGACTCAATTATTCAAGATATCAATGATAAAATTGGTAAGGTTGCAATTGACTCAGGTCTTGAAGCAGTGTTGACCAATGTGACTGTGAATGTGAGTGGTGTAGATATAACCGCTGCTGTTATTGCAGAGTGTAATAAATAGTAAAGTTGTATATAATAATATTGTTTAAGAAATAGTAAAGTATTTCTTAAACAATATTAACTTCGCAAAAAATGAAGCAAAGGAATAGGAGGACTTACAATGAAACAAGGAAGAAAATTAGCATTACTGTTCTTATTAGTATTTACAGCTGCACTTTTAGGCGGTTGTAATTCGAGTGGTAATGTGGGTGTAATTGATGTAAATAAGGTGATGACAGAAAGTCCGAAGGTGAAGCAATTTCAAGAACAATTGAATGTCAAAGGCAAAGAACTTAGTGACCAGTTAGAAAAAGATAAAACATCGTTAAGTGCCGCTGATTTTCAAAAAAAACAAGAGACGCTTTATGCAGAGTTCATGAAAGTCAAGCAAGAAATGGAAGGACAAATTGACAGCAGTATTAAGGAAACATTAGATGGTATTGCGAAAGAGAAAAAATTGGGTGTGATTTTATATAAGAATGGCGTAGCTCAAGGTGGTACAGATATTACAGATGATGTGATTAAAAAATTACAATAAGAATTGATAGCAATTCAGGAGGATTTCTCATTGAAGAAGACATTAAGAGAAATTGCTGACTTGGTAGAAGGTGTGTTACTAGGTGATGGTGATATTGAAATAACGGGGGTAACAAATCTGGAGGATGCTGGTACAGCAGATATTTCTTTTGCTGTTCCACCTCATTTGGAGAAGGCGGCACGATCTAGTGCCGCTGCCGTTATTATCCCGATGACTACTACAGAATTTAGTAAACCTGCCATTCAGGTGGAAAATCCAAGAGCAGCATTTACAGAATTATTAAAAGTATATGCACCTAAAATCATGATTGAACCCGGAGTTCATCCTACAGCTGTCGTAGGACAGAATGTTACTCTTGGAGAAAACGTTGCGATTATGGCTTGTGCAGTAATTGATGATCAGGTTGAAATCGGCAATAATACAATTATTTATCCCCATACTTATATTGGAAAAGAAGCTGTTCTGGGTAGTGACTGCATTCTATATTCCAATGTGACAGTGCGAGAGCGTTGTCACATTGGCAATCGATCCATACTTCACAGTGGTGCAGTTGTTGGCAGCGATGGTTTTGGTTTTGTTACGATAGGTGGTCGCCACCAAAAAGTTCCTCAAATCGGCAATGTAATCATTGAAGAGGATGTAGAAATAGGAGCAAATACGACGATTGATCGGGCGACTACAGGCAGTACAGTTGTTAAGCAAGGGACTAAAATAGATAATCTAGTGCATTTGGGTCATAATGTTGTCGTCGGGGAAAACTGCTTTTTTGTGGCGCAGGCAGGTATTGCAGGCAGTGTTAAAATTGGCAATAACGTTACCTTTGCAGGACAAGCAGGCTGCGCTGGTCATATAACCATCGGAGATAATTCTGTCTTTGCAGCTAAAGCAGGAGTCATTGGCAATGTACCTGCAGGATCCTTCTATTCTGGATTCCCAGCCAGACCACACAAAGAATGGTTGCGAGGAGAAGCGAGCTCCAATAAAGTCCCTGATTTACTTAAAAAAGTTAAAGATTTGGAAAAGCGCTTAGCTGCTATAGAAAGTAAATCATAAAAAGAGTCGAATCAAAAGAGAACGCAGAGAACACGCTACAGTGTACTCTGCGTTCTCTGTGATTCAAAAATTCCGGTACATAATATGTTTTAGGATGTGGAGCTTTTTTCTTACTAGGTTCCCCTATCTTTATAATGGGCAATTATTACCTAAGTAGTTTTGGCAGGATTGTAGCTAGTTATGAAGAATATATAAATATTGGACTAAAAGTAATTGTTCTTAAGGAGGATCTCGTGAAAAAAGTTTTATTTGGAATTAGCTGTGCTCTAGTATTAGCGTCTGGGTCTGCCTTGGCAGCACCATCTGTGAATGGATCCACAGGTTTAATTAATAACCCATCTGCAGATGTACTGCGGGAAGGTGAATTTTCTTTAGGTTATTATCACCTGAAAGATGGTGGTGTCGGTATATTTAATACGAATATATTACCTAAGTTAGAAGTTGGTGTGGCAGGGTTTCGTTATGACCATCAAGATAATGAGAATTATATAAATGCCAAGTTTAGTATCTTATCAGAAAGCGTATTAAGCCCGGGGGTGGCAGTAGGGATAGAAGATATAGCCAATACTCGTGAACGTTCGGCATATGCCGTAGCAAGCAAAGCATTGCCTTTTGGATTTCGGATGCATGTAGGTGCAGGTAATGGACGATTTGATGGTGTATTTGCCGGTATTGAAAAAATCATTAATCCCATTAGTGTTTTGACAGGAAATAATGTTTTTCCTGCGACAACACTAATCGCTGAGTATGATGGCAAGCATATGAATTATGGCGCGCGTATGGCGATTGTGCCTGGTCTTAAACTGGATGCAGGCTGGCGCAATCACGATGGATATGTTGGTATGAGTTATACCTATTAGTCGTTTTGAGAAAAGTCTGTTGAGGAGGAGCATACATGCTATATAAATTTGTAAAAATGATGAGTAGTATTATTAGTATGCTGCCTCGGGCTGTATGGCAAAGTTTCGGAAGTATGTTAGGGGAAGTATGCTGGGTATTACTGCCTGGTAAACGAAAGAGCATGGCAATTGAAAATATTATGTGCAGTTTATCTCTTGACCGAAGGCAGGCACATCAGATCGCCAAACAAAGTACGACACGATTTGGCAGGATGTTTATGGAAGTGTTGCGTATGCCCAAGATTAATAAAGATAATATAAAACAATATGTAGCAATTGAGCATCCTGAATATTTAGCAGAGGCATTATCACACGGAAAAGGTGCAATTGTGGCAACAGCTCACAGTGGCAATTGGGAGCTATTGGGGGCTTCCTTAGCAATGTATGGTTTTCCTTTGGTGGCTGTGGTACAAAAACAAACCAATGGGGATATGGATAAATTTATAAATGAAAATCGTACAAAAGCGGGCATGCATGTGACCTATAAAACCGGTGTGCGGGAAATGGTTAAGATGCTAGGAGAAGGACAGATTATTGGACTCTTAATGGATCAGGACGCGCATCGAGATGGTGTTTTTGTTGAATTCTTTGGGCGTTTAGCCTCAACCCCTCCTGGGGCTGCAGCTTTAGCCCGTATGAAAGGCGCTCCCATTATTCCGGCTTTCATTACGGCAAACCCGGACGGTACTCATAAAGTAATATTACATCCTCCTGAGTGGGTAGAAAAAACAAATAACCGGGAAGAAGATCTTCTTCTCATGACACAAAAATTAACAAACATTATTGAGCAGCATATACGAACTATTTCTCATGAATGGTTCTGGCTGCACAATCGGTGGAAGAGTACACCAAAAATAAGTAAATAAATACAAAAAAGTGAACTTTGCTTCGTTCCTGGTATTCGACATTCGTGTCACCAGAAACATAGCAAAGTTTTTTTATTTGTGATTTAAATGTTTTATCATTCTTTCACTTCCAGTATATACATTTATGCAAAATAGTATATACGTATTCAGTTTTTTTGATATACGTGATATAATTAATCCTTGAAGGAAAGGGGTGAATAAGTCATGTCTACTAGTCTAGCCAAAAGAAAGATCATGAATCTAACAAAGGATTCATTTTATCGAGATATCATTACCCTGATGGTAGTTAGTATCGTGATTGGTTCACTGCTTGCTACTTCTATCTCTACGGCAGCTAATTCCTATTTTTCTAAAACCTTAGCGAGTTTAGTAGGTGACTATGGTGAATATGATATTCTCATTCAATCCCGGGAGGAAATGAAAGAAGATACTGCAACTCATATTCAAAAAATTATTGAAGAAGTTTTTCCGGGAGCAAGAATGAAAGAGGGACCGACGATTACAGGTAAAACGTCTTTCTTTATTGCTATACCTGAAGAAAATAAAACCAAGCAAACCTATGAAGAATTAGGGAAGATTTTTGGCGGTATTCCTGGTGGTGCAGGAGTTGGTGTTTTAACGGAACCAAGACTGACCATTCGTGGTGTGCCAGAGGGAGCAAGAACCATGATGATGGATGTTATTACGCAAATTGACGGTGTACGCTTTGCTTTTCGTGATGGCTCATCTATTGGTGTTGTACTATCATCCCTTGATAAATCTACCATGGTTACAGAGGAAATTAAGAAGGTCTTAAAACAATACCAAGTAATTGAAATCAGTTTCCCCGTTGGCAGTGAACCCCAAAATCCGATTCGTATGGGAGAGTCTATTGGGGATGCTATGAAAAATCAATTGAAGTTAGAATATGCTAAAAATGTGTCGATTGACGGCAAAAATGATGATATGACCTATATGGTTAGTACAATGATGGAATTAAAGCGATTTCTAGCAGCCTATGCTTCTCAAGTGACGATCACGCCAAATGGAAGTACAAAGTTAGTGAAAGGAGATACCATTGCATTTGCAGGTATTGGGACGGCTTTGGCGCCTGGCAATCCTGTAGATAAAGGAAATGTAATCGTGCAGATTACAGCTGTGCATACAGATGGCAAAGGGGAAGGGACGATTACCCAAGGAGATGCAGCCCTTCTTACGAATAATCAAGGATATCGGGCAAGTAATGGTGTAATTAGTGATTATGTCGGTACAGCTGCGTATCAGAATCCAAGACAGCAGCTGGGGACAGCATTAACGGAAACCACTAAGATCGTAGATCAGATCCCTGGATTTGCTCAGGATAGTCAAAATTTAAATAAAATTGCTACCCTCACCCTGGACAATTACAGCAATAGCATTGCTGCCATGGAGCAAACCCTAACGAGTCTGAAAACAGCAGGTACGACCATTCAAACAGCTACTAGCGGTCTTGCCAATATTGATACAAGATCTGTACAAGATCAGATCGATAGTTCTTCTAGATCTATGGGAGGGTTAATTAATACCTTGCAGGTGCTAAAGTTGGTAGATAGCAGTGTCGGTGGGACAGTAGACAATCTAGTTGCCTCTCAAAAAAACTTAAGCACCTTAAAATCTGGATTAGCAGCCTTGGATAACGTTGCTGCTGATGCGCGCCAGGCCAAAGGATCGATTGACAATATTGTAGCTAATGGAAATAATACCATTGGGACTTTACGTGCATTTGATGTAGAAGGTACTAAGAAAAATATGAATAGCATCAATACACGATTAAATCAGCTTGGGCAGCTGGATACGCCTCTAGTAAGTAAGCAATTGCAATATTTGGCAGTTTCTGTGCCGAACCTCAAAGATGAGGAAATTACTCGTTCTGTATCTGTATTAGATAAATTCATTGCAGGACAAGCGATTCCAGGAGAACGAATTCAAATTCTCACTACCAGCAATATCAGCACAGATGCAGTAGCGCCTGTTGTATATAGTCAGGTGGGTCATAAGAATGTATCTTTATACTCTACTGATCTTGGGATTATTGAACCGAATGCACGCGGTGAGCTGTATAGTGTATTAAATGAAGTTAGAGCAGTTCTGTCTGGGATGACTGCAATTATTGTCACCATACTCTTCTTGGCATTAGACCATACAGCAATTATGACGGTTATACGCTGCAGCAGAATCAATAAAAGACAACCAGCAAGAGGCTGGCGTGGGTTACTTCGTTCATTTACAGCTATTTTCACAAGTGCTGAACGAATTTATGGGATGGTAATCGGCGCTATTTTATTAACGGGTATATTTATTTTGGGGAAAAGCGGAATTCCTTATTTACCATGGGCCGCTGTGCCTTTGGTAGGTGCCCTCATTGGGCTAATTGTTGCTTGTTATACAGAAAAAATAAGTCCAATATCGGGTGATGAGATGATGGCAGGGCAATCATTGGGATTGTCTATTGATGAGATCATGCGAGAGATTGTCATTCCCAGCGGTCGTCCTGGTCTATTGCAGAAGCTAAACCAGCGTAAAATGAAATTCAAGTAAAATCATAATTCTATAGCTTCTTCTCTTTTAGCTTTAAAAATGAAAGGGGGTGATTCTATGCTTACAATTGAAAATCTGTATAAAAGCTTTGGAAAACTGGTAGCCGTGAATGATTTCAACTTGCATGTCAAAGAAGGAGAAACAGCCGTTCTTATGGGACCCTCTGGCTGTGGAAAATCAACGATGATTCGTATGATTAATCGTCTAATTGAACCTGATAGTGGGACAATTTGTGTTTCTGGAACAGAAGTAACGAAACTCGATTTAGAAGGATTACGCCGGGTGCGTAAACGTATCGGTTTTGTCTTTCAGCAATTTAATTTAGTTGGACGTTTAACTGCTGTGGAAAATGTTATGCTAGGATTAGTAATGGATGGCATACCGCGGGATGCAGCATATGATAAAGCGATGAAGGCATTAGAAAAGGTTGGACTAGAAAAGCGTGCCCAGCACAAATCTGCTGAAATGTCAGGAGGGCAGCAGCAGCGGGTAGGCATAGCAAGAGCGCTGGCTTTTGAACCAGATCTTATGCTATGGGATGAACCGACAGCTTCTCTCGATCCTATTTTAGTAAGAGAAGTTCTAGTCATTATGGAAGATCTGGCAAAATACCGAGCAAGCAGCATGTTAGTTGTAACACATGAAATATCCTTTGCCATACACGTTGCTGATCGGATCGTATTGATGGATAAGGGGAGTATTGTAGAAGAAGGAATGCCTGAAGACGTATTTGGCCACCCCGCATCCCATATCGGTCAGCAATATAAAGAACTCATTGAGTATCAGCAAATAACCAACGCCCGCACCCTAAACAGCAAAAATATTGCTTAAAAATTTCTGGAACTTTTGATCCTATTCCCTTTGTGTCCTTTGCGCCTTTGTGGTTCCGATTCGTTTTATTCGCCAAATACAAAATAATTTTTAAAATACTTCTTGCAGGGAGAAGAATTATTCTATAGAATGTATAAAGGTCATTATATCAGGAGGACATTATGCAGCAAACAACAATAGCAAAAGCTATAACATACACAGGTATCGGATTACACTCAGGTCAAGACGTAACGATTACGATCAAACCGGCGCCTCCTGATACGGGAATTGTATTTGCAAGGATCGATTTGCCAGGAGCACCACAAGTAGCAGCGACAGCTGACAATGTTACGAATGCCATGCGAGCTACTACATTAGAGAAAGGCTTGGCAAAGGTTTTTACGGTGGAACATCTGCTAGCAGCTTTTTTTGCCATGGAAGTAGATAATTGTTTAGTAGAAATTAATGCGGTAGAGCCTCCCGTAGCCGATGGAAGTTCTCTGCCTTTTGTTCAGATGATTCAAGAGGCTGGTCTTTTGGAGCAAAATGCTTCTCGTCATCTTGTAGCCGTTACAGAAACCCAAATAGTGAGAGTGAATGACAAGTTTATTACGATATTGCCTTATGATGGATTTAGAGTCACTTTTACCTCCATTAATTCTCATCCCATGTTAGGTGTGCAATTTGGTGATTATGAAATTACAAGAGATAGTTTTATTGATGAAATTGCATCAGCGCGGACGATTGGTTTTATGCATGAGGTAGAACACCTTAAGTCCCAAGGTCTCGCTTTAGGCGGCAGTTTGGAAAATGCAGTGGTATATGATGATACAAAGGCTCTCACGCCTCTGCGGTTCCCAGATGAGCTGGTTCGTCATAAGATTTTAGATATTATTGGGGATTTGGCATTAGCAGGCCGTATTAGAGGTCATGTTATTGCTGTAAAGTCAAGTCATGCATTAAATACTGCATTGGCAAAAAAAATAGTGGACCATATTTTAGTAAGGAGCTGAATACACATGTTGTCTGCAACTGAAATACAAGAAATCATTCCTCATCGGTATCCATTTTTATTGGTGGACCGTATTCTTGAACTTGATCCTATGAAACGGGCAGTTGGCATTAAGAATGTCACTATGAATGAACAATTCTTCCAAGGACATTTTCCAGGGAAACCCATTATGCCTGGTGTACTACTATTAGAGGCTATGGCACAAGTGGGTGGCGTGGCGATGTTATACTCGGAAGAATATCGTGGCAATCTAGCATATTTTGTTGGCATTGATCGCGTCAAATTCAGAAAACCGGTGGTTCCTGGTGATCAAGTACGCATGGTCGCAGAAATTATCAAAGTACGCAGCAGCATGGGGAAAATATGGGCCCAAGCTTTTGTTGATGATCAATTAGTGGCAGAAGGAGAGTTCTTATTCGCATTATCTGCCAGATAATGAAAAAAGAAGTAAAATAGTGATAAACTGAATTATCAGTGAGATAATTCAGGAAAAAAGGCTATAAACGGTAAAAATTGGCTTAAAATTGATTGCCATGTTTAGACTGTTCAGTCGGATTATTAAGTATAGTAGCATGTAACGAAAATGTATTTAGTCTAGTAAGGAGTTGATGAGCAGATGAAGCCAGAAAAGGTTGTCGTACCTCTGCGTAAAATACATGAGACAGCAGTCGTCCATCCCAATGCTCGTATCGGCAAAGATGTTGAAATTGGCCCATATGCAGTGATTGGTGAGAATGTGGTAATTGGTGATGGGACTAAAATTAGCGCCCATGCTATTATAGATGGCTGGACCAGTATTGGAAAGAATTGTGTAATATTCCCAAGCGCATCTATTGGTTCAGATCCCCAAGATTTAAAATTTGCTGGTGAGAAAAGCTATGTTTTTATTGGTGATAATACCAAAATCAGAGAATTTGCTACGGTAAATCGTGCGACTGGTGAAGGTGAAGAAACCCGAATTGGTCATGATTGTTTACTAATGGCTTATACTCATGTAGCTCATAACTGTATTGTAGGCAATCATGTGATTATGTCTAATGCAGCGACGTTAGCTGGTCATGTAGTAGTAGAAGACCGCGCTGTTATTGGTGGTTTAACCGGAGTTCATCAATTTGTAAAGATTGGTATGAATGCAATGGTTGGTGGCGCGTCTAAAGTGGTACAGGATATTCCTCCTTTTGTGATTGCAGATGGACATCCAGCCAGAGTATCAGGGCTTAATAATGTTGGGATGGCTCGTTCTGGTATAAGCCGCGAAGCTCGCAACAATATCAAGAAAGCATATAAAACATTATATCGTTCCGGTCTGCCTTTGGCACAGGCGATTGAAGTTATGGAACAAGAATTAGAATCCTATCCTGAAGTAGAGCACTTCCTGCGTTTTCTGCGTAATGTAGAGCGGGGGGTCTGTCGCGGTCGTCGGGACGGAGAATAGGAGTTTAACAAATGAAAATAATAGGTTTATTAGCTGGTGTCGGACGATTGCCAGTAGAATTTGCCCGTGCCGCTCGCGGCATGGGCTTTACCGTGATTGCTATCACTGTGGTGCCTAATACGGATGAAGAGTTAGGTAGGGTGGCAAATAAAACCCATCATATTAGCGTTGGTCAATTAGAAGCAATTATTACTACCCTTAAAGAAGAAGGCGTTACGGAAGTTACTATGATCGGCAAAGTCACTAAAGAATTAATGTTTGCAGGTGCAGTTTCTCTTGATAGTCGGATACAGAAGCTGCTGGCAAGTCTTACTGATAATAATGATGATACCATTATGTTAGCTTTTGTTCGTGAATTGGCAATGGAAGGGTTGGGCATCTTGGATCAAACGGCTTTGATTCGTTCATTGATGCCTGGAGCTGGTGTACTGACGGAACGGGAACCGACAAAAGAAGAGCAAGCAGATCTAGATTTTGGCTTTACAATGGCCAAAGAAATAGGCAGATTGGACATTGGTCAGACAGTAGTAGTAAAGAATTGTGCTGTTATGGCTGTAGAAGCCATTGAGGGTACAGATGTATGTATTCGCCGCGGGGGTGAATTAGGACGAGGTGGCGTGCGAGTCGTAAAAGTCGCTAAGCCGAATCAGGACATGCGTTTTGATGTGCCAACTGTGGGACCGAATACCATAGAAGCCATGGTTGCAGCAGGAGCGACAGCTCTCGCTATAGAAGCTGGTAAAACGCTGCTGGTAGATCGGCAAGCTGTTTTAAAAATAGCCAACAATCATGGCATAACAATTCTGGTAATGTGATAAAATAAGAGATACCTAGGTTTTTGAACCACAAAGATACAAAGGGGATTATTTAGGGGATGTTTTCTTTGGGTAATGCGTTAGCGTTGTTGTGTCTTTGTGGTTCAAAGAACTTTTGATTTACTATTTGTTGGAGGCTTTGTATGTGTAAAATCATGATTTCAGTAGGAGAAGCATCGGGTGATTTGCATGGAGCTAGTGTTGCTCGTGCTTTAAAAACCATACAACCAAGCATCAAATTGTTTGGCATGGGCGGCAAGGCCATGGCAGAGGCTGGTGTGGAAATTGTATATGACATTGCTGATCTAGGTGTTATTGGCTTTGTAGAAGTCATAAAAAACCTGCCGAGATTATTTAAATTGCGCGATGACCTAGCCGAACTCATGGAGCGTGAGAAACCTGATGCTTTAGTCGTTATTGACTACCCTGACTTTAATATGCGCCTAGCTAAAATTGCAAAACAAAAAGGTATTCCTGTAATATCTTATATTAGTCCTTCCGTCTGGGCATGGAGAAAAGGCAGAGCAAAAGAAGTCGCCAAAATTGTAGAAAAAGTGGCGGCTATTTTTCCTTTTGAAGCGGAGGCTTATAAAGAAGCTGGAGCGAACGTTGCTTTTGTGGGGCATCCCTTGCTTGATATTGTCAAACCAACCATGCCAAAACACGAGGCGTATCAATATTTTGAAGCGGATTCAGAGAAACCCATTGTACTGTTATTGCCAGGCAGCCGCCAGCAGGAAATTACCAGTTTGTTACCTGTCATGCTTGCGGCAGGGGAGAAAATAGCCGAAAAAGTACCAGAATGTCAATTTTTTTTACCAGTAGCATCGACAATTTCCTGGGAAATGCTACATAGTATGATCAAACAATATAAGATAAATGTTGTTTTAACCGAAAAGAATACGTATGATTTGATGAATATTGGAAATGTAGCAATTGCGGCTTCCGGTACAGTTACTCTAGAGGCATCCTTATTGAATCTGCCAACTGTAATTATATACAAATTAGCAACCTTTACCTACCTTTTAGGCAGACTGTTAGTAAAAATTCCGTATATTAGCCTGCCTAACATTATTGCGGGGCGTAAGGTAGTGCCTGAATTATTACAACATGCAGTAACAGCTGATAATATTGCTAATGAAACTACTGCGATTTTATTGGATCCTCACTTGTACAAAACGATGCTGCACGACTTAGCAGAGGTAAAAAATAAACTAGGTGAAGTGGGTGCTGTTGAGCGTGTAGCAAGAGAAATCTTAGCTGTAGGGAAAGGCCAAGGCTTACTTGGAGGACAAAAATGAAAACCTATACACGTTTGTTACAATATATAAGACCTTACTTACTCCGAATGGTCGTAGCCGTTTTTTGTATCATCCTAGCGGCAAGTGCCACTCTGTATGTGCCTTGGATATTGCGAGAAGTGATTGATGAGGTGTTAACAACAAAAAATATGACAATGCTGAATACGATTGCGATTGGTATTGTGATTGTATATTTTCTGCGAGGTATCTTTTTCTTTGGGCAAACCTATCTCATGTCTTATATTGGACAGAAGGTCATTATAGACATTCGTGAGGAAATATACAGGCATATGCAGCGTTTATCGTTATCGTATTTTGAAAAACGCCAGACAGGTAAAATTATGAGTTATATTACCAATGATGTAGCTGCAGTACAAGGTGCTTTGGTGGACAGTATGATTGAACTGGTCACCGAAGGAATGACCTTAATCGGTTCACTGGGAGCTATGTTCTATCTTCATTGGAAGTTATCATTATTAACGCTGGTAACATTGCCTTTAGTAGCGCAGGCAATTAAAATCTTTGGTAAAAAATTACGAATATCCAGTATGGCAGTTCAGGAACGAACGGCTGATATTACCTCTGTTCTGCAGGAAAGTATCTCTTCTGTGCGAGTTATAAAATCCTTTGCCAGGGAAGAGTATGAAATAGAGCGTTTCCAAAAGGAAAATAACCAAAATTTTAGAGCACAGATGAAAAATTCTCAAATTATGGCTACTTTAACTCCTGTCATTGAATTTTTGGCTGCTATTGGTGTTACCATGATTATCTGGTATGGAGGAAAAGAAGTTATTGATAATAACTTGACGGCTGGTTCGCTGATTGCCTTTTTAATATATGCAGTTAATTTATCCAATCCTATTAAACGTTTAAGTCGTGTGTACGGCAATATTCAAAAGGCCTTATCTGCCGCGGATCGAGTATTTGAAGTCCTTGATACCAAGCCAGAAATCGAAGATATGCCAGGTGCCATTGCATTGCCAACCATAGAAGGATATGTGGCATTAAATAATGTGACTTTTGAATATAAAAAAGGTGAGCCTGCCTTGCAGCAGGTGAACCTCAAAATCAATCCTGGCCAGGTAGTGGCAATTGTAGGACCAAGCGGTGCAGGCAAAACTACCATTGCAAATCTGATACCACGGTTTTATGATACGACAAATGGCAATATTACCATTGATGGTATTGATATAAAGACAGTTACCTTACAATCCTTGCGAGAGCAAATTGGCATTGTTCCCCAAGAGACGATTTTGTTTAATGGCAGTGTATACGATAATATTTTATACGGGAAGTTAGACGCTGATTATGACGAGGTTATGAATGCTGCCAAAGCGGCTAACGCACATAACTTTATTATGAACATGCCTGACGGTTATGATACGCAAATTGGTGAGCGGGGCTCGAAATTATCGGGTGGTCAAAGACAGCGTATTTCCATTGCTAGAGCAATTTTAAAGAATCCTCGCGTACTGATTTTGGATGAAGCTACATCAGCATTAGATACAGAAAGTGAGAAGTTAGTACAAGCAGCAATCGATAAATTAATGATAGCGCGGACATCTTTTGTAATTGCTCATCGTTTGTCTACTGTACAGCGTGCCGATTTAATTGTAGTCATGGAAAAAGGACGAATTGCAGAACAGGGGACGCATGCAGAACTTTTGGCAGCAAATGGCTTATATAGTAAGTTATATCAAGTTCAGTTTGAAAAGCGGTAAAGAGGAACGATGAAAAAGAGGTATTAACATGCATTTTCTTTACAATTTATTAGTTACATTGCTTGTTGTGTTGGCAACTCCGGTGTTCATCTTCCGCTTTATTCGGGAAGAAGGATTTGGCCGGCGCTTACGACAAAGCTTTGGTTTTATACCAGAAGAAGAGTTAGCACCGGTGCTGCAAAAAGATTGTATTTGGCTGCATGCCGCATCGGTAGGTGAGATTGTTGCAGCAAGCCCTATTATAAAAGAAATCAGTCATGAACTTCCTGATAAGCCCATACTAATATCTGTAGTGACGTCTAGCGGGTATGATATGGCCAAAAGAATTATAAAAGATGCAGATAGTATTATCTTTTTTCCTCTAGATTTGCCGTACCTTAGTCATAGTGTGGTAAAAAGGGTTCGACCCAGTGTATTTTTGTTGGTGGAAACTGAATTGTGGCCTAACTTTTTAAAGGCTGCAAGGAACTTTTCGATCCCCGTTATGATGGTGAATGGCAGAATCAGTGATAAGAGTGTAGAACGATATCATTATATGCGCAGCATACTAAAGAGTATGTTAAATACTGTGGAGAAATTTTGCATGCAATCCACTATTGATGCACAGTACATCATTCGTCTGGGAGCAGATGTACAACGAGTTGTTGTTACGGGTAACACTAAATTTGATCAAACCTATACGAATGTTACTCATGAGGAACAGCAAGCCTTGCGTCAAGGAATGGGAATTGAAGATTCTGTTCCGGTTATAGTAGCCGGCAGTACTCATCCTGGAGAAGAAGAAATATTGCTTGTTGCCTTTCAAAAGATACGAGAATCTTACCCAAGTGCCAAGCTGCTGATCGCACCGCGAGATATTATACGCAGCGAAGAAATTGTTAACTTGGCCGCAACCTATGGCTTTACAGGAATACTTAGAACTAAATTTTCTCAGCAACTTTGTGCACAGCATGACATTATTGTGCTGGACACCATTGGAGAATTAGGGAAGGTATACAGTATTGGCGCTGCCATTTACGTAGGGGGCAGTCTTGTGCCAAAAGGTGGTCACAATATTTTAGAACCAGCAGCGCATGGTAAACCGATTCTGGTTGGTCCACATATGTTTAATTTCAAGGAGACCTATGCATTGTTTTCTGGTAGGCAGGCATGCGTGACGGTATATGATGCTGAAACGTTAGGTACAACGTTTTTAGAGCTTTTAAATAATGAAGAATTACGGTTAACGATGTCTCAAGAAACATTTACGATTATTGAAGAAAATCGTGGAGCTTCACGTAAAAGCGTGATGTATCTTAAAGAGTTATTGGGACGAATAAATTGAACAAAGGCGGAACAAGTATGCGCCAACGTGAAGAAATACAACTTTATTTATATCGATTAGTACATGGTGAAGAACCAGGCATTCTTACTGATTTCCTGTTAGGTGTACTACACATTTTCTCTATTATTTATGGCTGGGCTGTGCTTTGTAAGCTAGCCTTATATAAGTATGGAATTTTAACGCAGCACAAGCTGAATTGCCATGTGATTAGTCTAGGAAATATTACAGTGGGCGGAACTGGTAAGACTCCTACTGCTCAGCGATTGGCTACGATTATTCGAGATATGGGATATCGAGTCGTCATTTTAAATCGTGGCTATCGGGCAGGATGGAGAGGACAAATTGGTCTGGTTTCAGATGGAGAAAAAATTTATATGTCTGCAGCAGAAGCTGGCGATGAAGCTTATTTATTAGCGAAAAGTTTGCCCAAGGTTTCAGTGGTTATTGGGAGCAATCGTATTGTTACAGGAGAATATGCTGTGAATGAGCTAAAAGCAGATGTCATAATCTTAGATGATGGATTTCAGCATTGGAAATTGGCACGCGATTTAGATTTTGTACTCATTGATTCTCTAAACATGTTTGGCAATCAGTTTATGCTGCCAAGGGGGACGCTGCGAGAACCTTTATCTAATTTATCTCGAGCGCAAATCTTTTTATTGACAAAAATTGATCAGTCAAGCCTTGAGGCAAGGGAAATGATTTATAATACTTTGAATCAATACAACAAAAAGGCATTAGTTGTGGAAAGTATTCATAAACCTCGTTGTTTCGTGGAAATTGAAGAGTGGTATAAAGGAACACTTGGGCGCAAGAACGTGCCATTGGAAAGTGTCCGCGATCATAAAGTATTAGCTTTTTCAGCTATCGGCAATCCGTCTTCTTTTGAGCAGACCATTTTAGATCTTGGCGTATCAGACGTATGCGGTGTTAGATATGCTGATCATCATGACTATACTATGGCAGAAATGCAGTATATTATGCAAAAAGCTGTAGATGAAGGGGTATATGCCTTGGTTACTACCGAAAAAGATGCGGTAAAGATTCCAGCAGAATTTATTCACTCTGATCGACCATTGCCTTTATATGTCCTAAGTATTGCTGTATTCTTTACAGAAGGCTATGAGGAACTTATGAGTTTAATTAAGAAAGTTGAAAAAAAGCAGGATGGTGTAGAATAAAGGAGGTTTTCTATATGAATGTAGTATGTGTCATTCCAGCACGATATTCGTCTACTCGGCTTCCGGGTAAGCCTTTAGCTGATATAGCTGGCAAGCCAATGATCCAACATGTGTATGAAAGGGCTTCCTTGGCCAAAACGCCCCAGCGTGTAATTGTGGCAACGGATCATCCTCTAGTATTGGAAGCGGTTAAAGCATTTGGCGGTGAAGTTCTATTAACATCTGCCGATCATCCTACAGGTACTGATCGGCTGGCGGAGGTGGCAGAGCAATGCCCCGATGTGGATTTAATTATAAATGTCCAAGGGGACGAGCCTATGATCGAGCCAGAGGTGATTGATCAATTGGCTAGTGCTTTTGATAATCAGCCGGATCTAAACATGGCTACGTTAATGACGAAAATGGATAAAAGTGAGTACCAGGTTCCCAGCGCCGTAAAAGTAATAACGGATTTACAAGGTTATGCCCTATATTTCTCTCGTTCACTGATCCCTTATCCTCGTGTGGAGATTGGCTTGCCAGTTTTTAAGCATATTGGAATTTATGCATATCGGCGAGATTTCTTGCTGAAATATGCCAAGTTGGCTCCTACTCCTTTGGAAAAGACGGAATCATTAGAACAATTACGCGCCTTAGAGCATGGCTATCGCATAAAAGTAATTGAAACCAATTTCAAGTCCATTGGCGTAGATACCATAGAAGATCTAGAAAAAGTAAATTTGATGCTGAAGAATTAGGATCATAGGGGAAAATCTAACTTAGGAGAAAAAGTGCTGGGCTGTGAAGGTATGGTTTAATATTTTATTTGAAGCATCGTCAATCTTTTTCTGGTTTATATATTTGAAATATGCTAACTAACATTAAGCAGGAGGTTTTTCTATGAATACAGTTAATATTGGTTCTATAACAGTAGGAGCAAAAAATCCTATTGTTTTGATTGCTGGTCCTTGTGTGATTGAAGGATTGGACCGTACGTTAAAAATTGGTAAGGCAATCAAAGAAATTACCACTAGACTGGGAATACCATATATCTTTAAAGCATCCTTTGATAAAGCCAACCGTTCCTCTTATTCCTCTTTTCGAGGGCCAGGCCTTACAGAAGGTTTAGCTATGCTTAGCCACATTAAAAAAGAGTTAGATGTTCCTGTCGTAAGTGATATTCATTCCAGTGAGCAAGTAAGTCCGGCAGCCGAAGTATTAGATATCTTACAAATTCCGGCTTTTTTATGCCGTCAGACCGATTTACTAAACGATGCAGCAAAGACTGGCAAAGTCATTAATGTGAAAAAAGGACAATTCTTAGCACCAAATGATATGAAAAATGTTGTTGCCAAAATTCGTGAGGCAGGCAATGAAAATATTCTTCTTACAGAGCGAGGTGCAAGTTTCGGCTACAATAATCTAGTTGCCGATATGCGTTCCTTACCCATTATGAGATCTTTTGGCTATCCGATTGTTTTTGATGCGACTCATAGTGTACAATTGCCGGGAGGAGCAGGAACGACTTCCAGTGGACAGCGAGAATTTGTGCCTTATTTGACTCGAGCAGCTGTAGCAGTAGGAGTTGATGCCTTATTCATGGAAGTTCATGATAATCCTGCTGAAGCTCTGTCTGATGGGCCTAACATGTTATATATTGAGCAATTAGAAGAATTATTGAAAGATGTCCAAGCTCTTGATCATGTAGTTAGGAAGCACAAATAATAGAAAAAACAACAAAGAATCTAGAAACACAAAGGACACTAAGACGCTGTCGCAGTGCAAGATAGCACAAGAGGATGGCTAACTTTGTGCTCTTTGTGTTTCAATTTTTAAAATTTCAAGGAGGTAATTACTATGATTATTGAACAGGCAAAAGAAGTATTGGCAATTGAAGCTGCAGCCATTGAGAGCTTAATTCCTCGAATTAATGGTCAATTTACGGCAGCGGTGACAATGATTTTAGAATGCTCGGGAAGAGTGATTATTACTGGGATGGGGAAATCAGGTCATATTGGTAGAAAGATTGCTGCAACATTTGCCAGTACTGGGACTCCTGCTTATTTTCTTCATCCTGCAGAAGGCATCCATGGAGATTTAGGGATGGTCACAGCTAATGATATCGTACTAGCGTTGTCCAATAGTGGTGAAACCGCAGAAGTCGTCAGCATCTTTCCTGCCATTAAGCGAATCGGTGCCAGAATCATTGCTATGTGCGGCTGCGAAGAATCTACAATGGGGAAAAATGCAGATATATTCTTAGATACCGCTGTAGAAAAAGAAGCATGCCCTCTAGGGCTGGCACCAACAGCTAGTGCGATTGCAACATTGGCTATGGGGGATGCCTTAGCCATCGCTTTATTATCGGAACGTAAATTTACTCCAGAAGACTTTGCAGTATTTCATCCAGGGGGATCATTAGGCCGTAAATTACTCTTAACAGTGGAAAATGTAATGCATGCAGGAGAAGAAAATCCGGTGGTTACGTTGGATAATACTGTGAAAGAAGCATTATTTGTTATTACTGGTAAAGGGCTTGGTGCGACAAATGTTGTAGATCAAGACGGTCATTTAGTGGGTATTATTACCGATGGCGATATACGCAGAGGATTGGAGCATGGTCATGAATTCTTAGATAAGAAGGTAGATAGTATCATGACTAAAAATCCTCGCACCATTACTGCTAATAAGTTAGCAGCTCAAGCTCTTTCCGTCATGGAAAAGAATCATCCGCGTCCCATTACGGTACTCCCGGTGGTGGATGTGAATAATAAAACGATTGGTATTATTCACCTTACTGACTTATTACGTCAAGGAGTGGTATAATGGGTATAGAAGCTTGTGTTAAAAATATTAAGCTTCTGGTATTAGATGTAGATGGCGTATTGACAGATGGTCATATTATTTTTGGCACTACCGGAGAATTGCTGAAGAATTTTCACTCTCATGATGGATTGGGCATTGCACTTGCACATCAAGCAGGCATGAAAACGGCTATCATCACGGGACGCGAAAGCCAAATTGTTCATTTACGCAGCATTGAACTAAAGATTATGGATGTACATCAGGGGGCTAGAGATAAGTTAGAAACGCTTTCTGTTCTGCTAAACAAATACAGCTTGTGTTCGGATGAAGTGGCTTATGTGGGAGATGATTTGCTGGATTTGTCAATTATGAGTCAAGTTGGATTGGCCTGCGCGGTAGCCAATGCTGTACCGGAAGTGAAGCAGCATGCCCACTTCATAACCACTAAACAGGGCGGTCAAGGGGCCGTGCGAGAAGTGGTTGAGTTTATTCTAAAAACCCAAGGGAAATGGAACGATATCATCAATTCCTACCTACAAGGCGGCAACATCGAAAGCAGACAATAATAATTCCCTTCTTTTGAAGGGGCGTAGGCGGGGTGTGTTCATCCCCTACAGAAAGGAGGTCGCCAATGTCTAATGCTTGGCAGTACTATTTACTAAAGATATTAAGTTCTTTTATCTGTTTATTACCGTATAAAGGTGTTTTATGGCTAGGGAAGATTCTGGGGAAACTATATTATCGTATTGCTGCACGACAGAGGCGACGAGCCTTACTGCAGATACAAGAGTCGCTGGGAATTTCGTTAGAAACGGCAGAAAAGCATATTGACAGTTTGTTTATGAAATTGGGACAAACTTTTGTAGAGATGCTGTATATGCCTGCTCTCACGTTAGAAAGGTTGCATCAATATATTACGATAGAAAATCGTCATTTTCTTACTGAAGCAGTTGAGCAAGGGCGAGGTGTGGTGCTGCTTACCGCTCATGTAGGGAATTGGGAATGGCTGGGAGCCTCTTTGGCAATGGATGGATTTCCACTGGCTGCTGTGATTAAGCGTCAGCCCAATGATCAGCATACCAGGATTTTAAATGAATACCGTGAAATGGCAGGGATTGAAATTTTTGCCCGAGGTACTACAGAATTAGTCAGTGCGGCAAGAGCATTAAAAAAAGGTAAGATTCTTGGGTTTTTAGCGGACCAGGATGCAGGCACTACAGGTTTATTCATTGAATTTCTAGGTAAAATGTCTTCTACTCCAACCGGACCAACAGTATTTGCCAAAAAATTTAAGGCTCCCGTTGTACCGGTTTTTATGGTTCGTAAACCCGAAGGCGGACATCGAATTATCATTCATAAACCATTTTATTATGAAGATACAGGTAATGAAGAAGAAGATAACTATAAAATTACAGTCAAGATGACGAACATTATTGAAAATACCATTCGAGAATATCCTGATGAATGGCTATGGTTTCAAAGACGCTGGAATACAGCATATTCTGAGACAGATGTGGAGTATAAACAAAATATGTCTTCCGAAAGGATAGGTAAGCAGGCATGAAAAAGAAAGCAGGAATAATTCTTGCCTGTATAATAATAGTAAGTGGCTTATATTACTTTTTAAAAGATGAACCGCTTGCTCAAACTCCTCCAGTGCAACCAAAGGATCAACAAACCTCAAAGTTGGCCTATGTGGGAAATTCCATCATGGAACAAAAGGATGGAAAACCTTTATGGGAATTAAAGGCTGAGTTTATTGAAATTGATGTGGATACAAAAAATGTGCAATTAAAAAATCTGGTAGGAACCTTTTATCAGGAAAAAGGTGGTAAAATCGAGATCACAGCACCAGAGGCGTTTATGAATAGCCAGACAAAAGAGATCATCATGTCTGTGAAAGTCCAGGCGACAGCAAGTGACGGCACAACTTTTACAGCTACTGAAGCTCGTTGGTCGAGTTCAGAACAAAAAATATATGGTTCTGGCAATGTTGTTCTTACAAAAGATGATGCAGTGCTTACTGGGGATAAAATAGAAAGTGATTCCAATATGGAGAAAATAAAAGTATTTGGCAATGCTAAGGTAGTAAAAGGAGGAGTGGCTAGATGAAGTCTAAAATAGTGCATATAACTCTCGGGTTTATACTCTCCCTTAGCGTAATTTCATACGGATATGCGGCTTCCAATAAACCAGTAGAACTGGCGGCAGATACGATCGAATATGATTCCGTAAAAGGCGTTATGGTAGCCCAGGGAAATGTTCGCATGGTACAGGAAAATGCTGTAATGACGGGTACGAATGCAGAATATAACAGCAAAACAAAAGAAGCTCATATATACGGTGGTGTCCAGGTTGTGCAAGAAGATGCCACCTTGTTGGCAGAAGAAGTGAATTCCTATGATAATAATCACATCGTTGCCATTGGTAACCCCATATTGACCAAAGGGAGCAGTCGATTGGATGGTCCTAAAATTGATTATTATGCTGACAAGCAGTATGCTATTGTGACGGGTTGGGCACGTTTGAAAACAGAAGATACGATCTTGACAGCCAATCAAATTGAATCTTTCTTTAGTGAAGATCGTGCCGTCGCCCAGGGTGATGTACACATTGTTAGTGACACTCGCAAACTAGATGCAGTAGCAGATCAGGCTGTATATTATGGCAGTAAAGAGCAACAGGGCAAAACCGTTTTAACTGGTAATGCCAGAGCAGTTCAAGATGGTAATGTACTAACTGGAAACACCTTGACCCTATATCTGGACAATAAAGTCATAGATGTCCAAGGCCGTAGCAAATTAGTCATAACTCCGCAGTAGAAAGTAGTAGGAGAATGTAACGCAGAGGACGCAGAGATCCGCAAAAAACACAGAGGGTAGATCAGAAGAGTATAAATACTCTCCTTTGCGTCTTTGTGGTTCAAAGTGATTAATTTATCTTTTTTTCTGTGTACTCTGCGCCTCTGCGGTTCCCAAATAGTATTTAATCCTTATAGCAAGGAGTTTTCATATGTATATTGAAACATTTAACTTAGTAAAAACCTATAAAGATCGCAACGTAGTAGATGGTGTTAGTCTTAGAGTCAATCAGGGCGAGGTTGTTGGTTTATTGGGACCAAATGGTGCCGGTAAAACCACTACATTTTATATGATTGTTGGTCTAGAACGCCCTAATGATGGTATGATTGTCATTAATGACCAAGATGTAACTGATATGCCCATGTACCGACGTTCCAGCTTTGGAGTCGGATATCTTCCTCAAGAGGCATCTGTATTTCGCAAACTTACAGTAGAAGATAATATTATGGCAATTCTAGAAACTACTAGACTGAATGCTTCTCAGCGTAAGGAAAAGGCAGAAAGTCTACTAGATGAATTTAATATCAATCATGTTGCAAAACGAAAAGGTTCCCAGCTCTCTGGAGGAGAGCGTCGCCGCGTGGAGATTGCTCGCTGCTTAACTACGGATCCGGCCTTCATCTTGCTGGATGAACCTTTTGCTGGAGTTGATCCTATTGCTGTAGCTGATATTCAGCAGATTATTAGCTACCTAAAACAACGAGGAATTGGTGTGCTTATTACAGATCACAATGTGCGGGAGACATTAAGCATTGTAGATCGTGCATATATTTTGAACGAGGGGCAGATTTTGATTCATGGTGATGCTATAACCATAGCAAATAGTGAAATCGCTAAGAAATTCTACCTTGGAGAGAATTTCAGCTTAAAATAGTAGGGAGAATTGTATGCGTATACTTGATAAATATATAGTCAAAGAACTACTAGGTCCGTTTATATTTGGTATTGCTTCTTTTTCAAGTGTTTTTATTGGTACAAGTACTTTAATGAAAATTGCCCAATATGTAACTCAATATGGTGCTTCTTTAAGTTCTGTAGTCAAGTTATTCATTTATAGCTTGCCGCCAATTGTCGTTTTAACTTTTCCTATGTCGATGCTGCTTGCAGCATTGTTAGCTTTTGGCCGATTATCTGGTTCTAGTGAAATTACTGCGATGCGTTCTGGGGGGATTAGCTTCTATCGGTTATCTGCCCCTGTGTTCGTAATTGCCTTTTTTGTTAGCATCTTTGCTGTCTTTTTCTCTGAAATGGTAGTTCCTCAGTCCAATTCAGCTTATAATTATGTAGTCCGTTATGAAATCCAAAGAAATACAGCTCCTAAATCTCAGGAACATATCATCATTAAAGATGTCAAAGGCGACATGCTAGAACGATTAACCTACGCTCGTAAATTTGAAGAAGAGACGAATACGATGTATGCGGTAGCCATGCAAGAATTTGAGAATGGCACCTTAGTGCGGGTAGAAAATGCAGAAAAAGCTGTATGGCAGGATAATCATTGGACTATGATCAATGGGATTATTCATGATTTGACGGCTGAAGGAAATCTTGAGCGTACGATGCACTTTGAACAGCAGATCATGCCAATGGCAAAAGCACCAAGTGCTATTTCTAGGGAACAGAAAAAACCAGATGAAATGACCATTAAAGAATTAAAACAGCATATAAAAATATTACAAAGGGAATATGTTAATGCCAAAAAATATGAGATGGAATTACAGCAGCGATTAGCGATTCCCGTAGCCAGCTTTGTTTTTGCATTGATTGGCACACCATTAGGGCTGCAGCCTAATCGCTCTAGTTCCTCCATCGGTCTTGGAATTAGCATTATTATCATTTTTGTATATTATGCAATTATGACTGTTTTCACGGCATTGGGACAAGGCGGTGCCCTTCCTGTGGTTCTTGCTGCTTGGGTACCAAACATCATTGGTATCATTGCAGGTGCGCTTCTAGTGCGCAAAGCCTCACGGTGAGGATGTAACGAACCGCAGAGGCACAGAGATCACTGAGAAAAGATGTGAGGTATATTTATAATCTCCTCAGCGCCCTCTGCGCCTCTGCGGTTTAAAAATTCCTTCGTGCTTTAAAATCGTTTTTCTCAGAAAGGAGGTACACACATCATGTATGGTTTTACACTCATTGCCGTTTTAGCCATTACAGGCGGAGCGATTGCCTATATTGGTGACAAATTGGGTACAAAAGTTGGAAAGAAGAAATTGAGTATTTTTGGTCTGCGCCCCAAGCACACCTCTATTGTTGTTACAATTATTACTGGCATTCTGATTACTGGGTCTACCATTGGTGTATTATCATTAGTATCTAAGGATGTGCGTACCGCTCTTTTTGGCATGGAAGCCTTAGCACAAAAACTGTCTACGTTATCCCAGGAGGTAGCCAGTAAAAATGTCGAATTGGATACTAGCCGTATTGCTCTTGAATCTAAGAATGCGGAATATGCTGCTTTGTCGCTGAAAGTAAAAGATACAGCAGAGCGTTTGCGAGCCATTAGCAGTGAACTAACAGAGGTAATTTCCCAGCGTGACCGCACTGCCTTAGAATTAGAGCAAGCAAAAGGAGATTTAGAAACTTCCAAGCAAGCTTTAACGACCTTGCAGGAGACCAAAAATCAGCTGGATCTGCGTGTCCAATCACTAAATCAATCTAAATTCACCTTAGAACAGGATGTGGATCGCTTAAATCAATTAACAACCAAGCTAGGAGAAGGCATCCAGGTTGTTCGGGAAGGTTCTATTATCTATCGCGCAGGTGAAATTCTATCTACCTTTACCCTTCCCGGTGGTGAAAGTAAAGCGGATACAGAACGAGCATTAAGGGAAGCTATTTATACAACAAATCAAGGGATTATTAACAAATTAGGTATTGAAAATAAAAATCTGGGAATCTTATGGATTGCCCAGGAAGATTTTGATAAAATTGTTGCTGCCTTAGTGAATCATCCAGAAGACGTGATTGTCCGAATCTCTGCAGGAGGCAACACGGTATATGGAGAGCCTGTTGTTGGTCAAATTGGGATATTCCCCAATCGTTTGATTTATGCCCAGGAGGAGACCATTTACATGGCTACTATCGAAGGCGGTTCTAAAGCAGCGCACCCAGAGGAAAGTGTCATGGCTTTTTTACAGAAAGTGAATGCTTCAGCAGTAGAAAAAGGGATATTGCCAGATCCTATTCAGGGGACAGTGGGCGCTATCAATGGGGCAGATTTTTATGATGCGGTCAATAAAGTAAAACGGTATAGCGGTAAAGTAACGATTACAGCAACGGCCAAAAATGATATATACACAGCTGGTCCTTTAAAGATTGAATTGCACATTCAAGAAGTTCCTAAATAAGGCTAGAGCCATTTTACAGAAAGTACCAGAGGAGAATTCTGCTTTTAAAGCAGGATTCTTTTTTCTTTTGGCGAAATAGATAGTTATAAAGTTTATGTAAACAATATATATTTTTTAATATTTGATGACTAAATAGTCATGCATTGTAAATAAAGGAAATTACCAATATTTACACATAGATGTTAAGCAGGAATAAAAAAAGATATATAGAATTATGTAAACTAGAACCTGTAAAAAGCGACAGGGACATGAAAGGGATAGATGATGAAGGATGACTGTTATTATGAGGAAACGTGGAAACTCATGAAACACTCCTTAATTCAATAGCTCTTATCATGTTGGTGGTAGCACCCGCGAAAAAAACAACATTTTAAGGGGGATCTTTCCAAATGAACAAGAAACTTTTAAAAGTAGCAGTGACTACTGCACTAGCTGCTAGCATGGCAGTACCAGCATTCGCAAACCCATTTTCCGATGTACCTGCAAAACACTGGTCTTACGATGCAGTAAACAAATTGGCTCAAGCTGGTGTAGTTGAAGGTTACGGCGATGGTACTTTCAGAGGAGACAAAACCGTTACTCGTTATGAAATGGCTCAAATCGTAGCAAATGCTATGACTAAATCTTTGAATGCAGACCAAAAAGCAACTGTAGATCAATTATCCAAAGAATTTGCTACTGAATTAAACACGTTGGGCGTAAAAGTAGAAGGTATGCAAGATCAAATTGACAAAATGGTAAAAATCTCTGGTGATGCTCGCGTACGTTATACAAATGTAGAAGATGAAAACGACAAAACTGATCTTCGTACTCGTGTTTCCTTTGATGGTAACATCAATGATGACGTTAAGTATAATGCTCGCTTAAGCGGAACTTTCCAACCTAATGAAAACAACCAAAACGTTGGAATTAAATTAGATACTGCTAACGTATCTTTCAATGCTCTTGGTGCTGATGCTACAGTGGGTCGTCAAGATGTTCTTCTAGGTTCAGGTATTATGTTTGACGACAAAATGACTGGTCTTGGATTACAAGCTGGTGGCTTGAAATTGTATGCTGGTAATAACACTGGTACTAGTGATGCAGATTCAGAACGCATGTATGCTGCTGAATACGGCGCTAATATTTTTGGTGCTAAAATCACTGCTGATTACCTGAAAAATGGTGATAACAAAGCATACGGAATCAATGGTTCAGCTCCTATCACTAGTGGTGTAACTGCTCTTGCTGACTATGTTAAAAACGATTCCAATGATGCTGATGCTACTGCTTTTGGTGTGAAGCTTAATAAACTTGGATTAACAGTACTTCACAGAGATGCGGATGCAGGTGTTTACAACGCTTACTCTAGCGCAGATGTAATTGCTCTTCCTACCGATCAAGCAATTAAAGGTATGGAATATCAATTTGACAAATCTCTTACTAAGAACGCTGATTTAAAAGTAAAATATCAAGATTTCGATAACATGAATGCACGTACTTCTGCAGCTGTTAACGTAAAATTCTAAGATACTCTTTACAAAAGCACCCTTCGGGGTGCTTTTTTTATCCTGTTCCTAGGCCATTGTATTCTTCATTTCTTACGTTTCGTCAATATCTCAAGAAAAATGAAATAAATAAGTAGCAGCAGCAGGATATTTTTAAAATATATAGAATGATAATCAATATCAAATAATTAAAATGTATTTGATAACAATCTATTTGCTATATCTTTTAGATCGTAGTAAATAGACGAGAGTGATGATCTTTCTAAAATGTGTGGAGTTGAGGAAACTTGGAAACTCAAAATCAGCCTTTTAGATTTCACTCAAGGTAAAACAAAAAATAAACCTAAGGAGAAATCGAATATGAACAAAAAAATGGTAGCTTCCCTCGCAGCTGCAATGGTACTTGGAGTAGCTGGTACATCATTTGCAGCATCCAATCCCTTCGTAGACGTCCCTGCAAAACATTGGTCTTATGATGCGGTAACTAAATTAGCTAATGCTGGTATCGTAGATGGTTATGGCGATGGTACTTTCCGAGGCGATAAAACCATCAGCCGTTATGAAATGGCTCAAATCGTTGCTAAGGCACTGGCTCATTCTGACAAAGCAACGGCTGAGCAAAAGGCTTCTATCGACAAATTATCTGTAGAATTTGCTGAAGAATTAGAAGGACTTAATGTTCGCGTAACGAAATTAGAAAAAAATTCTTCGACTATTAAAGTGAGCGGAGAGGCTCGTTTAAAATATGAAGATACGGATAAAACAGATAGTGGGTTTAACTTGCGGTCACGTATCAATCTTGATGGTGCAATTAATGATGAATGGTCATACTATGGTCGCCTGCAAGCTGAGAATAACTTAAAAGGTGAAGGCGATACACAAGTAACCATGGATAATGCTTTCGTTAAAGGGCCAATCTTAGGCACTACCGCTACAATAGGACGATTTGATTACTTCTTGAATAACGGATTAATGATTGATAGTACACTAAATGGTATTAACGTTGAAGTTGGTAATGTAGTAAAAGGTAATCTCTTCTATGGCAAAGATAATAATGATGATGTGTTTGGCGCTAGTGATGGTCCGCATTTGACTGTGGCTGGTATAGGCTTAGATTATGCAGCTTCTAAAGCGACTAGTGTAAATGGTGGTTATTATCAATTCGAAAATAAAGATGATGCTAGTTATTTTGGTAGTGATGGAGATAAACGAAAAATTTGGGAAGCTGGATTTAAAACACAACTATCATCTAATTTCTCATTAACTGGCTCTTATGGTAAGTCTGATGCTAGTACAGATGATACTGCTTACTATGGCGAAATTGCCTATAAAGGTGCAGAACAATCTGCAGTTGGCTCCTATGGTGCGTGGGTGAACTATCGCCATTTAGAAGCAAATGCAGCTCCTAAAACTACCTTTGATGGTCCATATGCATTTGATTCTCAAGCTGACGGAGGCAAAGGGTATGAGATTGGTTTAAGTTATACTCCCGTTTTGAACACTGTTCTTACCGTCAAATATGCTGATTTGAAAGCAACAACTGATGGGAGTTCTTCTGATAAGACAAAGTATTATCTAGCACAAGCTGAATTCTTCTTCTAAAAAAATATCTTATACCGCTGGCTTTATGCCAGCGGTTCTTTACGTTTTGATCGCAATAGAGGAAATACAAATGCAATTCAAATTGTGTTCTATTAAGATATAAAAGTAACTTTTAAGTTTTTATAGATGCTGCAATTAGTATAGATGGTAAGAGATGAATTAAATAATGAACTTTATAAGTTAAAGTAGAAAAGGGAGAATTCTTTATGCGAATTGTTATACTATGCATTTTGATAGTTACTTTGATGATACCGGTTTGTAGTGCAGAAAATACTGTGCATGAAATTGAAGACTCTATGGCGATGGATAAATGGGCTCATTTAGGTTTGGGGTACATCATGAATGATCAGTTAAAGAAGCAAACGAAATTAACAGCTGTTGAGCGATTTTTAACAGTGTGGACAGTAGCATACGCAAAAGAAAAATGGGCAGATTCAAAATTTGACCGAAACGACATGATCGCTACTATGGCAGGTGGCCTAGTTTATGAAGCTAAATTCTAATTTGCATAAATCAATTCAATTTTCGCAGTCATCCACCTTTTAATTAGGTGGATGACTTTTTTGTACAGGTGCGGGTATATAAAGTAGAAGCTTGTAATCACTATAGTTATATAACTATGGCATCAAATCAAAAAATACGAAAGGCTTCAAAGGAATCTAACAAAAGAAATAGAACAGTAATCTTATTATAGAAAATTCCTTCTAGAGGAGGGCTCTCTCATAATAGATTCCCCTCTAGAGAGGGGTGCCTGAAAGGCGGGGTGTGTCGTGACCACTAACCAAACCATTATCAGCATCGACCCAGGACGAGAAAAATGTGGCATTGCTGCAGTCCATCAAGAGAAAGGGGTTTTACAAAAGAATATCATATCAACCCAGGACTTACCTTTCATTATTCAAGAGTGGCTTAACACGTACCATACGAAAACCGTGATTATGGGAAATGGCACTTCAAGCAAAGATGCCAAAAATCTGTTAGAAAAAATCCTGATAAATGGACAGTCCCTTGAAGTGACTTTAGTAGATGAATACCGAACGACCGACGATGGCCGCCGCCGCTACTGGCAGGAAAATCCCCCTCAGGGCTTTTGGCGCCTGATACCTGTGACCATGCAAACACCGCCTCAGCCTGTTGATGACTATGTTGCTGTAATACTGGCAGAACGCTATCTGGAAATTGTTAACAAATAATTAGCGAAAAGTTAACATTTTTTTAAAAAAATACATAATAGTAAGAAGGAAAATAATATATTATGGAGAATATACTAGAAAGTAAGGTAAGATCTTACATAAAATAGTACTAAGTAGGAGAGATTGAGGAAACATGGACACTCAATTAGGAACCCTTCTTAGGCTTATCATGTAAGATCACCGAACAAAAATAAAAAAACCTAAGGAGAGATTCAAACATGAAAAAGAAATTAGTAGCTTCCCTGGCAGCTGCAATGGTACTTGGCGTAGCTGGTACATCATTCGCTGCATCCAATCCTTTCGTAGACGTTCCTGCAAAACATTGGTCCTATGACGCGGTAACAAAGCTAGCTAGCGCTGGTATCGTTGACGGTTATGGCGATGGAACTTTCAAAGGCGACAAAACCATCAGCCGTTATGAAATGGCACAAATCGTTGCAAAAGCAATGGCAAAATCCGACAAAGCAACTGCTGAACAAAAAGCTTCTATCGACAAATTGTCCGTAGAATTTGCTGAAGAATTAGAAGGCTTAAATGTTCGTGTAACAAAATTAGAAAAAAATTCTTCCACTATCAGAGTAACTGGTGAAGCTCGTTTGAGATATGAAGATTATAGTGATAGTATTGCAAGCTATAAATTACGTACTCGGATACATCTGAATGGTAATATCAATGATCAATGGCAGTACTATGGTCGTTTGCAATCCGTTAATAATTTAAAGGGCGAAGGCGATACTGAGGTAACTATGGATAATGCCTATGTAAAAGGACAAATCGCAGGCACTACTGTTACCGCCGGTCGTTTTGATTATTTTTTAGGTAATGGTATGCTGATTGATAGCACGTTAAATGGTGTAAATGTTGCAGTAGGTAATGTGCTAAAAGCAAATGTATTTTATGGCAAAGAAAATAACAAAGTCTTGGGTGCCTCTAATTATTTGACCGTAACTGGTCTAGGTCTAAACTATTCAGCGTCAAAAGCTACTACTCTTAATGGTGGTTATTATCAATATGAAGATAAAGATAATGCTAATTCTTTTGCTGTTGGTGAGGACACTCGTAAAATTTGGGAAGCAGGCTTCAAAACTCAATTTGCAACTAATTTCAATTTATCAGGTTCTTATGGAGATTCCGATGCTAGTGATGAAGATACAGCATACTTTGCTCAAATTGGCTACAAAGGTGCTAACAAAAGTAAAGTTGGATCTTATGGCGCATGGGTTCAATACCGTAACATCGAAGGTGCTGTAGCACCTGCTACTACATTTAATGGTGTATACACTGCATTAGGAAAGAAAAATGGTGGTAAAGGTTATGAAGTAGGTTTCAACTATACTCCAGTACTAAATACTGTACTTCGTGTAAAGTATGCTAAAATTCAACCAACAGTTGACACTGTATCCTCCGATAAAGTTAATTTCTATCAAGCACAAGCTGAATTCTTCTTCTAAAAAAAGATAAAAAAGGGGCTGTCTCAATAAGAAATTGAGATAGTCCCTTATATGTATTAAAAATACAAGAGGCAGGTTCCGAAGAACCTGCCTCTTGGTGTAGAATTAAACTGCTATGAAAAACTTTACACATATAAATCCTACAACAAAAACAAATTCATATCAACTAGTTTTACCGCTTCCTATCGAAATCCTCATACCAGAAAACGATTCGGTCAGGCTGTTAAGTAAGATAATGGATCAACTTGATTATTCGCTGTTATACAAAGCGTATTCTCGTAAAGGCAGAAAATCAGTAGTCTCACCTAAAATGCTTTTCAAAATTATCGTTTATGGTTATATGAATAATCTCTACA
>NZ_FOTS01000013.1 GCF_900114615.1 Pelosinus propionicus DSM 13327 | reverse complement strand
GATTCAAGTAGAGGGTGCCTTTGGAATATTGAAAGAAAACCATCGATTTAGAAGATTCTTGCTGCGTGGCAAGCAAAGCGTTAGGACTGAATTCTTGTTCTTGGCGATGGGCTATAACTTAAATAAACTACATAACAAAATACAGCAACAACGGTGCGGAAAAATGCTACACGAAAAAAAGACCGCCTAAAAGGTTGCAGGCACAGCAATTTATGAGGGGCATAATGCTCCTCTAGCTTTGCTATGCCTACTTTACTCCACTTAATTCGCAAAAAAGAGAAAATACCCTATTCGGTTAGGGATACAAAGAAAGAGCTATCTCAAATAGGTTTTAAAAACCTATTTTGAGACAGCTCCTTTTAATATTACCTCTTATACCCGTTCTTTTCCATCATTCTCATTCTTTGCTGATTCATTTTTTGCTTCGTAAGCTGCTTTAAATCTACTGGCTCAACCTTTGTACCATACTCAGATGACAGCATTGATTCTAATTCATCATGAGTTAAAGTATAAGAAATAATGTCTTTGCTCATGTCATTCTCCTTCCTCAATAATATGCAAAAAATAAAGAAGATTTCATTCAGATACAGGAAACGATTTATTATCTGAATCTAGCTATTACTTATCAAAAGCTCACCACTTTGAACCCTCACTAAAAACATTGGGATTCATAAACGTATGCTCATTCAATAAGAAGAATCTCCTTCTTATATTTATATGCAGAAATTCATTTTTTTATGAGGTACTAACAGTTGATTCTTTCGCTTCATTCGGGAACAACATTTCTGCCCCTTCATCGCTGCCTAGAACCCATATGACCGTATCCATAGGACATCGAATGGTTTTATAATAAAACGTTTCTTCTCGCTGAGGAACTTCCTGCCTATGTACAACCTTCTGAAATACCTCACCACCCGCATATTCAATAGATAACTCAAAAACCTGAAGGGTATCGAGTTCGATGTCGTCCTTCTCCCATTGAGCAATTAATTCCCAAAGTATAACCTGTATATCAACCCCTACTGATGATGCCACTAAACGAGTAGCGTATTTTTGCTCAAACATGAGAAACACTCCCATTCAATATTATTCCAAATTCTCTTTTATATATTAAGTTATGCAATTTCGAGCATGTACAGAACTACATTTGTGAGAATCAAAAAATAATATGAAAGAAGATAAACAAGCAAGAAAAAGGGCAGGCCACTGACACGGTATGCTGGTTTTGCAGATACCCTGACAGCAGCCTGTCCCCTTGGAGCTCTGATACGCTGAATTTTAATGTTGTCTACGCTTGTTAAATCTTGCATAGATCGTATCCCTAAACTCTTTAAAGCAAACGTCGTCAACTATTTTAGTCACATATCCGATTAGCGAAAGATCATATATTGCATGTTCCTCTTGCTTCTCCACCATGACATATTCATTCCCCTCAACGTCTGTAATCCATTTCAGCTTAATATCAGATCTCTCCGTTTCTTCCCCCATAATGGTTCCGTTTGTTGTTCTGTAGGTTCTAAACATGGGTCACATCCTTACGTGCCATGTTGCAGTCACATCTGAAACACCCTGATGCGCTTCTTCTCCGGCGGCTTACGTATTCTGCCCTTGTCTTACCTTGTACTACTACCAATGTATATCCCCCCATCTATTCATCCTGCAGGCGGTTTCTTCTATCGGCGGGAGTGTGCTGTTAAACACTGCAGTTCTAAACCGTCTCTTTAGATAGAAGAAGCCAACCAGCAGTCTGTTTTAGAGGGAAATTAAAAAACGCGCGTGCAGGTTTTTCAACCTACACATGCGTTTTGCTTCGACTTGATTGCATGCAGACGCTCAGCCCCTGCCAAACCGCGTCATTCCTATATCCGGGCCATGGCATCCTTGTATTTAGGATGAAATGACGGTATAATAAGAATTGTCGTCGTGGACAGTTACTGTTACGTGTAGGTGCTTCGGTCACCTGCTCGTGCTTGGGAGTGCTACAACACTCCCAAGACACGGCGATATTTTAATTTCCATCTATTTCTAATTATATCCCTTTATGACACAAGATTGCAAGTAAAATGGCCAGAGATTTTTTCTCTGACCATTATTTTTTTGCTTAAATGAATTATAAAATTTTTAAACAAAAAAGGCTCCGACGGAAAAACCGCGAAGCCTATCATTTACTGGTGGAGATGAGCGGGATCGAACCGCTGACCTTCTGAATGCCATTCAGACGCGCTCCCAACTGCGCTACACCCCCACAATTTAGTTATTACATCCGTAATAATTTCAATAAATTCTTACCGACATGAACTATATTATCATAGTTAGTTACATAATGTCAATAAAAATGCTGAAACATTTTTATTACAGACACTTTTCATCTAACAAACCAATCAGTTGCGCAATTTCAGGCTTAGAAACCTGGCCGTCAGCACCAATCGCTTCACCTTTACGACGCATTTCCTCGTTAATCAAAGAGGAAAAGATAACAACTGGCAATTTCGCTAAGGCTCGATCATCCCTAACGCGTTTTAATAAATGATGACCATCCATCTGCGGCATTTCAATATCCGTAATCAGCAAATTGACGCTTTCTTCAATCGGAGCCTCCGATTTTGCCAATAACTCTAGTGCATCCCATGCATCTTTACCATTATTATAGGCAGTAATATTAAGATAACCAGATTCATGAAGCGTTTCAACCAATAGGTCTCTGAGCATCTTAGAATCTTCTGCTACAAAGATATTCTTTGTTTTCCGCTGTTCTTTCAGTTCATCTGTACTCTTAGGAACGGTTGTCAGTTTTATGTTAATTTGTGGATTAATGTCTGCAACAATCTTTTCGAAATCCAGCAAAATAACCATTTTCTCGCCCATTTTTATGATCCCGACAACCATATCCGAGTTCGTAACATTAGGAGGCGGCTCCATAACGGACCAAGAAACTCTATGAATGCGAGAAACTTCATTGACTAAGAAGCCGATAAAATAATTATTTAACTCACTTACAATAATATTTTTGGTACTGGTTTCTAAATCTTCTGTCCCCAAACAGCGTGGTAAATTGACTAATGGCATTACCCTCCCACGCAAGGTAAAAATACCATCAACATAAGGATGGGAATTGGGCATTTGAGTAATAGGAACTAAATTAATTACTTCTCGCACCTTCGCAACATTGATTCCATAATTGACTTTACCAACCGTAAATTCTACAATTTCAAATTCATTTGTACCCGTTTCTAATAATATACCTTTTTTAGCGTTAGCAGCCTCACCCATAGAAACGCCTCCAGTTTTTATATTGCTTATCGCAATTTGCGATTGCCTATTACGTTTACCTTCTTACTTTTCTAAATTTCTCGTAAAAACCCATAATTCCTTCTTTTTAAACTAATTTTCTGGTAAAATTCCTCAAAAATATAAGATTATTGTCATTTTAACGACAATAATCTTATATAAAGTAAACGTACCTATACTATAATAATTCTACTGGCTGGCAACTTATCACTTGTCCAGATATCTCTAATGTATTTTATTTTTCCTCTTTTTCTAAAAGATAAGTCCAGCCATCACGCTGTTCAATATATCCTGTTTTGATTAATCTTCCTAGGGCTCTCTTAAAAGCAGACTTACTAATATGAAATTTTTCCTTTATGATTTCAGGTGAAGTATCATCACTATAAGGCATTTTACCTTTACGAGAATGCAGCAGTGAGAGTATCGCGTCTCCATCCGTATCAATTGCATCCTGCTTAAGCGGACGCATAGAAACATTGATGCGCCCATCTTCACGAACATGAGTAATACGCGCTGTAATCTCATCTCCTACATTAGGTCTTGTCGTAATTTCACTCGTATGCATAAACGCAATATAGCGCTCTTTTGTAAAAATAAAAGCCCCTTCTTCATTATAGTTATAAAGGGAACCAGTAACCATATCACCAATTTTCGCATCGGTTGCAGGGACAGAAGCCCTTCTCAGCTCATCTTCTACTTCCATGCTTACTGCCGGTCGTCCTGATTTGTCGATATAGAGCTTCACCCAGACCTTATCACCGCGTTTTAAATTCCCGCGCATACCAGCAAATGGCATAAATACGCCACGCTCAGCACCAATATCAACAAAGGCTCCATCACGGGTAGTATTGATTACAGTAACTCTCGCCACCTGCCCAACCTGCATTTTAGGTAAACGCATACTTGCAGTCAGACGCCCTTTAGGATCCTGATACAAATATACAGGAATTTCATCCCCAATGGCTAATGTATCTGTGGTTTGCTGCTGTTTATGCAGTAAAATATCATCACTTGTATTGCCAGTCCCAGCATCTAAAAAAATCCCAAATTCACTCACTCTGACTGCTTTTAGCGTTACTACACTGCCTGGAGTCAGCTTGTTTGTTGTTTCCATTACAATTACCACCTATGCCACCAAGACTTAGACGTACGATCCAAGGCATTGGCAATTTATTTATTTTCACTCAACGGCTCTTCTATATCGTTTGACCGCGCTTTCCCCCAAAGACGTTCTAGGTTATAGTATTCTCTTTCTTCTTCTACAAAAACATGCGCAATTCCAGTACCAAAATCCAGTAATATCCAGCGTCCTTGACGATGCCCTTCTTTATGTAATAGATCAATTCCCTGTTTTCTTAGTTCATCTTCAATATTATCGGCAATTGCCTGTACTTGTATGCTAGACTTCGCACTGCATACCACATGAAAATCAGCGACAGACGAAATACCATCCACATTAAGAACAACAATATCCGTTGCTTTTTTATCCTCAGCCGCCGCCACAATCATTTCTTCTAAGTTCTTAGTTGTATCACTCATCAAAAATCCTCCTAAAAAATAAATATTCATCTTTTTCGATTTAACGATTACACTTCATAGTACATTGTTATGTCGTTCTTATCTTTTAATTGTTGCTTTTTGGGTCCGCAAATATACCACTCATCTTAGCATTTTCACTAGTTAGCATACGATCCACGATTTGCTGAGTCTGCTGCTGGTCATGACTCCAGAAGCTGATACCGTCAATAGTAGCAAACTTTCCTGGCAGCATGTCCACATGTAAATCACTTGTCTTAAAGGATTTTAAAGAATTCGCGATCTTTAGCATCTTAAATGTCGTTATATCTGTCGCTATATATTGATTCATCGTATGCAGCAGAGATGGTACTTTTAAAAGAGTATTCATATTCATTGTTTTTTCCACCATAGCTTTTAAAAAGCGCTGCTGCCGCTGTACTCGGCCAATGTCACCCAGCTCATCACTGCGAAATCTGACATATTGGCCCGCCTTATTACCATCTAAATGCTGGTAGCCTTTATTCAGATGAATTGCTAAATCGGCGTAAGGATCTTCATAATCCATGTCATTTTCTACATATAAATCAACTCCGCCTAGTATATCTACAGCCTCAATAAATGCCTGCCAGTCAATTACGATATATTGGTGAATGGGAATTTGCAATAACTGCTCAACAGTCTTTACGGCTAAAGAAGATCCTCCATAAAAAAAGGCATGGGTAATTTTTTCGGCACCCTTATGTCCCTGAATGGCAACTCGGGTATCCCGCGGAATGGATAATAAATGCAGCGCACCGTTTTCTTTATTAATATTGATAACAATCATTGTGTCTGACCGTCTAGGTGCATCAGGATACTCATTATCACCGTCATCTACACCCATCACTAATATATTCATATATGGGCTATCTTCGGTGACTTTGCTGCTTTCTACTTTTGTACTTAGGGCAGGTGCTGCCGAAAATTTCTGATAGGTATATACTGCTGCCCAAGATAAAGATGTTATCATTGTAAACAAAATCAATAATAGCAAAAACAATCGCTTCCAACGTATTTTACGACGCTGAGGACGCAGGCGTGACATGCGTTTTCCTCCTCTCTAGACATAACCAAAAGTTTTTCTATGTAGTTTGCAATACCAATGTACGCTGCTTGATTAAAAGATCATTTCGAGCTTCAATGGTAACTGGATGAATCAAGCCGCCTTCTTCTAAAATATAAAATATACTTTGATCTAATGCTAATAGAAGTGCCTTATCCAAATCTCTCTGCGCGATTTCCCTAATTTCTTCTAAACCTTCAAAATTACGACTAGGTTCAATCACATCTGCTAAATAAATAATTTTATCTAATAACGACATGTGCGCACTTCCTGTTGTATGCAGAAAAATTGCCTGTAAGATTTCTGCATCACGCACACCGAATTTGATTTCAGCCAACTTGGCTGAAATAGGAGCATGCAATAATATAGGCTGCGCTTTTTCAATATCACTCACCACTATACCAAAGGCTTGCGCTCTTGGCAAGAGATCGGCGATAGGCACTTCACGGGCTGCGTCATGCAAAAGACCTGCTAAGCCGGCTTTAACCTTATCTCCCCCAAACCGTTCAGCCATTTCCACTGCTGTTTTGCTGACACCAATCGAATGCTGCAGTCTTTTTGGGGATAACAGTGTTGATAGCTCCGTTAGAATATCTTCATAATCCATATTTTCACCACAATATTTAAAATTTGAACCATTTATTCCACAAATAACTATGTCTGTAATAGTATACATTTCGTCAAAATAGTTGATTTCCCTGCTAAAAAATAAAAGCCTCCTATAAAGAAGGCTTACATTTTAATTATTGTTCCCGTGGTCTTGCTTCATTTACAACAATCTGCCGTCCACCAAAATCACTGCCATTCATCATACTAACCATCTTATCAGCATCAGCATCATCTACTTCTACAAACCCAAATCCTCTAGAACGTCCTGTTTCCTTATCTGTGATAATACGGCTGGAGATTACATTGCCATGCTCTTTGAAGACATCAGCTAAATCACTATCACTCGTTGACCAAGGTAAATTACCTACATAAAGTGTTTTTGACATTTGGAATCACCTTTCTTTGTTAAATTCTAAAAACGATTGTACTAACATTATCTACGAAACGATAGGATTTATGCCTAACTTTATTTGCCAAAAGCCCAATATGTATGTTTAACGCTTTTTTCTACTACTCCTTATATAAGTTTTCTTTACAGATATAAGTCTCAACACTATCAGGAACAAAATATTTAATTGATCTTCCCTGCCGTACTTTCTCTCGTACATCGGTAGAGGAAATCTCTAACTCAGGAGTAGGCAAAGAATGAATCCGTTTAAAACCTTTTTCCCCAAACGATTTCATTATATCCTCTAGTGTGTAAGCACTGCCTGGACGATTGGCAGCAATAAAATGACATATTTCTAAAAGGCGATCGATGTCTTTCCAAGATGCTAATTCTTGTACGGTATCTGAGCCAACAATAAAATAAAACTCTATGTTATCCCCATATTGCTTAATTAGCTCTAATACGGTATCAATCGCATAGGATAACCCTGGCCGTTCTATTTCAATAGGAGATACATGAAAATGAGGATTGGAATAGGTTGCCAATACAGTCATGATATACCTATGAAGTGGTTTGGTTACCCGAAAATGCTGTTTATGCGGTGGATTTGCTGCTGGAATAAATAATACTCTTTCAAGGTCATATTCCACACGGACTGCTTCAGCTGTCGCTAAATGACCAGTATGTATTGGATCAAAGGTACCACCCATGATACCAATTTTACGCTTTTTATGTGACATAAGGTTCTCCCCACGATACAAATAGTCTTGTCTTATTATATCACACCTCAAAAAGACAAGACTATTTTTTCCTATATAAAACTACATCTTCTACTGCAATAACGTATAAAGCAGTATTCGAATACCAGCCATAACCGCTGCCATAATCACAATCGCCCGAATATAGTCCAAGCAATCATGCCTTCCCTTGTCTGTTTTCAAGTAATTCATTAACGAATAGAAATATCCCATTGTCTGTCCCCTTATCATATCCTTTCAACTATTTTACCACAAACAACTCACTTTATTCATAGCGCAATGCGTCAATAGGATCTAATAATGCTGCTTTTCTGGCCGGATAGATACCAAAAAAGAGTCCAATGGCTACAGAAAATCCAAAGGCCACTAAAATAGAGCCTGAAGAAATAGCAGTATTCCAGCCAGCTATCGCTGAAATGGCATACGCTGCGCCAATGCCTAATCCAATCCCCATTAAACCGCCTGTTACGCCAATTACAATGGCTTCGATAAGAAACTGCAGTAAAATATTGCGGTACGTAGCGCCTAGTGCTTTACGAATGCCGATTTCTCTTGTACGTTCCGTTACAGATACCAGCATAATATTCATAATCCCAATACCACCAACTAATAAAGAGATTGCAGCGATATTCCCTAAAAGCAAGGTAATCGTATTTGTCGTTTCCTCTGCCGTAGCCATCACTGCAGCTAAATTACGAACCGTAAAATCATCAGGCATATCTTTTGCTAACTTATGACGCGAACGCAAAAGAGAGGTAATTTCTTCTTGCACCTGATTAATGCTTTCCGGATTAGCGGCCTGTACACTAATGGTTTGTATATAGCTAATCCCCATCATGCGTTCTTGAGCTGTCGTTAAGGGAATTACCACAACATCATCCTGGTCCATACCACCAGCTGACTGCCCTTTTCCTTCAAATACGCCAACTACGATAAAAGGAGCTGAATTAATTCGTACCGTCTGCCCAACTGGATAAACTGCACCGAATAAGTTTTCTGCAGTGGTTTTCCCCAAAACCGCAACTCTCGTTCTTGTATCTACCTCTTGATTGGAGAAGAATCGTCCCAACTCCACATTAAAATTACGAACACTCACAAACTCAGGCGTAGTTCCTTGAACCGTTGTCATCCAATTTTTATTCCCATACACCAATTGGTATTGCTTACTAACGCTGGGTGCAACAGCGCTAATACCTTCAATTTGACGCCCAATCGCCTGGGCATCTTTATTGGTAAGGGTAGTATTCGAACCAGCAGCCAGCCTCACACCAGAAGGTGATGTGGCACCAGGAGTAATAATAAGAAGATTGCTTCCTAAACTAGCAATTGAGTTTTGTATTTTATTTTGCACACCCATACCAATAGACACCATTGCAATCACGGCACCTACGCCAATGATAATTCCCAGCATCGTTAATATGGAACGCAGTTTATTCGCTTTTAAACCCTCTAATGCTATAATAATGCTTTCCCAAAACAAAAAGATCACCTCCTAGACTGCCTCATCACTCATAATTAGACCATCACGAAATGAAATGATTCGCCTTGTGTATTGAGCAATCTCGATTTCATGTGTAACCAAAACGATGGTTCGCCCTTCTTTATTAAGATTCGTAAAGATCTCCATGATCTCATTTCCAGATTTACTGTCAAGGTTACCTGTAGGCTCATCTGCCATAATAATACTAGGGTTATTCACTAAGGCCCGCGCAATTGCCACACGCTGGCGCTGCCCACCAGACAACTCATTCGGACGATGATACATCCGATCGGCTAAACCCACCATAGAAAGAGCATTAGCAGCCATCGAATCTCGCTCCTGCTTCATTACTCCTGCATATACAAGAGGCAAAGCTACATTTTGCTGAGCAGACATACGAGGCAGCAAATTAAAGTTCTGAAAAACAAACCCAATTTTCTTATTTCTGGTGACTGCCAATTCATCATCTTTTAAGGTAGCTACCTCTTCTCCATCTAGCATGTATGATCCGCTGGTAGGCCTATCAAGGCAGCCTAATATATTCATCAAAGTCGATTTACCTGACCCCGATGGCCCCATAATGGATGTAAATTCTCCGGCGAAGATCTCCAGTGTAATTCCTGCCAACGCAGCAACATGGGCATCCCCCATCTGGTATATCTTTTTTATGTTGGAAAGTACAATACTCATTGCCGATCCCTCCTTAGCGACCAAGTGGACCGCGCATAGTCCCAGAAGCCTGAGGCAGTGCTTTTGCCTGCGGAAGCACAATTTGATCCCCATCCGCAAGACCGCTGGTAATTTCAACTTTATCTTCGTTCGATAACCCAGTCGTAACATTGATATTTTCAATCTTTCCGCTGACCATTATCTGGACATATGGCTGACCTTTATTTTCTTTAACAGCAGACAGGGGTACAAGGATTGTATTTTTACTTTCCCCGCTTTGTATTGATACTCTTGCCGTCATAGTAGGTTTGAGCATTGTTCCAGGTCCTTCAACATCAATCGTTACTACGTAATAGACTACATTTTGCGTTATATTCGCCTTCTGGGATATATTCGATACTGTGCCTGAAAAGACTTTATCAATATAGGCATCTACGGTAAACGTCACCCTTTGCCCTAATGCAATTTTTCCAATATCAGATTCATCGACCTGCGCTTCAATCTGCATTTTTGATAAGTCAGCCACACTCATGAGTACCATAGGAGTAGAAATCCCTGGAGCCACCGTCTGACCAGCAGGAATCGGCTTACCAATAATAACACCATCAATCGGTGCTTTAATAACCGTATCATCTAATTGGGATACAGCATCATCGTAGGTTGCCTGCGCTACACTATAATCCATAACCGAAGCATCCAGCTGCTGATTGGAAATCGCTCCGATACGATTTAATTGTAAATTTCGCTGATAATTTGCCGAAGTGTTTTCTAATTTGGCACGCGACTGAGATACTTGTGCCATGAGCCGTTTATCATCCAGTAAGATCAATATTTGCCCTGCTTTTACCTGCTCATTTTCAAGCACTCTGACTTCCTTTATTAAACCAGTTATCTTTGAACTAATATCTACCATATTTACAGGCTTGATCGTACCAGTAGCTGATACTAAGGATACGATGTCGCCTCGCTCTACTGCTACTAACTGCGTTGTTGCTACGGGCTTACTTTTATCTAAATACATCCTAATTCCATATGCAGCTGCCACACTCACAATGATTACTAATAGTATTACTTTTTTATACTGATACCCTTTTTGCCATAACGTCTGAACTTGCATAAAATCCCTCCCCAGTTTGAAATTCATTAGAATCAGGTTTTGGTGTACTCTTATTGTATGGTCTTTCCACTATATGGTCAATTACGTTTTTATAAAAAAGCAATAAAACGGCATTTTGATGCTGTTTTATTGCTTTTTAGCTTTTAAGAAAATCCTGGCGCTCCAACATTGATGTTAGTTCCCAAAACACTTTCGTATGCATACCATGAGATAAAAACAAGTAATAGAATCGAAATAACTAAGATGTCAACTGCACTCGAAAATATTACATTTTTTCTTCTTACTGGCACCTTTCAGAAGAAAAAACATATTATGAATTAAGAATATAAAAGTCTTATGTATTAAGAGTATATAAGTATTCTTTATTTTTTCAGGAGGGATGCCTATTACTTTAGATACTAAATACTCAACAAAAATCCAACATTTTAGAGGAGGCTTTTGCTATGATAGACAGCAAGTATTTTGAGATTCCTGATTTTTGTGAATTGACCCGCCAATGTGAACCAAATTGCCCATGCAATAGCTGTCTTAGTATCTTTAACAACTGCGGACCTGTTTTTGGTACTACAACTCCCCCAGTAAGCAGAATACCAACATGTGAATGTCATGACATTTGTGTAGAAGAAGTCGTACTTATCGGTAATTCCGGTGAATTTACAAGATGCATAGCCTACCCTCCAGTAGGACCATGCCGTGTTCAATGCAATGGAACCTTTACTTTCCCAACACTCACCGTAGGAGAGACTTGCCAGGTTATCCTATGGTGCGCCGATGAACAAATCGATGAAGGATGTCAAACGGTAACGGTTAGAATTGGTTTGGTAATCATCTGCGGCAATTGCACTTCAAACCCAATCATTCTTCCGCTCCCAACCTTTACTAGAACCTTTACTACTTTCTACCGATTCCCAGATTGCACCCCTGTAACTGGGCAGCAATTAAAGAATGAACTGACAAGAATTGACGGTTCCTGCCTTGTCGCCCAATTTAATGCGGTTGTCACCAGTCCTCAACAAATTACAATTACAGGAAAAATTATAGATAAATTATGGAGAAGCGAGAACTTGTGGGTAGAAGGAATTCGTCCATTTGAATTAACTGATGCAGCAATCGCTAATGGCTTCTCTTCTTTTACTGTAAAAGGCTCTTTCGACAGCACTCATCAAATTGGCCCTTGTACAGATATTTGTCCTCCAAGCTAATAAAAAAGCAGACCAGATTGGTCTGCTTTTTATTCTTTTTTATGTAATAACAGTTCAATTTGCTCTAACCTCTTATCTATATTTTGCAGAACTTCCATAACATGACTCCATGGCTGATCTTCATCACTTATTTCCACATTCGTTTTATGCCAACGTCGATTTTGGCTCATTTCACCGGATGCGACAGCAGGTATCATATCCATCAGTTTTTGCAATGCACTTTGATCTGGCAAGAGATAGTATTTTTGCTCACCATCTTGTGCTACAAGATTTTCATCACCTAGCAGCTGCCCTAACTTTTCTTCTGTTAATGTCGAAAAAAAAGTACTATCCTTTTGCATATTTTTAACACGATTCGTTATTTTTTCCAACATTGTTTCTTGCGCTACTTTTTCCAACGGAGGAACAGGCGGCTGCCAAAGTTTACTTTCCTGAGGATTTTCCATTATGTTTCTCCTCCTTTTGTTCAAATTTTTTTGATCACTTTATAAAATCTACTTTACCATTATTTGTACTGTAGTATATGTACTACTCTCAAATAGGTGCCATTATTTGAATTGATTTTTAAAAATTTTTAGTAAAGCACTTTCATAGTGGGGCTGTGCTGCTGAGCCATTAAACAAAACCTCTTTTACCTGCTCTGTTATTTTTTTCTTTATCTGCTCTCTAAGTTCTTTATTCTGTGCTAATTTCACGGCCCACTCCACATATTCTTCTTCATTCTTTCCTATGCCATCTTGTATCCCAAGAGCACGAAGCATATGAGCCCCCCATCTGCTTCTAGCCATATCTCCCTCCTGGGTGACCATCGGCAAGCCCATATAAAATCCCTCCAGAGATGTAGTCCAGCCTCCGTAAGGATATGTGTCTAATTGAATATCAGCAATTGCCAGCAAAGCATCAACCCGTCCTAAGGGAGGTACAATAAACAACTGTCTTTCAACTCCAGCACTTCTGGCAGCCTGCTTGATCCGCTCTCCTAGCTGATTATCTAGATTCGTTGAATGACATGGTTTGAGCAGTATACAGGCATTAGGAACACGCTTTAAGATTTCCACTAACAACCGATCCCGCGACGGACTATGCTTAATACCATTTGCACAAGAAACAAAAACTACAGCCTCTTCAGGTATTTTCCAATCTTTACGAGTGACAGGGATAAACGATGTAAAAGGAGGGGGAAATTGCGCAGCTCCCAGGTTCGGCAATTTTACTAATTTCTCTCGGTAATGAGAACTAGCATCTGACGGTTCAAAATCACCGCTGATATAATAATCAATCGTCGGCAGACCAGTGGTTGTTCCATGGCCTACTAATGCACACTGAATCGGTACTAATCGGAGCCCAGCCAGCATATACGTCAAAGGATCCATACCTATATCTGTATAAATTAAAATATCAAGCTTACTATCTATGATACTTTGCATGATACAATATACATCTTCAATCGCATCTATCTGTTTAAATTGTTTAAAACGGTCACTATATTTTTCAAAAAGACTGGTGATTTCATCATAACCTCTTCCCAAAGCAAATGTATATACTTCAAAATTATCTTTATTATGATGAATCACACGATTTACCATATAGTAGCTAACAGCCTGCCCGTAAAAAAATCGTGAAATATAGCCGATGCGTATTTTTTTCTTTTTTCTATTTTTCTTAAAACTGGCAGTTAACTTTTTATTTCGAGACACATACTGCTCCATATGAGCAGCAATAAAATCACCAAATCGAGCCAACGCAGGCAGATTATTACCACCACTATAAGAAATACGCCAAAGAACTTTAGTACACTCATTTACCAAAGGAATAAACGAACTTGTTGGGATATGCGCTGAAAATAGATCAGAAGCATATTTTAAAACTTTATCTCGATGTTTCCCTTCAATATTGTAATAAGGGACATGCAGCAGCCAAAAAGTAATCAACACCTTATAATATTCAGGAATTTCTTCTTCCTTCCATAATTGAACAACATTAATGTTAAATTGTTCCGCATCCATTGGCCGATACATACTGATTAAAAGGAATTCTTTAAAACTCGCAGATGAATCCGTAAATGCAAAGCTCTCATTTTCTTCTATTGGCAGCGATAAGAAGTCATTTAAAAAGATTTGCTGCCAAAGCATGTAAAGCTTTTGGTGCTGATCCTCCTTGAGCTGAACGTATCTGCCTTGAGGTACTTTACTGAAGTAAATCGTTAAACATTTGCGCAGCGTCTTAATAAATTCATAAAAAGCTTGCATTTCTTTATCCTGTAAATGATTGCTGCTGTCTGGTATGGATCTACAACTTTGCCACAAAGTAATCACATCCCACAACGCATGACTTTCCAAAAGAGGATTGATTTTTTTGAGGCAGTGGCCACAAAACCGATCTACAAACTGCAATTTTTCCCTGCTTTCTTCCATTTTAAAATGAGAATATTTATGATGAAATGCTTTCCATACAAAGCTCCATCCTTTACTTTTTTCTCTTTCTACTAGTTGAGCGATCTCCTCATCATCAGAATTTGAACTCGTATCACTTTTAATGGACTTACTTTTTTTCAATACTTCTTCATATAAGGCTACATACTCATCTACCATACGCTTCTCGCTAAATTTTTCTACTACTCGGAGTCGAGCAGCTCTACCAGAACATTGTCTAAGCTCTTCATTTTCCAGGAAATAAAGAATGCCTTGAATCAATTCACCTACATTTCCCCGTTCCGCCAAATAACCATTTTCTTTATGAGTTATCAGCTCCGGGATTCCTCCTACAGCAAAGGCAACAACTGGCGTACCTGATGCCATCGCTTCACAAATAGTAAGGCCAAACACCTCGGCTAGGGTAGGAGAAACATAAAGATCAACAGCTGCATAATACTGTGCCAACTGCTTGTGGTCATCAATAAAAGGAACATCGATGTGACGGATCGGAAAGTCTTCTAATGTCGATGTACTGTATGACCCTATCGTAAGTAAAACAATATCGGGATACCGTTTATAGATTTCTAATAATGCTTCGCGTAAGAACTCCCCTCCCTTATAGGGGTTATTCAAACCACCATGAGCTGCAAATAAGATTATTTTTTGAGAAGCCGGCAAACCTAATTTAAACCGCAATTCCTCTTTGCTGCCAGGTTGAAATGTACTTATGTCAACACCATTATAAATCAGGCGAATTTCTTTCTCTTGCAGCAGGCTTTCTTTTGCTTGCCTGCCTAACCATGCAGAAGGGCATACTACGGTAAAATTAGATACTTTATACATTAAACTTTTAATAAGCTGTACCAACTCACGCTGCAATTTGTTTTTATTTTCAATATCTTGGGGACATACTGCACACCAATCTTCTTTCCAGCCATTACAAACATCCGTAGACAGGCACTTGGCAGTAAAGGCAAGAGGATCATGCAATGTCCAGACTAAAGGCTTAGATGCCAAAAAGGGCAATAACAAAAAAGAAAAATAATTTCCATTAATACAATGTAAATGAACCAAATCAGCCTGTTCAAACAAAGGATGATTTAATACCCTTAGCAAGGCTGCAGAATAAAGATCAAATAAACCTTGCTGCTGCTGCTGTTCTAACAGTTCTTTTTGCCATCTAGTTTTTAAAAAGGGAATCTGAATCACTCGGTCATCTTGAGAAGATACTGTGTGGTGAGCAAAAGTAACAGCCTCATGCCCTCGTTGGCTAAGGTTGTTCACAAGAGTCCAGGAAATTCTTGCTGCCCCTCCATGTTTATCAAAAAGGTTAATATGTACTACCTTCATTATTTTCCTCCCCCTATACAAACAATCAGCAGGAAAAGTTATTTGCCTGTAAAAAAGTATCTGCCCAGGCATCACGAATGATAAAGCGCGGATGCTTTAAGGGAAATTCCATCTCTTCTACTGGCAGATTAGCAAGGCAGCTTCCTTTATCTTTCGTATGAGTTCCTTCAGGGCCATATCCAATATTGGATACTAAATTCGTATTCGGCAAGATATGCAAACCACTTTGTAAAAAACAGGAAAATGCAAACTGAAAATCCCAAGCATCTATTTTTTTCTGATAGGCAGCCTCAAAGACACGCTGCCAATATTGGGCAACTCGCACTCCCCCAATCACTTCAAATTGGGGCTGATCACTGCGATTTGCCACTTGCATACTACCAAAGATATCAAATAACCATTTCCCATCGCGAACTTCAGGCCAGAGCTTCATGTCAAAATCATAATGCCGCCATGCTCTTTTCCAGGTTGCCCAACCACAGGTCTGGGTATAGCGGGAAAAATAATAACTATCCGCTGTTCGTCGTCTGCCAAACTGAAAATTATTACCCGAAATACTCATAATACGTTGGTCATCAGAGTACTTTTTTAATAATTCCTGGCAATACGGAAAGAATGTCGGATGTGGCAAACAATCATCTTCTAATATGATTGCTTCTTCTACCAAACTAAAAACCCAATCCATTCCAGTAGCGGGACGCTTGCCACAGCCTAAATGAACGGGAGAGTAATTTTTTATAATCTCACACTCCCAATCAATCCCATCAATAAGATTCCGTACTAAAGCACATTTTTCTATATCATCCCTTTGATCTGTCCTAGGAGCATCTGCAATGACTAGTAACTTCACAGGTCTAACCTTGCGGATCTCTGCCAACACCTGCTGCGTTAGATTTGGCCTATTAAAGATAATCAATGCTATGGGAGTAGTACATATATAATCCTTCATACCAACCACCTCATTGTCTTATTCCAACCTAATTTAATTTATTCTTCGAGCTGGTAAAAAATGATATTACTTTCTTCTTAGAAATAATAGTTCATCAATAATTTCCCCTTGAATATCTCCCTTTGTAAGTACCTTTTTGATTTGAGGAAGCAAATTCTGCAGTTGTTTTCTGCTTCCTCCCTCGCTTTGCAAATTCAATTTTAGAGAATAACGATCTATAAAACTCAACATATAGTTGGCAGAAGCAGCAACAGCCGAAAGCGGTTTGATATGATGCAACAGTTCATGAAATAATCTGCTTGAAATTGTATTGTTCCAATTCACTTTATGTATTATATGATATGCATGAGCTGTCATGACTTTCTTAACGGCTACTCCTAAGAATAAAGGAGATAGCACCGCCCAATAATCCCAACATGGCATACCAATACAAAATTGCGAGGCAGGATATGCAGCAATCACTTTTCGATCAAAAAAGAAATAGTCAAAACCATCTTGAATTACTCTGCCATTAACATGATTAAATGTACTTATATCAATTCGAGATCCGTAAATAAATGAATCACGCCCCTCCTTCGTCAGGAAAGAATAAAACTCATGCTTCAAGAAGCAAATATCAGAATTAACAATTCCACATAAAGAAGATTCTCGTTCCCACAAACAAGCTAATATGTCGTCAAAATAAATATAGGGCTTGCCAAATTGTTGTCTAGCATCTCTGGCAACTTCAATAAATTCAATTTCTGGAAAAGATGATTTTAAAACAGCTATTTCCTCTGCACAATTGATAGATATTACAACAAACCCCAGTCTATGCCAACTGTTAACTGCCTCTTTTTGAATCTTTACATCTTTTCCTGGCGCTAAGGATGTAGCAATCGTAATAGGCTGACTCATACCCTTCCTCCCGTCTTTCATTGAATAACTCTAGGGACCAAGCCACTCTTAATTTCCACCTTTAAAGATGGAAATTAAGAGTGGCTTGGTCATCTGCGCTTTTACTACTATACAAAATTGTTTATCCTAACACCTTTTTAAAATAAGCTATCGTCTCTTGCAGACCATCGTCTAAACGTATTCGAGGTTTCCAATTAATTTTTGCTTCCGCTAATTTAATATCCGGACAACGCTGCCGAGGATCATCCTCAGGAAGTGATTTAAAAATCAATTTCGATGCTGAACCAGTAAGTCTTATTACTTTTTCAGCTAGTTCAAGAATGGAAAATGCTTCTGGATTTCCTAAATTTACCGGAGCAAAAGATTCTTTCTTAGTTTCCATCATTCTAAGAATCCCATCAATTAGATCATCAATATAGCAAAATGCTCTAGTCTGTTTTCCATCTCCATAAATAGTAATTTCTTCACCTCTTAAAGCCTGAACAATAAAATTACTTACAACCCGCCCATCATCGATATGCATATTAGGGCCATACGTATTAAATATGCGTATTACTTTAATATCTAAATCATGAGCACGATAATAGTCATAGCATAAAGTTTCAGCACAGCGTTTACCTTCATCATAGCAGCTTCGCACTCCAATAGGATTTACATTACCCCAATATTCCTCCTTCTGGGGGTGGACAAGGGGGTCTCCATATATTTCTGACGTTGACGCATGAAGTACTCTGGCTTGATTTTTCTGTGCTAAATCTAATATATTAATCGTTCCCTGTATACTGGTTTTCAGCGTCTTTATCGGATCGTGCTGATAATGCAGGGGACTAGCAGGACAAGCAAAGTTATAGATCTGATCGACCTCAAGATCTAATGGATCGATTATATCTTGCTGAATGATCCTAAAAAGCGGATGATTTAATAAGCCCTCAATATTTGCTTTGAAACCTGTAAAGTAATTGTCTAGGCAAATTACTTCATGCCCCTTATCTAAAAGTTTTTTACATAAATGGGAACCAATAAAACCTGCACCACCTGTGACCAAGATTCGCTTATTTGCCATAGCAATTTCTCCCTATGCAATAATATCGAAAACCATGCTTTACCATTTCTAAAGGATCAAATTGGTTGCGTCCATCAAAAATAACAGGCTGCCTCATAACTTTCTTCAACTGATCTAAATCAACTTCTCTAAACTCCTGCCAATCAGTGATCAAGACTAACACATCCGCATGAGCAACCGCTCTCATCATGTCATTGGCATACTCTATCTTATGATTCTCCTTCTTTAAAGCCTGTTTTGCCTGCTCCATAGCTTCCGGATCGTATACAGCAATCTGCCCCCCCATTTTAAGAAGTTCTTCAATAATCATCAAAGAAGGGGCTTCTCGCATGTCATCCGTTTGGGCTTTAAACGCCAATCCCCATACAGCAATCTTTTTGCCTTGAAGATTATCACTTAACTTCTTCTTAATCATATCAACAAAATATTTTTTTTGCCCTTCATTGACTTTATGCACTGCACTGGCTATCGCCATCTCAAATCCATTTTTTTGACCAGTATGAATTAATTCATTAACATCCTTAGGAAAGCAAGAACCGCCATAACCTACACCAGCGCATAAAAACTGACTGCCTATACGCATATCTGTGCCGATACCCCTGCGAATATTCTCAATATCCCCGCCCAATTTATCACACAATTGAGCCATTTCATTCATAAAGCTAATGCGAGTTGCCAACATAGCATTAGCCGCATATTTTGTAATTTCAGCCGACTTAATATCCATTGTTATTATTTTATTCTCACTATGAGCAAAAGGTTTATAAAGTTCTCTCATACATACAGCTATTGGTCCCTTATCACATCCAATCACAATACGATCAGGACACATAAAGTCAGCAACAGCAGTTCCTTCTTTGAGAAACTCAGGATTAGAAGCTACATCAAATGTTAACTTCTCCTTGCCTCTAGCCTTTAATTCACTATTAATCATATCTCTAACCGCGTCTGTAGTACCGACAGGAACGGTAGATTTAGTAACTACAATCAAATAGTTATCCATACATTTACCAATTTCACGAGCAGCATTTAATACATATGACAAATCTGCTGATCCATCTTTATTAGGCGGCGTACCTACCGTAATAAAACACAATAAAGAATCCGCAATACTATTGCGTAAGTCACTACTAAATTCTAATCGACCATTCTGCTTATTGTCTAAAATCATGTCCTTTAACCCTGGTTCATAGATAGGAATTATCCCAGAGTTTAATGCCTTGATTTTTTCTTGATCTGTATCAATACAGCATACTATATTCCCTTTATCAGCAAAACATGTGCCTGTTACCAGGCCGACATAGCCTACTCCAATCATGCAAATTTTCATAAGCACCATCCTTAACTTCTCTTACATCATCCAAAATAACGATTTCTGAAATCTATCATCTTAGTTTATGTTATTCAGAATTCTAAAAAATGGTGACATAAGCAGCCGTTATTGAGAATAGTTCCCATACTATGTAAAATGGCAAACAAGATTTTCCCCTGCAACATAAAATTATCACCCTTACAATAAATAAAGGATTTGGCTTCTGCCAAATCCTCTTTTCCTTATTGTAATCACGTCGCATACATTAGTTGCCACTTTTTTCGTGCAACCGAGCCTTGAAACGATGAAGAAGCTGACTTAATGCCGCTTTAGGATAATATTCTACTATTTGATTTCTCTCTTCTATTTTTTTAAGCCATGTATCTGCCATTTGCAAAAAGACTTCATTTTCAAACACAGCATTTGAGGCAATTCTTCTGTGAATTTCCAGCTCTGCCAAGGTAGGAGCAATACCTAAAGCATACAGCTGCTCCAGCCTTATGCTATCAACCTCTTGCATTTGTTCACGATGATATCTCGTGCTTACCTGATTATCATTAAATCTATATTGCACTAAAGCTTCCGGAATATTAGCTAATAGTGTTGTCTTCGCCAGCTCCATCCATAATTTATAATCTTGAGCATATTTATAACGACCATTATAGCTTAATCCCGTATTTTTTAACACTTCCCGTCGAATCAGCACGGATGGATGCGATAAGCTTGTAGTAAATAATAATTGACATTTTATTTGCTCTGGTTCTGTAGAAAGTTCCCATAATTGCCCTTGATACCATTCTCCTATTGTTTTAACCCAACTACCGCAAACACCGATTTGAGGATGACTTTCCATAAACAGAACTTGCTTATATAAGCGTTCGGGCATACTAATGTCATCACCGTCCATCCTGGCTATATATCGCCCTCGCGCAAACGCAATCCCTTTATTCAGGGAAGCAGAAATGCCAATATTTTTTTCATTTTCAATTAATCGAATACGTCCATCTTTGTATGAAGTAATAATATCCTTCGAATGATCCGCAGAACCATCATTAATGATTAAGAATTCAAAGTCATAAAAGGTTTGCCGAGTAATGCTATCCATAGCTTCTCTAAGGTATCGACTGCCATTATAAACAGGCATCAGAACTGTCACTATCGGCTCAAACATTGTATTCCTCCTTGACAGTTAGTGGTTATAAATCAACGATACTTTATTAGACCTGATACCATCCTTTGGGAATAATATCTCTGCCATCATAATCGTGACTATGAAACCATTTAGCAGGTGAAAGAATCTTTTTTTTATCATAGGTGCATAGCCAGGCTGCCCACCAACTAAAGGAACTATTCGCGATAATATGATGCTTACAATTACTCATTAAAAATAAATCAGCATACTCTTTGTCAATGTCGTTGTGGGTTACAAATGTTATGGGATATTTCACTTTAATATGATCTTGTACCCATTGTTTATCATCCGAAAATACAAAAAAATTAGGCTTGTCAAAAGCAGCTGCTAATTGTTCTATACAAAAATGATAATATTCCAATGAACACGTACCATGAATATGGTGGTTATACTCATCAAAAACATAATCTCCTCTGCGTACATGTATACTAATAGACTGCACATTCCTAATTTTTTTTATTAATTCTTCGTCCTGATCACTTAGCGCTGCTTTTAGCTGGAATTCATGACGAATCAAGTTACTAACATTTTCAAAATATTTCTCGCACTGCCAGTAACCATCTAAATATATGTCTCCAGGTAAATGCATCATTTGTTCATCAAAACAAAATTGACGTTCTTTAGCGATTTTTCCTGCTTCTATCAAATCATTTATTTCCTTTACTGAAGCGAAATTCTCCATAATATTAAAATGATGCAATCGGTAAGTTCGCAATTTATAAATATCGTAACTAGATACATCCAGTTTGATAGGAACTTGATGTTCATATGCAATTCTACGAGCCATTGCATACTGAAAAAGCTGATTGCCTAAACCTCCTAACAGCCGTACTATAACCATAATACCTCCTGATTGCTTTGCTAATTGAAGACGAAGACTAATCGCCTACTAACCCAATTATGCCTCTATAATCGTTAACAACTTGAGCAAATGGAATTCTAGGATAACAACCAGCAACATGATTCGCCTGCTCTATCTTCGAAAGCCATATAGCAGCCTTTTGTACAAACTCTTTTGTTACCATCAAATTAGCATTAGTAAGCTGCCGATGTATCTCCATTTCTTCTTTTGTCGGCACAATGCCCAATAACTGTAATTGTTCTCGTTTTATTGTATCAGGCTCACTTACGGTTTCACACCAGTTCTTTGCACTTAACTGATGAGAATGCAATCGGTATGCTACTAAAACTTCAGGAATATTAGCGAGTACTATTTTTTTTGCTAATTCCACCCATAACTTATAATCCTGAGCATACTGAAACAAAGCATCATAATAAATTCCCGTCTTTTCAAGAGTATCTCGGCGCAGCATGACAGAAGGGTGTGCCATCGTGTTACAAAATAGCAACTGGCATTTTATCTGTTCAGGCTCAATAGGAAAGCGCCATAAATGCCCTTTCCCCATTTCATCAATGGCATTAACCCAGCATCCACAGACACCAATTTCAGGATGTTGTTCCATAAATAACACTTGTTTATAGAATCGTTCTGCTGCATTTACATCGTCACAATCCATTCTGGCTATATATTTACCTCTAGCATTCTGTATGCCTATGTTTAAAGCCTTAGAGATGCCAAGATTTTTATCATTCTTCAAAATGCGGATACGTCCATCCGGATAGGAACTACTAACTGCTATAGAATTATCAGTAGAGCCGTCATCTATAATTAAAAATTCAAAATTATGAAAGGTTTGACTAAGAACACTATCAATAGCTTGCGAAATATATGCACCGCCATTATACACAGGCATCAAAACTGTAACGATGGGTTCAAACATGTTATATCCCCCTTTGAAGATTCCGGTTATAAGCTAATGCTATACTACCTCAAACATAATATACATATTGATTCATGGCGGGGAGTATAGTATGAAAAATAATAATCTCTAGGCATTATCTTCATATTTAGTTTATGCGCAAGTACAGAAGCTGCTGTCTGGTCATGACGATGTCCTAGTACTCTGCTATCTGTAGAAACTTGCCCATCTTTATTATCCCAGGCACCTATAAACGTAATATTATCATTCGCTTTTTCATGCCATTGCTTTAAAAAGTCTACTGACCGAGTGTTTTTAAAATTTAAACCCGTACAGCCTGCTGAGCAGCATCGAATAGAAAATGCCTCTTCCCTAGTGATCTGAAGAGTCCCTAAAGCCGCATCAGAGCACCACTGACCTACATCATACCCACTATCCTGTATAAAATGACCATGTTCTTCAATATGATTAAAAATTTTATCTAACGGCTGTATGGCTACCATGGAACAATCAAGCAATAAGGCTAATTCATACCCTTTAAAATATGCTTCTGCTAATGCGTATGTCTTGAATCCATATGGCACTTGCTGATGAGAGGGGCATTTTAACGATTCTTCCCCAATCCAAGTTAATACGTCCCCCTTATATCCAACTGCATGTAAACTTTCCAAAAGCCGAATTTGACCACCCTTATACCAACCGGTCTCAGTAGCAAAATTTACAATGCACATCTTCTTCACAACATCCCCCCTCCGAGTTTTCTTACTATCAGGCTCCTGTTTATAACTTGAGTCTACTTGTACTGTCTCTAGCTCAAATAGGATATTCAGGAATTACCCACATACTACACAAATTACTCTACATAATTTAAAACCTTATTGTAACGGATTTACTTAATTTATAATATTCTACTGACAAAAAAAGGTGTCGAACATGGATAATATTGTAAATTTGTTATTGTAATATAGAATGCCCATATGAAGAAGCTGATGTTCCTTTATACCATTTCACTAGCGACTCATGGCATCATCCTACTCTTTAGCCTGTTAAGTACAATGAGTTAAAGGGAGCTAAAATCACATTCCATTTATCAGATTAACATTTTTTTATACATAAGTTATATACATTTCACATGTAAGGCACCAAGAGAGGCCTAAAATAATATACTACATAAGAAGATAAAAATGAAAATATGATAAAGAAGGGATTATATGCTTAAAAATATACGCATAGGCCTACCTATGATAGGAAGCAAATACTGGTATGCAGGTGTTACGGTAGTAGAATCAATTATTAGCTCTGTTGCGCAGCTATCTGAAGAGAATCGCCCACAACTTTTTCTCGTGATGAATGATGAAAATTTAGAATGTTTGACTTTGTATGATTTAATCCCTCTCCATGAGCATCTTTTTCCATTAATCGACGGTTTAATTTATGTAGGTACAAATATAGATACAGCAAAAGACTTAATTAACCATCCAATTATCCATTATGTCTCTACAGACCACCTCTTCCATAATATTGATTTAATGCTACCAATAAACTCAGAATTGTATCCTGGCTATCCTGCAATACCATGGATACCAGACTTTCAGCATCATTATCTGCCTCAACTTTTTTCGGCTACTGAAATTACAAAACGGAATACTTTATTTCAAAAAATTGCCGACAACTCTCCTGTGGTATTGTTCACCAGCAATGATGCAAAAAAAGATTTTTTGCAACTATATCCATCCTCGCCCGCCACTCCCCTGGTATTACCATTTCCTGTTCATCCAAAAAAGGAATGGTATACAGGCGATCCTTATCAAATCCAAGCAAAATATAAAATACCTGATCGATTTATATTATGCTCCAATCAATTCTGGATGCATAAAAATCATCCCGTCTTATTTAAAGCGTTAGCTATTTTGCAAAGTAGAGGTCAAGAAATTCACCTAGTATGCACCGGATCAACAACCGATTATCGCAACCCTAATTATTTTAATAAATTACAGGAGTACATTCAGGTTCTTAATCTCAAAGAGCATATTCATATTCTTGGCCTGATTCCCCGTCATGATCAAATGCAACTTATGCGCCGCAGTTTATTCGTAGTGCAGCCTTCCTTATTCGAGGGCTTGAGTCTGATTATACAAGAATGCCAATTATTAGGAAAAGACATTATTTTATCCGATCTGCCCATACATGAAGAAGAAGGTTATGGCACCTACTTTGCAAGAACAGATGCAGAGGATTTAGCAAATAAAATATCATTATTACTGCCAACAACGAACCCTGGACCTGATCTTTTAAAGGAAAACGAATCTAAATTAGAATATAATGCGAAAATTACTAATTTTAATTGGCAATTTTGTCAGTTCATCATGGCAGCTAGAGAAATCTATCGTTCTCCGGTACAAAACACCACGTTCTCTCATAGCTCATTTCATCATGATAAAATAACCATTGCTACTTCTCTGGCACCAGGTAAAGATATTTCCACACAAAAAAAAGCAATCGAAAGCTGGATGCATTCTGGTTTCAATGTGGTATCGATAAACTCTCAGGCTGAAATAAATACAATCCAACCTTATTTCCCTAATATTGAATTTGTTGCAGCTAAAAGAGATGCCAGAGAGACCTATGGTAAACCTTATATCTATATCGATGATATTTTAGCGTATTTTGCTGCAAGGGAGAATCGGATATGCGGTATCGTCAACTCCGATATTCATTTTTTCAAAAAAGATCTTCCTGCATTCATGAATATAGAAGCAACAGACTCACTGGTTTTTGGCCCGCGCCTTGATGTCGAATCTTTTGATAAAATTAGCAATGGCATTTTTTATAAAGGATTTGACTATTTCTTCTTTGACCGAAGTTTTATTCAGCAATATCCCCCTGCAAAATTCTGTATTGGCTTGCCATGGTGGGATTACTGGATGCCCTTAATTCCGTTATTGGCTAAACTGTCAGTAAAAAAAGTAACAACTCCTATTTGTTATCATATTATACATCCTAGCAACTATTCGATTGCTTCTTGGAAATCTCTCGCATTAGAAATGATGAAACATTTTTCTTTACCGCCGCAAGCAAATGAAATTTATCTTGGTTATTTGAATAATTATATCCTTGATCTAATTGAGAAAACTTCAACTAGCATTGAATATAGAATGAATTAATATTGGTGGGATGGTTATGAAGAAAGCCCTTATTACAGGTATTAGCGGACAGGATGGTTCCTATTTAGCAGAACTCTTACTAGCAAAAGGTTACCAAGTTCACGGTGTGATCCGGCAATCCAGTATGGAAAACCATCAAAAGCTTTTTTTTCTGAAAGATATTTCTGATCGGATTACCTTGCACATCTGTTCATTGAATAATCATTTATCCATCTATAAATTAATCGATGCTGTAAAACCTGACGAATGCTATCATCTTGCAGCCGCTAGCTTTGTAAGTTATTCTTTCGAAGATGAAGCTTCCATTCTTGCTACGAATTTAAATCCAACACATTATTTTCTTTCTAGCATAAAAGAATTGGTGCCTCAATGCCGATTTTACTTTGCTGGTTCTAGTGAACTTTTTGGTAATGCTGAACTATCACCTCAAACAGAAGGTACTCGCTTCAATCCTCGCTCGATCTATGGAATATCAAAATTAGCCAGCCACTATGTCGTAAAGAATTATCGAGAGCATCACGGCTTATACGCCTGCACAGGTTATTGTTATAACCATGAATCCCCACGTCGTAATCCAGCCTTTGTTTCAAGAAAAATTACATCTGCAGCTGCTAAAATACTATTAAAACTGGAAAACCACATTCAATTAGGAAATGTCGATGCGATTCGGGATTGGGGCTATGCTCCCGAATATGTAGAAGCGATGTGGATGATGCTTAATAACCCTTTGGGAGCCAAAGATTATATTATTGCCACTGGTATTCCCCATACTGTCCGTGACTTATTAGCAATTGCCTTTTCATTTGTAGGGCTTGATTATACGAACTATTTAGAGATCAACAGTAATTTTTTTCGCCCCAGCGAACAAGTCCCTTTACTCGGAGATGCCTCTAAAATCTACCAGGACTTAGGATGGCGTCCTAAAATTAGGTTAGAAGAAATCGTTAAAGAAATGGTACTTCAAGATCTCAATCTTTTTAAGTCTTAATATAGAAGAATCCCCGCTGTTAAGGCGGGGATTCTTCTATATTAAGATCTCTTTAAATATGCAGCTATGGCTTCTGGCATTGCAATGAAGGAATTTCCCAATACATTTGGATCAACGATAAAGTTAGCTGGTAAATTTGCTACTAATGGGCCACCTGCTGCCATTAAGGAAATAACAGGCAGTCTAGTGTTAGGCGCTCCCCAACTGCCAGTTTGCAAGACGCATTCATAAGATGTTTCTAAACCAGGATCAAATCCGCCATTAGGATTTAAGGCAGGAACAAAGCAGTATTTTTTGCCTTTTTCACCTAACTTTTTCTGCAGGTAATACAAACTTCCAGGCAGCCCATGAATGATAAAGCTCTGAAAAGAATCGATTACTTGATCTAAAAAGATAGGATTCACACAATAGGAGCAAAAGTGCCACAAATCACTATAATCTAAAATTCGATTTACACTGCTTACTGTCTTACGCTTTAAATGATCCTTATGTTTTTTTATAAACTCACATAAGGATGTAACCAGCTGCTCATGATTGGAATAATTCGGAACTTTGTCATGAATGATTTGAAAACTATATTTATAGTCTTTGTATTCCCAGTCACTAGTAAGATGGCGATAGTTTTGACACACTGCTGCTCGAAAAATCGGAACTCCTAAGTGAGAAGAGATTTGTTGTATTGCTTTTAAATGCATTTCTGCTGAAAGGCTAAGACCGTGAACAACATTCCCAACTGGGAGCAATTGGTGATTTCTTGAATATTTCTGCCACCGATACACCACGTAATCGCTTAATGGGTTTCGGCTGAATTTTTTGCTCATAACAGGAAAAGCACCTGCACCGCCAACTGCAAATTCTCCATGATCGTCTAAAAGCAATACGCTGGCTTCTTTTATTTTTTGTACACAATTCAAATAATAGGAATAACGCTCATCAAAATCACGACACATAAAATAATCATAAAATATTAAATCCTGATAAATAATCGGTGCTGGCGGCATACAAACATGTTCAAATTCTACCGGCATTCCAACTTCTCTTTCAATCCGTTCCATATCTTGAGGTGTGAATTTTCCGACCACAGAATAATCCATAATAGAAACAATAGAAATAACTTCCTTTTTTATATTTCCATTGTTTTCTTTATTTTTTTCACTGCATGCTCGAATAACATCCTGCAAGCTCATATCTCCTGAGATGCTGATATGCTGTTCTTGGGCTATCGAGTTTAAAATAATAATCCCCAAAGAATCTAATGTATTTGAAATAGGAGTATCAAAGGATGAACCATGAAAATACCGCATGATTTCATATTTAATATCCGCAATCATACCATTCTTTCTATCTCGCTCTTGCCAGTTTTGATACTTTATATAATCTTCCAAGGTTTTCTTGCGGTTGATCTTGCCTGATGAAGTTTTTGTAACAAATTCTTCTGGCACGAAATAAAATTCAAAATTGCCCATTGGCAATGCGTGGCTTAAGCGATTTGCCAGCTCTTTATATTGCCGTGTATCGGTTATATCCTCTCTCTCTAATAAAATAAGAAGGGTTTGTGTACCCGTTCTCGCGTCATCTTTTGCTAAACATACACCACGTCCTTCCCATTCCGGAACAACATGAGCTAATATCGTATCCATTTCATTTAACATAAACTTTTGCCCTGCTTGAATCATGACATCATGTTTACGTCCTTCAATGAATAGTTCGTTGCCTTCAATAAATCCAATATCGCCAGTAGGGATATATCCTTCGCTGTCAACTATTGGAATCTGATCCAAATACGCATGTATCGAATAACCGCTTTTGGCGTACACTTCATTGCCAATGATTTTAACAAGCGTTCCTGGAATAATCCTTCCACAGCTTGTAACTTCTCTGCCCTCTTTTACATATGTCTTAATACCATTGCTTTGCGATATTGCCATAATTGTTTCCGCAAAGCCGTAAACGACAGATATAGATTCTAATTTTGTATTGGTATGCTGAGAAAATCGAACCATTGTTTCTTTCTTAACAGGCTCTCCTCCTGAAACCCAGCGTCGCATTGTTGTCATAGGAGCAGCTATCGGCTCTTTTGCCATGACCTCAAAGCCGAAGTTAGGCATAAAGCAAAGTGTACCTCCATAATGGGCAATGGTCTTAAATAGAATGGACCGATTACTAACCCAAACAATCGGATCAATTAAAACCAGCTTAATTCCTAAAAAAATAGGCATGCTGAAACATGCAATAAATCCCATATCGTGATATAAAGGCAGCCAAGAGACAATACAATCGCTTTTCTTCATTTCCATGATGTGATTGTAACTCTGAATATACTGATAAAGTTGTTGAAAAGTAAATCTCATGCCTTTTCTCATACCAGTGGTTCCTGATGAGAGTTGAATAAAGGCACCATTGATAATTTCATCACAGCTAGTATCTGCTTCTAAAATCCGACCATCAAAAAAAATGGTCTTTACTCTTTTTTCAATTTCTAAAGATCGAATAACTTCTTCGCATATGACTCCTTGAATGTTCGCAGAAGAAATCGTATGACTAATTGAATTATGCCAGTAAATTAGACTTTGCTTTTTAGTTGGATATTGAATAATCAATGGTTCCTTGCCAGCATCCAGCACTGCAAGCCAGTGTAAAATCAATTCTCTTGATGTTTTAAAGATCAGGCCAATGTACTTTTCATTCGGAAAATCTTGTGATATTTTAGTACTCAGCCATCTGATTTGTTTTCCACATTCCGAAAAATTAACGGTTTCACTTTTATTTTCATCTACAATCGTAATATCAGGAATATTCTTTACTATAATTTTTATATTTCCTGCTTGCTTTTCATCATCATATAAAAGTGTTACTTCTGAATTCACTATCTTAAGCACCTCTCTTTGCCGTATGAAAATCGTTGCACTCCACTACTCGCCATAGCGATTAATTGAAATATAAATCACTTATTTCTTGCCATTGACAAGTAGAATAGTCAAATACTAGCGGATTCGTACATTCTTCAAAAGATTTTTCTAAAAAGTACCTCATGAAACTTTTGGCTGCTCCCTGAAAATGAAGAGCTTTAAACCGAATAAATTGATTAAGGGCTAGGTTTTTACACAAAACCCCTTTATTTGTGTAATAGATCTTTTTCCGCCCATGCCATTCTTCATATTCATCAATCAGATTTACATTCAGGTCAAATACAGCACCATCACGAATTATTGATAAATCATATATTTTTTCCGGATCGGTGTTATTGCAGTATAAATTCACAAACACCATGTCACAGATACCCCCATGAGGGATCGTGGCTATGATGGACTGATACATATTTTCAAGCTGCCGTCTTAGCTCATCTTGCGTATAGCAACTGGTAATAAATGCGCAAAAAGCATCTAACGCTGCTACATTATTAATATAAGAAATCCCCGCAGAGATACTTCCGCAAAATCCAAAATCATAGCCTGCAACATCTTCTTTTTCAATATCTTCATATAGCATAACATCTGAATCCTGATAATAGCATTGCTCGACGTTATGGGAGATCATAAAATCCCGTAATATAAACCACCTTTGTATACAGAACAATTCATAGTCGTGGGAATTAAAATTCATATGCTGATATACTTTCGCAAACTGCTTCATGGAGCTGCTTTCGCTCACATTAAAATGTTTAACAAAAGGATATTTATTATTACTTTCATCACCAATTAATATAATATCCTTATTTTTATTGGATCGTTTTGCCTGCAGTAGACTATACTGCAAGTAATCACTATCACCATAATGTATAAAAACAATTGGAATCGACATGTAGTCCTCCCTTGGTTAGATTTACGAATCTTTACAGCGCTCTGGTACCTCATTTGCATTAATAACTCCGCTACTTTAGCAGTCTTTTTCCATCCTACTTCGTTGTCGTCGCCCCGCAGGTCGAAAAAATTCTCACTAAAGTATCTATCGTTTTAACGCAGATGAGGTACTAGGTTCTGTGGTTCGCTAGGCTGTTCAGATACCATTGATAGGTATTGGCTATACCATCTTCTAATTTTATTTTTGACTGCCAGCCAAGGTCTGTGATCTTCGCTATATCCAGTAATTTACGAGGGGTTCCATCCGGCATGGCGCAGTTATAGAGAATCTCTCCTGAATATCCTATAACTCCTCCAACCAATGCAGCTAGTTCTTGTATCGAAATATCTTTGCCAACTCCAACATTGATTGGTTGATTACCTTCATAGATATCCATTAGAAATAAGCAGGCATCCGCCAGATCATCTACATGCAAAAATTCCCGCCGTGGCTTGCCAGTACCCCATATTTCAACATTTGGCAAATGATTGATTTTTGCTTCATGAAATTTTCGTATCAGAGCAGGCAGAACATGAGATGATGTTAAATCAAAATTATCATTAGGGCCATATAAATTGGTCGGCATGATCGATATAAATTTTGTCCCATATTGGCTATTATACGCTTGACACATCTGTATCCCCGTAATTTTAGCAACTGCATAAGCAGCATTTGTAGGCTCTAATTCACCAGTCAACAAATACTCTTCTTTTATTGGCTGAAGGGCTAATTTAGGATAAATACAAGAGCTTCCTAAAAACAGTAATTTCTTCACATTGTACTTGTAGGCAGCATGAATTAGGTTTGATTGCATCATAACATTTTCATATATAAATTTAGCAGGATAGGTTTGGTTCTCAAGTATTCCTCCTACCTTTGCAGCTGCCAGAAATACATATTCAGGCTTTTTTTCTGCAAAGAATTTCATGACTTCAGCCTGATTACACAAATCTAACTCTTGCCTGGTACGACATATAATTTCGGTATCAAAATCGCGGGTCAGTTTACGCAAAATAGCAGAACCTACTAACCCTCGATGTCCAGCGATATACACTTTGGCATGCTGATCCATAATCCGCCTCCATCATTGATATCCTACGGAACCCCTTTTCTACCCTTTACCACTCCGTATACTTTCGGCACTATATCCATGCTCTGTACATAATAATTCACGTTCAACCAGTTTAATATCCTGACATACCATTTGTTCGACCATTTCATTTAAGCTAACTTCCGGCTGCCATTTGAGCTTTTCTCTTGCTTTTGTCGCATCACCAAGCAGAAGATCCACCTCTGTTGGCCGAAAATAGCGTGCATCTACTTCGATTATAGTTTGACCGGTAGCACGATTGATCCCCTTTTCTGCAACTCCTGTTCCTTGCCACTCAATACTTGTTCCAATATTATGAAAAGCTAATTCTACAAATTCACGTACAGAATGGGTTTCGCCTGTAGCAATGATATAATCCTCCGGTTTTTCTTGCTGCAGCATAAGCCACATAGCCTTTACATAATCACCAGCAAATCCCCAATCTCTTTTTGCATCTAAGTTTCCTAAATATAAAATATTGCCTACTCCCAGTTTATGATGGGCTACCGCTCTCGTAATTTTGCGAGTAACAAACGTCTCACCACGGATTGGTGATTCATGATTAAATAAAATTCCATTACAAGCAAACATGTTATACGCTTCTCGATAATTAACAACAATCCAATAAGCATATAATTTAGCTGCAGCATAAGGACTACGGGGATAAAAAGGAGTCGTTTCTTTCTGAGGGGTTTCTTGAACTTTTCCAAACAATTCACTAGTAGCCGCTTGATAAAACTTAACTTTGTCCGTCATGTTTAATATGCGTAATGCTTCTAATAATCTTAAGGTTCCTAAGGCATCTGCATTTGCAGTATATTCCGGCGTATCAAATGAGACCTGCACATGACTTTGTGCTGCTAAATTATATATTTCATCGGGCTGTACTTCCTGTATAATCCGAATTAAATTTGTAGCATCTGTCATATCACCGTGGTGCAAAAAGAATTTAACTTGTTGTTCGTGAAAATCCTGATAGAGATGATTAATTCGTGCCGTATTAATTAAAGAGCTACGCCTTTTTATACCATGAACAATATAGCCTTTCTTTAGTAGAAATTCAGCCAGATAGGCACCATCTTGACCTGTTATTCCTGTAATCAATGCAACTTTCTCCATCACATCTTATCCTCTCCGCTGTCTTCGTTTTTTCTTTCTATTCATATCTTCTTTAAACTCTACTATCTGCAGCATATCGATTTGATTTGCTTCCAATAAATTACCTTCACAAGGCTCAGCCTCTAATACCATAGGTCTTACTTCTTTTATCTGATATACTTTTTGTAAATGCTCTACTTCATCTTTTACAATTGCAATTTCTTTAAGGAAAAAATCTTCTTGTTTCTGATTGCTAATGCCGTTTGTATTTATTTCTTCGAGTACGGTTTGTATGTGCTGCATGCAATTTATCAGCTGTATTTGGCATTGTTCAATCTTTTCATTCCATTCCTTAGCTAAAGCTAAATCCTGTTCTTTATGATACTCCTGATACTGGTGCATCTCATTTAATTGTTCTTTAAGCAAAGATATTTCCTTATGTATTAAGTGATCTCGATTCTGCAGCTGCTCTGCAATCAATTGAAAATACGTAGTAAATTCCCCGATTATACTTTGGCGCATCTCCCACATCTCGGCTAACATTTTACTTTCATGCTCTACAAGCCTTTTTTGCCACTCTGTCTCAGAAAGACGCAGTGCTTTTTCTTGATTGACTTGTGCTTGAATAAAAACAGCAAATTCATTTCTGAATAAGGCAATTTGCTGATTCATCATTTTCTCCATAGCAGTAATCTGATCTAAAACGGTTGTACATACAGGAGGATTTTCTCCAGTACTACTAACAGTCTCTACATCGGCAGCGGGCTGACTCTCGGCGGGAGTACTTTCCCAGATATCCATTTGCCCTCTACGTAGAGCCCATTTAAGCTGCTGTATATCGAACGAGTGCATAGGCTCACCATTAGCCAAAATCACAAATATCAACTCCTTTGTACTTAATTGATGACCAGCAAACTTTGCATCTAGCAATAAGGTGTTGCCAAATATGTATTATAATATATGTAATCATCATAACTTTGGTGAGAGCCTATAAAAAAGAAAAAGCCTAAAAATCAGTAGATACTGATTTTTAGGCTTTTTGGTACTTCAAACTATATGGTTATTCTCTTATTTGTCCATTACCAGAAATGATATATTTACTGCTAGTAAGTTCTGGTAAGCCCATAGGGCCGCGGGCGTGCAGTTTTTGTGTGCTAATGCCAATTTCAGCGCCAAAGCCAAACTCAAATCCATCCGTGAAACGAGTTGAAGCATTTACATATACAGCTGCTGCATCCACTTCATGCTGAAAGCGTTTAGCGTTTTCAGGGTTTTTGGTAACAATGGCTTCTGAATGACGAGTACTGTATTGATCAATATGTTCGATCGCCTCATCGAGATTCTTAACTACCTTTATAGATAAGATGAAGTCAGAGTATTCAGTAGCCCAATCCTCACCAATAGCCGGCTTTACTCTTTGATGAAACTGAATTGTTAGGGGGCATCCTCTTAATTCCACACCAGCTTGCTGATATTTTTCAAGCATTTCCGGCAAAAACTGTTGTGCTATTTTCTCATGCACTAGTAGTGTTTCCATGGAATTGCATACCCCTGGGCGAGAAACCTTAGCATTAAATGCAATAGCCGCCGCCATCTTCAGATCCGCAGATTCATCAACAAAAGTATGGCAGATACCAGTACCTGTTTCAATTACAGGTACTGTGCTATTTTCCACCACCGTTTTAATGAGCCCTGCACCACCACGAGGGATAATGACATCCAGGTATTGATTCAGCTTTAACATTTCATTTACAGCTTGCCGATCTGTAGTTTCAACTAACTGAAGAGATCCTGTTGGAATTCCAGCCTTATAAGCGGCTTGCGCAATGATTTGAATAATAGCTTGATTTGAATGAATCGCTTCTGATCCGCCACGTAAAATCACCGCATTTCCTGTTTTTAAACAAAGTCCTGCCGCATCCACAGTAACATTTGGACGAGCTTCATAGATAATTCCTATTACGCCTAATGGTACACGAACTTTGCTAATTTCTAGCCCATTAGGGCGTTTATCTTTACTTAGTAATTCACCAATCGGATCGGGTAATGTAGTAACCTTCCGCAAGCCATCTGCCATGGCTTCAATTCTACTTTTAGTTAAAAGTAAACGATCAAGCAAGGCCTGAGATAAGCCTTTGGTTCTGCCGTTTTCTATATCTATGGCATTCGCGGTTAAAATAGCAGGATATTCTTTTTCTAATGCCTCTGCCATTTTTTCAAGTGCTTGATTTTTAGTTAGAGTGGATAGCGTTGCAAGCTTTCTTGCTGCTTGCTTCCCATTCTTACCTTTCATTTGCAGTTCTGTAAGATGATCCATATACCTCTCTCCTTTACACTAATAATACCATATTGTCCCGATGAATAATTTCATCGTAGGGCTTTGCCCCTAATATCGCACTAATTTCATTGGTATGAAGTCCCATAATCTTTTTAGTTTCCGTACCGCTATAATTGGCTATTCCTCTGGCAATTTCTCTGCCTTCAGAAGCAACAACGCTAATTGTATTGCCATGTTCAAATTCTCCTGTGACTGCAGTGATACCTGCCGCCAGCAGACTAGAACCTCCGGATAATAGAGCCTGCTCACAGCCTTTATCCACAGTGAGCACTCCTTGAATACGTGCACCAAAGGCTAACCACTTTTTTCGTACATGCAAACGATTTTCTTTAGAAAGAAAGAGGGTTCCCACATTTTCCCCACCTAGTACCTGGCGCAGAATGCCCTCTTGCAATCCTGATGCAATAATCATCGTAACTCCAGAATTAACAGCTATTTTTCCGGCTTGGATTTTGGTATACATACCGCCAGTTCCTCGCAGAGTCCCTGCACCACCAGCTAAGGCTTCAATCTCTGGAGTAATATCTGAAATTTCACTAATAAGCTTTGCGTCTAGATTGATTTGAGGATTATCCGTAAATACACCTTCGATATCCGACAAGATTATCAGTACATCAGCATCCACTATACTAGCCACCATGGCTGACAGTGTATCATTATCGCCAATTTTTAATTCATCAATAGCTACAACATCATTTTCATTAATTACTGGAATAACTCCCATTTTTAAAAGAGTTAATAGGGTATTGCGAGAATTAGTATACCGAGTCCGCTTTACTGAATCTTCACGAGTTAGAAGTACTTGCGCTACTACCTGCCCATACTCACCAAATAATTTATCATAGGTATGCATGAGTCTGCCTTGACCAACGGCTGCAGCAGCCTGTTTTTCAGGAATCGTTTTCGGCCGCTCTGCGAGACCTAAAACATCCATACCAGCACCAACTGCTCCTGAAGAAACTAGAATAATTTCTTTTCCCTGATTAGCAAGATCTGCTAACTCTCTAACTAATTTTTCAATTCGCCACAAGTTTAATTTACCAGTACTATGTGTTAACGTACTGGTTCCAACTTTAACCACTACTCGCTTAGCTCTTGTCAAATTTTCTCTGGTAAACATGCCGCTCCCACCCGTATCTAAAATTTGAACCACTAAGGCATAAAAGAATCTTCTCTTGTGCCTTTGTGGTTACGTTTTTCTTAACTAGGTAATTCTATTTTATGATTTTTTTCTGGATTGCGATTTCGTTTATATAAAAGACCATTGCGCCCTATAACCTGTACTAATTGAGCATCTGCTGCCTCAGCCAATTGTGTAATTACTTCTTTTGGAGCATCACTGCAATTTTGAAGCACACGCACTTTAATTAACTCGCGTGCAATTAAAGCATCTTTCGTACTATCTAGCAAACTACCTGACAATCCTGTTTTACCAATCTGCACTACAGGATCCATAGTACTTCCTAATGAACGCAAATAGCGTTTTTGCTTACCTGTTAATGTTGTAATTTCTTCCACTTATTGTTCCCCTTTATGTTCTAAATTCGAATTCCATTTCACCAATCCGTACCGTATTACCTTCCTGAACACCTTTCTCTTTAAGAGCACTTTCAATACCAATACGTTTAAAGAGCTGCTGAAAGCGTCGTACACCTTCATCATTATCAAAATTAGTCATCGCTACTAATCTTTCAATTCCTCTGCCACGAATTAGAAATGCCCCATCTCCATCACGACCGATGGTAAAGTCTTCTTCTTGTTTTGCTTCATATATAATTGTATCTTCTGCTTCTTCTGGAACTTCTACGTGCTCTAGTAATAATTTCGCAGTCTGCTGCATAAGTTCCGGTAGGCCTTCTCCTGTAGCTGCTGAAACAGGATACAGTTCATGCCCTAGTTTTTTCATATACTCAGCCACTCTTGGATAGTTCTCTTTGGCTTCTGCCAGATCCATTTTATTAGCAACGATCAGCTGCGGACGAGTAGCTAATTTCTCATTGTACAGTTTTAACTCATTATTTATCTTATTGTAATCATCTATGGGATCGCGACCTTCCAAGCCAGACACGTCCAGCACATGAAGAATAACCTTGGTGCGTTCAATATGACGAAGAAAATCATGTCCCAGACCAATACCTTCATTGGCTCCCTCAATTAAACCGGGAATATCAGCCAGTACAAAGCTATGACCTTCATCAAGACTTACCACACCAAGAACTGGCGTTAAGGTTGTGAAATGATATGCTGCTACCTCAGGCTTAGCAGCAGATACGACAGATATAATGCTGGATTTTCCTACGCTAGGATATCCTACTAATCCAACATCTGCTAACAATTTAAGCTCTAACTGTAAGAAACGTTCCGCGCCAGGTGCACCATTTTCAGAAAAAGTAGGTGCTCGGTTAACACTATTAACAAATCTAGCATTCCCTCGACCACCGCGACCGCCTTTTACAATAACAGCCTGCTGACCTACTTTCGTCAAATCGGCTACTACTTCTCCTGTATCAGCATCTTTTACCAATGTACCAGGTGGTACTTTGATATAGGTATGCTCTGCATGCTGCCCATGCATATTTTTTGTTTGACCGCTGACACCATTATTGGCAACAAATTTACGTTTATAACGAAAATCAATCAGGGTGTTGGTATTGGCATCAACGATTAATATAACGTCTCCCCCTCGCCCACCATCCCCACCGCTTGGACCGCCTTTTGGAACAAACTTCTCCCGGCGCCAGCTAGACATACCATTACCGCCATTACCAGATACAACATGAATTCTTGCTCTATCAATAAACATTTTTTAAAACCCCTTTAGGTATCAACCTATCTATGTATTCATCATTAGAGTTGCTTTCAAAAACTGTAATTTTGAAAGCAACTCCTTCATAAGGCTGCATGCTTTTTCGTCATGCCCTACTATCTGTAATATATGTCAATATGCAATAAATTACACTCCAACTCTATTCTTTAGAGGCAAAGATTTAGAAGCATTAATTAAGAAGAAAATCCTCCTCATTAAAAAAGCTTTACCAACTCAAAAATAGAATGCTAGCATTTTGGCAGAACTTGTCTACTTCAAAAAAGTGGTTGTAACCATCACGAAGGGTCAGCTTTATGCAGGTAAGCACAACGTTCTTCATAAGCTTTTACGGCATCAGATACTAAAGCAGGATCTTTTGCCAACTCTTCAATATATAAAAGAGCTTTTTCCCTACGGCCCATCTGCAGCATGGCATGAATAACTTGCAAATGGTTTACAAAATCATGCCGTTGCTTTCTCAATAAAGTAACAATTTCTTCACACACTTCATGATTTTCCATTTTCAATCATCCCTTCTATTGTAAGCCCCATCTTAAACTATTTTATACTATTATACAACAATCCAGTGTGGTTTTATAGATTTTTTTGTCTGCTGTACATACGACAACTACTTTGAAGTAGACAACTTCAAAAAAAATAATACCTGCGGCTTTAAGATAGCCGCAGGTGTAATGATTAGATAGCTTCTTCTGTAGGATATACGCTTACTTGACGATCGTTACGGCCTTTGCGTTCAAAAGCCACACGTCCAGCAATTTTAGCATATAAGGTATCATCTTTACCAATGCCAACATTTTGACCAGTATGGAAATGAGTACCTCTCTGGCGAACCAAAATGCTGCCAGCAGTCACAACTTCACCAGCGTGACGTTTAACGCCAAGACGCTTGGATTCACTGTCACGACCGTTACGAGTACTACCTACACCCTTTTTATGAGCAAATAGCTGTAAATTAAAATTAAACATTTGTACTTCACCTCCTGTGTTCAGAGATACGGACACTTTGCGGATTTGCCTTTGCAATCTCGGTTAAACCAATTAGCATCGTTTCCAACACAGCATTCGTTAATCGATCCGGATTATCTAATAAACACATCTTTAAATTACCACTGGCAATATCCAGATGTATTCTGGCTCCTAAGTGACGATCCAAGCCCAGCACAGCAGTCTGCGTCAAAGCTGATACTCCAGCACATACAATATCCTGCCCATGAGGACCTTGATTTGCATGTCCAGTAACATGAAACTCAACGATACCTTGTTCTGGGTTTCGAATAATCTTAATCTTGATCATTCTTATGCTTCAATCTTCTCGATCACAACTTTAGTGAACGGTTGACGATGACCTTGACGTCTGCGGTAATTCGATTTTGCTTTATATTTAAAAACAAAGATCTTCTTTTCCTTACCTTGAGAAAGAACCTTACCAGTTACTTTAGCACCTGCTACTAGAGGTTGACCAATCACTACATTACCTTCTGTTACGACAGTAAGTACACGATCAAATTCTACTGCTTCGCCTTCTGCAGCTTCAACTTTCTCAATGAAAACAACTTCACCTTCAGAAACGCGATATTGTTTACCACCAGTTTGAATAATTGCGTACATTATATTACACCTCCCTCGTTCTAGTACTCGCCGAATGTGGTATCACTTGAGATTGCTGAAAAAACATCATCTGCGTCGTTGCTTCCTGCGAATCTTCGTTCAACGTACAATATGTACGCCTTCACTCAGCTTCTCGTCGCGCCTAGCACCTGACGCTTTTTGAGCAATCTCAAAGTAAGTTTATGGAACCTCTCCGTGCGGTTTGGGACACACATAAGCATAATCGCCTACATTGAATGATAATAGCATATGCAATGGGCTTTGTCAATTATTTTCCTAATCAATCACTTTCATGTAAAATGGAAAACATTTCAGGATTCATTTCAGACAATGCTTCTACACGTAATGAACAAGCCAGTTCATGCTCCAAACGGGTTAACTCCCCCTGACTTTTAATCATTTCCGCAACAAGAGGATGTACTTGTATGACAAGGCGTCCCTGCCGCCTAGGCTGGCTCATGATATAGCGCATCTTGCGCCAGATGTTAATTATTACTGTTTCAGGAGACTGTACCCTGCCACGTCCTTCGCAGCATGGGCATTCATTATAAAGCATCCCTTCAACATTTTGCCGAACTTTTTTTCGTGTAATCTCTACTAAGCCCAAGCCAGTAAAACCGAGTATATTTGTTTTTGTACGGTCATTTTTAAATTCTTCTGCGAGTGCAGCTAATACTGCCTGTTTCTGTTCTTCTTTATCCATATCAATAAAATCAATAATAATAATGCCGCCAATATCTCGCAAACGTATTTGTCTAACAATTTCGCTTGCTGCTTCTAAATTAGTTCGAAAAACAGTATCGGATAAATTAGTAGATCCGACAAACTTTCCTGTGTTTACGTCAATAACCGTTAATGCTTCTGTTTTATCAATTACAATATATCCGCCGCATGCAAGCCAAATGGAACGCTGACCAATTTTCTGTAATTCTTCATCAACCCCAAAATGAGTAAAAATATCTTCTTTCCCTTGATAGAGGGTAACTCTGCTCACCAATTCAGGTGACATATAATTAAGCAAGTCACAAACTCGTCCATACGCATCTTGATTATCTAAAATAAAGGTTTCTACATCATCTGCTAAGTAATCACGTACGATACGAATTACCAAATCCACATCACGATACAGCAAGATCGGCGCAGCAGCTCTTTTACTCCTAGCAACGAGTGCTTTCCATAGGTTATAAAGATACTCAAGATCTTTTTGCAGATCCTCTTCACTTTTACCTTCAGACATGGTACGAACAATAACCCCCATACCTTCCGGCCGCACTTTCTCGATAATTTTTTTTAGCCGCATCCGTTCCTCTTCATTCCCTATGCGTCTTGAGGTTGCAATATAATCTACTGTAGGCATTAATACGACATATCGTCCTGGCAGGGTTAAATGTGTAGTCGCCCGAGGTCCTTTGGTGCCAATTGCATCTTTCACAATCTGAACCATAAGATCTTTACCTACTGTTAAGGCAGTATCAGCAAGTGCCTGAGCAGCTCCTTGCGGCAATGCATCGCCGATATATAGAAAAGCATTTTTATCTTTTCCAATATCAATAAATGCCGCTTGCATACCAGGCAATACATTCTTTGTTTTTCCTTTATATATATTGCCAACACTGTGACCACTTTTAGTTCGTTCTATAGTAACTTCAATCAATTTTTTATCTTCTAAAATTGCCATTCTTGTTTCTTCGGGTGTCATATTTACCACAATTGTTTTTCCCATTTTATTCCCTCCTTTCTTCGCTTTCTATAACATCTTAAACCCTCTCTGATTTCAAAAAAATTATTATGCTTACTGCTCTCTCTCTACTACAGCTCTACAGGCGATACCTGTCTACCTGCATTACTAATATATAGTCCAGTACGATGAATCAATAGATTATCAATGTCTATAGGTAAATCAAACATTGCCACCAAGGCTCCTAATACTTCTCCTGGCTTAATGCTGCCTGTCGGAGTAATGCGTATCTCCAATATAAGGCGCACGGCCTTTTCCAGGACTGTTATAGCAATGGGTTTTGCCATATATTGCTTTATTTCCATTTCTTTTTTGCCTTTAGGAGACTCTCTGGTATATAAAACAGATTCAGCATTATTGAACCATCGGATACTATCTTCGATAATCCCAATATCTTCTGCTAACAACGGTACTGTTATTTCATAAGTAGCTAGGTTGACAATAGCCATCAATGCAGAAACATTTCCTTGCATATAGGCTGCACCTTTTATACGAATCCCCATGGGCAATACAGCCTTGAGACGCTCTACTGCCTGATTTATATCAATCTCTTCCTTGCATTCAATATCAATATATTCAGCTTGACTTGTTACTCCTACAGCTAACGCAGAAGCAAAAGATAGTTTCATATGAGGATTAAATCCTTCCGAATAGGCCACAGGCAATTTGGCTCTTATAATCGCTCTTTCCATAGCACTGGCGTAATCCAGATGAGAAATATAACGTATTTCTTCCCCTTTTGTAATCTCTAAACGCAATTTTGCCATTATGCCCGACTCCCCCAATCTAGTACCTCAACACCTAGCCCTGGACATACACCACAAGCACTACAGTGTTCCCTTCTACAATCACAAGTTAATTCTTCTGTTACAGCCTGCTCATATTCGCGCTGCAAGAAGCTTTTTGACGCCCCTGAAGACAAATGATCCCATGGCATCACTTCATCGAAATCGCGATGACGGGTTGCATAAAAATAAGGATCAATTTCACAGGTGTTAAAAGCATCCATCCACACATCGTATTTAAAGTACTCTGACCACCCATCAAACCTAGCACCATTCTGCCAAGCTTTTAGCAGTACTTGTCCTAACCTTCTATCCCCACGGGCAAAGGCTCCTTCTAAGAAGCTGGTACGAGCATCATGCCAGTTAAAGGTGATATTTCTATCCCGAAGGCGCGCTTTTAATAGTTGCTGTTTACGTTCAAATTCACTAGCAAGATCTTGGCCGAACCACTGAAAAGGAGTATGGGGTTTGGGTACAAAACAAGACACACTAACAGTTACTTTTGCACCCTTGCGTCCTTTTATTTCTTTATATAGATCAAGTACCTTGTAAGCCAAATCTGCAATTCCCAACACATCCTCATCGGTTTCCGTCGGTAATCCCATCATGAAATATAATTTTACGGTGGACCACCCCGCCTGGAAAGCAGCACTCACAGCATCCTCTAGATTTTTTTGCGTTACCCCTTTATTAATCACATCCCGCATACGCTGAGATCCTGCTTCGGGAGCAAAAGTCAGGCCACTTTTCCGAACCTGCTGCACTTTTTGTGCAAGGTCAATGGAAAAGCTATCAATCCTAAGAGATGGCAAAGATACACTTACGCCCTGCTCTTTCAGCTCTCCCATTAAAGAGTCAACAAGATCAGGCAAACAAGAATAGTCTGCTGAACTGAGGGAAGTAAGTGATATTTCATTATATCCTGTACTGTCTACCATTTCTTTAGCCATTTTCAAGAGTAATTCTGGACGACGTTCTCGTACTGGACGATACAGTACTCCGGCTTGACAAAAACGGCACCCTCTGGTACAGCCACGGAACAATTCCAACATAATGCGATCATGAACAATATCCAAAAATGGTACAATAGGTCTTGTAGCATATTCAACCGTATTCAGATCTTTTACTACCCTCTTGGTCACAACCAAAGGTGCTTCTGGACAATTAGGCAGCACTTTAGCGACTGTACCATCTTCATGATATGTTACATCATAAAGTGATGGTACATAAACTCCACCAATCTGAGCTAAGCTCCTCAGAATTCCTGATCTACCATTTATTTTGCCGGCTTTTTTCCAGGAAGAAACTGCCGCAATAATGTCTTCCATTACTTCTTCACCTTCTCCTAAGACAAGACAGTCAAAGAAGTCTGCAACAGGTTCTGCATTAAAGGTGCAAGGTCCGCCCCCAATAATAATTGGCATGTGTTCATCCCGTTCTGCTGTAAACAAAGGAATCCCTGCTAAATCCAACATGTTTAGTACATTGCTGTAACTCATTTCATATTGCAGGGAAAAACCAACTATATCAAATTCTTTAACTGGTTTTAAACTTTCTAAGGTATAAAGAGGAATGTTACGTTCCCGCATCTCAGCTTCCATATCAACCCAAGGTGCATATACTCGTTCTGCAGCAGTATCCACTCTATTATTCAGTATTTGATACAAGATTTTCAATCCCAGATTTGACATGCCGACTTCATATACATCCGGTAATGATAAAGCCACGGTGACTGCAACCTTATCATGATCTTTCTTTATACTATTCCATTCATTCCCTGTGTATCGGGCAGGTTTTATGACCCGATTTAACATGGCAGGATCTAAATTTATCATAAGTAATATTAACCTCCAACTTTTGCTTCAAAAATTATTAATAGAATTAAGTAATGAACATTGTTTATTTTACTCAATTATATATATACTGCCCAAAAATATCCAAGGTTTAGTCAGATATCCTACCTTACGTTCTACATAATAAGAAAAAATCCTGCCAAAAATGCTAACTTTGCGAATAATCTTATAGATGTATTTATTCAGTGCAGAAACTTTATGAATCAATCAGCTCACCAATACTAGCATGAAGACCATTTTTTGGCAACCCTTCCCATACCTCTGTCTCCGTTAAAGTACCGCAGACTCTGCAATCATCATTTACCACTAACATCACATAATACTGATCGGGACGAAATAAACGAACAACATCCTTTAGCAATGCACCTTCCATAACTGTAATATGCGCTGTTGGCATTGTTCTTCTTGAGCGTAGTAAGGTTTTCTTTTGAGCCATGATGCGCAATGTACGAAATCCGGCGACTTTTAGTTCACTCTTTGCGGTGGTATATAAAAAAATAGCTGCAACTAAAAAAGAAAGATTAACTGTACTCCCCTTCACATATTGAAAAATCATAACACTTATCAATGTAATACTTACACATTTACTAATGCCAGCAGTAATAGTCGTAGCCTTTCCATAATCTACATATAAAGCCAGCCATGCTCTAAAAATACGCCCACCATCAAGGGGTAAGCCTGGTATCATATTAAAAATTGCCAGCATGATATTCGCTTTTAAAAAGAAATCCCATAGCTCAGTCCACAAATCAAGATACAACATACTACTATAAACAATAGCCGCCAAAACCACACTTGCTGCTGGTCCGGCGGCGGCTATTACTATCTCACTTTTTGAACTGGCAGCCCCCAGCCCTTCGATTCGTGCAACACCACCAAAGGGCAGCAATTCAACTTCACGCACCGAAAATCCTAAAGCCATAGCAGCGCCTGCGTGTGCTAATTCATGCCAAAGTACTGCACTAAATACCAGAAGTACTTTCACCATCATGCCAGCTAAAGAGAAGAATAAGATCATTGCGATAAACCAATAACTCACGATCAAGTCTATCCCTGCTACATTAGCAACCCGCAATCAACTCACTTCTCCTCTCTCTTTGGAAGCTCTCCCTTTAACCGCGTAGTTGGATCAATGGCTTTGCCATTTTCCCGCACCTCAAAATAAAGCAAAGGTCCTGTTACCATACCGCTTTTTCCTACTTTAGCAATAATCTGTCCTTGGCTAATTTCATCCCCTTGCTGTACAATCACTTCGCCTAAATGGCCATATAGCGTTTCAATTTCCTGACTATGTTCGATGATTACTACCTTTCCCAACTGAGCACTATCCGTAATCATTTTTACCTTACCAGGGGCAGCAGCCTGCACACTCGTCCCTAAAGCAGCTTCCATCTCGATTCCTTCATGCATTCTTTCTTGCTTTAACACAGGGTGGACACCCCATCCAAAAGGAACTATAACTTTTCCTGGAACGGGCGTATGCATATACAATAAAGGATCTGCAGGTTTGGATATTGTTGTCTGAACTCTTTTTAGCAATGATAGATCTAAATTTTCCGGAGCCACACTAATGATTTTTTCTACTACATAATTCACATCTGTTTGCGCAGTCAAGGTATAACGAACTCCATCATCCATGATCTTCCCTATGGCTGTTTCTGATATATGAGCACAATATACAATGGCAAACAAAACGCCTGCTATAATTGTCTTTTTAAGCCAACTATAGTTCCTCTCTTCCTCGGGATACTGCCAGGAATAATCTACTTCCCTTGTTTCGCCCCAACGATTCTTTCTTAACTTATTCCATAGCTTTGCCATATAGTTCCCCCCACACCAGCACCTATTACTATAGAATATATATGAGAACCAGAATGCAATATATGCTTAGAATTTCAAAGAGGACGCACCCCCAAGGGCACATCCTCTTACCTTTATATTAGCATATATACATTTCTGACAGGTTGGTAACTGCATTCCTTAAAACATAATTTTTTGTCTACGCATATAGATATTTAATAAAATACCAACACTAATCATATTCGTAGTAAGAGCACTAACACCATAACTCATCAAAGGCAAGGGAATACCTGTAACTGGCATAATACCAGCAGTCATGCCCACATTCACTAATACATGAAAAGTCAACATCGAGGTAATACCTGTCGCTAGTAAAGTCCCAAAATTATCCTTTGCTTCCCCAGCGATTTTTACTCCCCGATATAAGAGAATAAAATACAACAATAAAATCAGAACGGCTCCAATAAATCCGAGTTCTTCACCAACCACAGCAAAAATAAAATCTGTATGATTTTCTGGTAAAAAATTTAACTGACTTTGCGTGCCGCCAAAAAGTCCTTTACCAAATAGCATCCCTGAGCCAATAGCAATCTTAGATTGTATAATATGATAACCAGATCCCAGCGGGTCCACATTAGGGTCAATAAATACAGACAATCGCATTTTTTGGTAATCCTTTAAAAAATGCCAAAAGATAGGCATGAAAGCAGCACCAGCACCAAAAATTGCCATAAGATGTTTACTTTTTATTCCTCCAATAAAGAGCATGCCAAATAAAATCGCCAAAAATACAAGAGATGTTCCAAGATCAGGCTGCTTCAATATCAACAAAAAAGGTACACCAACATATAAAAAAATGGGTATTAGATCTTTAAATGAATTGAGTTTTCCGTTTTTTTTATCTAACATATCTGCCAATGCAATGATCATAATTAACTTGGAGAACTCTGAAGGCTGTAAGCTAATAGGACCTATTTGTATCCATCGCTGTGCGCCAAGAGCTGATTGACCTATAAACATAACAGCTAATAACATGACTAAATTTATACCATACAACCCATTAGCAAATTTGCTTAGTACTTTGTAGTCAAAATTCAAGAGAATTATTATGAAAATGACATTAAACAAGGCAAACATTCCTTGACGCTCAACATACCAATATCGCTCTTCACCAGGTGTATTGATATGAGTAGCGCTTCCAATTATTACTAAACTTATCAATATCAGTATCACCGTTACGGTAATTGTAACAAAATCTAAATTTCGTAATAGACGCCGATTTAACATACCTTACACATACCTTCCATATCAAGTCATTTCTATATTATAATATCATTTCCCAATTTCGTCCACTTAAAAGGCGCAGTATGTTATACTGCGCCTGATGGTAATTTTTATCCAGTGATAAAACTACTCTCATTCAATAGAAAATAAATGATTACCAGTCTACTTACCTCTTAGACATAGCGCCTCTTTTCATACTGGTAACAGGAATATTCGCAACGAGAGTGACAGATGATTCGGTATGAGTCAAATTCACTTCCATACACTTTTCATTGATATCCATGTAATTCGAGATCGCTTTAAACATGTCATCTTTTAATGTTTCCATCAATTGGGGAGAAACATTAACTCTATCATGAACCAGTACCAATCGTAACCTCTCTTTGGCAATATCTTTCGATGAGTTAGAATCTTTGCCAAAAAGTTTTTGAATCAATTCAAGCATTTTTATTCCTCCCTTAAAGATTAAATATTTTTTTCAGTTTATTAAAAAAGCTAGTGTTATCTTCAATGACCATTAATGGTATATTTTCACCCATTAAACGCCTAACAATATTCTTATAAGCTGTACTTGCCTGGGAAATAGGATTGACAACCGCCGGCTCTCCTCGATTAGTTGAAACGACAATATAATCATCCTCTGGTATAATGCCCAACAAATCAATGGCTAAAATCTCAATAATATCATCGATATTCATCATGTCACCTTTTTTAACCATACGAGGACGAATTCGATTTACAATCAGCTTAGGGTTATGTTTCCCCTCTGACTCTAATAATCCAATGATACGATCAGCATCACGCACTGCTGATACCTCAGGTGTAGTCACAATAATTGCTCGATCAGCTCCAGCTATGGCATTCTTGAATCCCTGTTCAATACCTGCCGGACAGTCAATAATCACAAAATCAAAATCTTGTTTTAATTCATCACACAGTTGTTTCATTTGTTCTGGAGTTACTGCATTTTTATCACGAGTTTGAGCTGCAGGTAAAAGATAAAGAGATTCATAGCGTTTATCTCGAATCAATGCTTGCTTTAACCGGCAATTTCCGTCTGTAACATCCACTAAATCATACACAATTCGATTTTCAAGTCCCATCACAACATCTAAATTTCGCAATCCAATATCTGCATCAACTAACACTACTTTCTTTCCCTGTAACGCAAAACCAGTACCCAGGTTGGCTGAAGTGGTAGTTTTTCCAACGCCGCCTTTACCCGATGTTATTACAATAACTTCCCCCATGTAGATCCTCCTATATATGGCAGACCGATGTCAAAGACTATCGTCTACTTTACTTATGCTTGTAATTCGCGCATCTCATCTTCTTGTATACTAACTGTTTTTATGATGACAATTCCATCTTCGATAAATGCTACTTCAGCTTGATCAGGCTGATCCAGATGATCCGGTGCCCTAGCAATGAGTCCAGCAATTCTAATTTGCGAAGCTAGCAAACGCTGGGCTTTAATCGTAGCCCTTATATCTCCATAAGCCCCCGCATGCACCACACCACGGCATGTACCATTTACAATAATATCTCCACCGGCTATTACTTCTGCACCAGGATTCACATCGCCATCGATCACTACGGTCCCCTGATGGATAATTTCCTGACCGCTGCGTATGGTTTTTGCAACGATTAGCGTTTCAATCTCTTTGGGCTCAGGCATCGCAATATCATCTGTACACTGCTCATTAACTTCACGAAAGACCAATCCATAACTTGCCAGCAGCTTACTTAATTCCTCCTGTTCCTGACAAGAAAGATTACGCACTTTGGCTGGCAGCTCTACTGTCGTCCCTCGAGAGAAGAAATCAACTGCCGATTCTAGTTTAGCTGCTAAATTTTCTATAAGTATTTCAAAATCTACGGTTGCATCAAGTACTAATTGTAAGCCATTTCTGCTGCCCTTAAATACTACATATTCTCGCATGTCCATCTCCCAAGTCTTCTTATAGGTTACATATATCTGCCACTTAGAATTCGCGCTTTTCGCCAATAATCCTGCCAAATTTAACAAGTTAATTTTTAAATCTAAAATACGGGACAAACCGACTACCACTGATCAAAAAAAAGGCTGTCTTGCTGCGATTTATTTAACTCGCAGAAGGACAGCTCTTTTTAACATATCACGTTTTTCCTAGAGTGCGGTTTGAGGTTTATGAGTCTGTTGTGCTGCGGCAGGAGCTTGATTCAGGTTAAAAGCAGCCTCCATAATTTTTCTGGCAATTGGTGCAGCAGATCCTGCACCAAATCCCCCTTGTTCTACAATCACTACAACTACAATTCGAGGATCTTCGTAAGGGCCATAAGCAATAAACCACCCATGATCACTTCCGTGAGGATTTTCTGCTGTGCCCGTTTTACCAGCAATGGCTATAGGGAAATCACGAAATGCTTGCGCAGCCGTGCCCCCTTCAAGGGCAACGTCTCGAAGTGACTCTCGAATAAGGGTGAGGGTTCTATCTGATACTTGTATTCGTCCTACTTCCTCTGGAGCAAAGGTCTTGATAACTTCCCCCTTATCAGAACTAATCTGACTGACTAAATAAGGACGATAGCGGTAACCACCGTTAGCAATTTCACTCATCAAAACAGCGACCTGCAAGGGAGTTGTTAGTTGAAAGCCTTGACCAATCGCTGCATCAAAGGTTTCTGATAGATACCATTCTTCACCATATACCTTCTCTTTATAGCGTTGATTAGCAACCAGTCCTTCTGATTCTCCTGGCAAATTAATACCTGTTGTGACTCCTAAACCAAACATACGTGCATATTTTTCTAAATTATCAATTCCTAAACGGTTACCCATTTCATAAAAATAAACATTATCAGACTTAGTGAGTGCCTCCTTGAAATTAATCCATCCCAAGGCTTCTCCTTCAGAATTTCCTTTCGGAATAATCCAATGCTTCCCAGTATCTAAGATTTTTTCTTCAGGAGTTACCTTACCAAGTTCTAAAGCAGCGGCACCTGTTACCAATTTAAACGTAGATCCCGGTGGATATTCTCCTGAAATAGCTTTATTATTCATAGGATTGTTAGGATTCTCATTTAGTGCCTTCCAATCTTTACTCGAAATTCCACCTGAAAATAAATTAGGATTAAAAGTAGGTCTACTAACCATTGCCAGGATTTCTCCTGTCTTAGGGTTCATCGCAATAGCAGCAGCTGCTTTTGCATTCCGAAACTCACTCTTTGTCTGCAAATATGTAAGTTGTTCGTCAATTGCTGTTTCAGCTGCTTTTTGTATTTTATAATCAATCGTTAGTGTTAAGTTTTTCCCTGGCACAGTTTCCTTTCGCCCTAATACATTGACAGGACGACCAGTTACATCTACTTCAACCTGATTTCCTCCATCTATCCCACGTAATTCACGGTCATATACTTTTTCTAAACCAAATTTACCAATAATATCGCCGCTCTTATACTCATTGGATTTTGCTTTTGCCTTTTCCAATTCTACATCATTGATTTCACTGACATAGCCAAATAAGTGAGCAGCAAGCTCGTTATTAATATAATTCCGAATCGGCTGAATTTCAATTACTACTCCTGGCAATTCTGCACGACGTTCCTCAATCTTTGTTACAATATCTGGACCAATATCTGATTTAATGCGAATCGGCTCAAATCTACCGCTATGTTGACTTAGTTTCTTTTTGATTTCATCAGGAGCTATATTTAAAATACTGGCCACTTTAAGAATAATCTCATCAGGAACGGGTCCGGAAATCGGAAGTAATGATACTGCAAAACCAGGGCGATTCGAAACAAGAGGTATACCATTTCGATCATAAAACATGCCGCGAGGAGCCATTATGGGAGCAAGTCTGATGCGATTGCCATCTGCTTTTTCTCCATAATATTTTCCTTGGACAACTTGCAAATATCCTAAACGACTAACCAACGCTACAAATACTAAAATAATAATAATTGCCAGTACATCCAGCCTGTAATTTGATCGTTTTACCAGCACGATAACATCCTCCTTTCTCCTAATGTTTTTAAACTTAAAATAGGACTTGGCTAGTGCCAAGTCCTTAGATACAGACGAAAGCCATAGACCTTATATTTCTTGCTTTATTCTGCAGTAAATTGAATCAACCGATATACAACATGATGTATGGGAACTGCCACAATTAAATTATAGCAAACAAGAGGCATTATATTCTGTGTTAGAGCGGCAATCAGGTCAACCTTATAATCAAAGATCACTAAGAATAGCAACCCAGCCACCCCATTAAATATAGTTGCAACTAACGTTGCTAAAATTGGCAACAGTACATGTTCCTTAAAAACTTTGCGTTCTGCCAATCCAAAGATATAGCCCGTTGATAATTTGGACAACGTTCCAATCCCAAAAATACCACCAGATGCCAAGTCTTGTAATAATCCGGCAAAAAAACCCATGCCTACCCCACTTTCTTTTCCTGACAACAGGGCATAGGACACCACAATTATCAAAAGCACATCAGGATAAATACCCCGAACTGAAATAAGAGGTATTAACGTAGACTGTATAATAATCGTTATTAAAATCACGCCACCCCATATTAATATATTCATGGTTTTACTCCCTGAGCTGGCACAGGTATTTTCCCTGCAGCATCCGGAGATACAATTGGAGTTGTCGGAGGCAAAGTAGGAATAGGCTCACGTGAACGTACGATAATAGAGACCTCTTCTAGTCTATCAAAATCTACCGCAGGATTCAAGACAGCATATTTTAACAAGCCACCTTCTTCATTAACCAAATCAACTACTTCACCAATTAATAACCCTTTAGGGTAAATACCTCCAAATCCTGATGTAATAAGCTTATCTCCCTTTATCACATCAGCATCACGAGCAATATTTACCATTCTTGGTGTCAAGGGAGTAGAGCTATACCCTTCTACAATAGCTGCAACTCGAGACTCTGGACGCTGTACCAATGCACCGACTGCACTTCGAGGGTCAAGAATCAGATTTACTTTAGACACATTTCCATATACGCTCACAACACTGCCAACGAGTCCCTGAGGAGTAACTACAGGCATATCTTTAGCTATACCATCGGCAGTTCCACGATTAATAATAATGGTACTTGTCCAGCTGCCAGGATCACGTCCAATAACTGCAGCTGTTACTAAATCAAATTGTGGTGCCCCTTTTTTATACTCTAACATATCTCGAAGACGCGCATTCTCTGCCATAATTTCAGTCACATTTAGATTACTTTGACGAAGATTTTCATTTTCTATTCGCAGCGCTTTGTTATCACGATAGACTGTCATCAATTCTCCAGTGGATAAACCAATATTACGTAAGGTAAAGCCAACATTGCTAACAACCGATTGAACTGGCGCCAACACAACAGTAATTGTTTTCTCCATAAAGGCAAACTTATATTTACCCTGGGCGAGAGAACTAGCCAGCCAAAGGACGAGTAACACAGCCACTACTAAAATGGCCATTTTTCTGTGAAACAAGCGCACTGGTGTAATCTCCTCTCTATCCCATTATCCCAACTTCTTGGGAGACATTAGAACACGTTTTAATAAATCTATACTTTCCAAAGCTCGTCCAGTCCCCATGCATACACATAGTAATGCATCTTCAGAAATATGCACTGGCATACCTGTTTCTCTACTTAAAAGCCGGTCAAGACCTTTTAATAAGGAGCCACCACCCGTCATCACAATCCCTCGATCCATAATATCAGACGCCAACTCTGGTGGTGTTTTCTCCAGCGTAACTTTAACAGCTTCAATAATACTCATTACAGGCTCACTCAAAGCTTGCTGCACTTCGCTGGCTCTAATGGTTAGTGTTTTAGGCAAACCGCTTACCAAATCCCGTCCTCTAATTTCCATCGTTTCATCACTAGAAGGAATAATTGCCGCCCCTATCGTTACTTTTACTTCCTCAGCCGTACGCTCACCAATCATTAAATTATAAGTACGTTTAATATATTGTATAATCGATTCATCCATTTCATCGCCACCCACACGAATGGAGCGGCTAGTAACAATCCCGCCGAGAGAAATAACAGCTACCTCTGTCGTGCCGCCACCAATATCAACCACCATATTGCCTGTGGGTTCATGAACAGGTAATCCAGCTCCAATGGCTGCAGCCATTGGTTCTTCAATTAAGTAAGCTTCCCTTGCTCCCGCTTGAATCGTTGCATCAATTACCGCACGTTTTTCCACTTCTGTTACGCCTGATGGGACACCCACAATTACGCGCGGGCGAATAAAGGATTTCGTATCAATGGATTTACGAATAAAGTATTTCAACATAGCCTGGGTCACGTCAAAATCTGCAATTACGCCGTCTTTTAGTGGTCTAATCGCCACTATATTGCCAGGAGTACGACCAATCATTTGCTTTGCTTCTTCTCCGACTGCCAGCACCTCGCCAGTGTCTCGCTGAATCGCTACCACTGATGGTTCGCTCAGTACGATTCCTTTACCTTTTACATGCACTAACGTATTGGCAGTGCCAAGATCTATACCCATGTCCCGGGAAAATGATCCAAAAAAACTCTTCATACTATATAGCCCCTTTCAATAAGCAAGTACATATCGATCTTGCTACTTAACATTCATTTTATTATTCCCTTTTCTTTAAGACTAACATACTTATTATCGCCTATAATTATATGATCAAGGACAGGAATTTCTAAAAGTTTCCCTGCATCAACTAATTTTCGAGTTAGAATAATGTCTTCCGAGCTAGGAGTAGGATCTCCGCTTGGATGATTATGTGCCAAGATAACAGAAGCCGCTGAATGATTAATAACTTCACGAAATAATTCACGGGGATGCACAATCGATGCATTTAAACTACCAATGGAAATAGTGGGAGTCGCGATCACATGATTCTTAGTAGACAAGAGAAGTACAATAAAATGCTCTCGCGCTTCATAACGCAGCCTGGCCATTAATAAATCAACAGCATCCTGGGGAGAACGAATGATTGCTCGTTGCTCTGCTACCGCTCCATTTAAGCGTTTACCAAGTTCAATGGCGGCAACAAGTGTTACTGCTTTTACTGGGCCAATTCCTTTTATTTTACTTATCTCTTGAGGTCCAAGACCAGAAAGAGCAGTAATCCCCATCTCTTCATATTTTTTTAGTAACCGTTCTGCTACGCGCAAAACAGAATCATTTTTGGTACCAGTCCTAAGCAGTATAGCCAATAAATCTGCATTGCTTAAGGCTTGAACACCTTTTTTTAGCATTTTCTCCCTTGGTCTTTCCTCTTGAGGCAATTCTTTTATCATTAGCGGCTTGTTGTCACTCATAATAACTTGACACCAGCCTTCTTAAGTAATTCAGATAATTTATTTAACGGCAAACCTACAACATTAGCATAACATCCATTGATGCTCTCCACAAAAAGCGCACCCATTCCTTGAATCGCATATGCACCTGCTTTATCCATAGGCTCACCAGTTGTGAGGTATGCTTCAATTTCTGCTGCTGCAATATCCCCAATCCTCACATTGGTAACAACAAAATCCTTCCAAATTTCATTTGCCGTTACAACAGCAATTCCTGTAATCACTTGATGTTCTTTACCTGCTAGTGAAGTTAACATAGATCTTGCATCATTTTTATCCACAGGCTTGCCATAGACTTGCCCATCCAAAACTACGATGGTATCAGCCCCAATCACTACATCATGAGTTTGCACTTTGGAAAATACATCCAATGCCTTCTCTTTCGCTTGTAAGACCGCTAATTCATGAGGGAGCATAGCCTGCTCATTATTCTCGATAACCGAACTCGGCATTACGATAAATTTACAACCAACCTGGGTCAACAAATCATAACGACGGGGCGATGCTGACGCCAAAATAATCGTCATTAGCAAAACCTCCTATCAATGTCAATCAAAGACGCCGATACAGCAAAAAAGCTACTATCATACCTAAAATGCTAATCAAGTTAGGCTGCACAGCAAAGCCAGCCATAAACCTTATGACATACAGATTAATAGTAACAGGCGGCACATCCAAGACAAGAAAAGTTTTTACCAAATATGGAGCAAAACCAGCTACTATATCAGAATTAGAAATAACTTCACCTAAAATACCTCCAAAAACTGCACCTGTAAGCAAAAATAGGATAGCCACACCATATCCATTACTTTTAGCGCCTCGCAATATTATTCCCCCCTGCATCCTATTATAAGACAGTCTAAATACATATGCTATAGTAGTTAAGTACTTATTGTAATAGTTTTGGCATAGACCTTGGCGCCTTTGCTAAAAAATAAGCCACAGTCATGCCTGTCGCCCAACCTGTTGGCACTGCCAATAATACTAAATACGGTAAATACCATAATAAAGTTAGGCTAGATATCACTAGCGACGCCATTATGATTTGTGCTGCCCCATGTACAACAGCACCAATGATACTAATTCCAATAAAAGAAAAAGTGGAATGCCAGGCATTATAAGCATAAGACATCAATAAGGTACTAGCAATAGCGCCACTCATACTCATCGCAAAAGCCGGCCCAAGAAGAATACCTCCAAATAACGATGCTAAAAAAACTCGTATTACTACCACATATATGGCATCACGCCAACCAAAAGTTGCAATCGTAATTAAAGATATAATATTTGCTAGTCCTAATTTAATTCCAGGTATGGGAAGTGGCAATGGAATCCAAGATTCTACAATGTGCAGTACACTGGCTATCGCCACGAATAAAGCCATTAGCACTACCCGTCTCGTATGATTCATAAATTTATCAGCCTTTGTTATCTACTTTACTGCCTTGTCGGTTAGTCTAGATTATTTTACCGCAAAAACTCTTAACATGCAAATGAGATACATATAAAAAACCGCAGAAGATTTTTTCTTCTGCGGTTAATTCGTATATTCCTCTATTTTGCGCAAGATGCACAGGCGAGAGACATACTTGCTTCATTTTCTGTGCCAGGTACAATACCTGTTACAAAAGGACGGATCGCTTTTGTCGGGCATTTACTTAAGCATACAGCATCTGAACACTTTTCTTCACAAATTTTGGCATCCACAATCGCTAAATTATTCCCCATCTTTATTGCTTCATAAGGACATTGACGCATACAAAGAGAGCAGCCAATACAAGCAACACTACAAGCCTTTTTCGCTACAGCACCTTTATCTTTTGAATTGCAATTAACCCGCACTCTTGCACCAACAGGCATAAGAGAAATGACTTGTTTAGGACATACGCTAACACATTTGCCGCAGGAAGTACACTTCTCTGGGTCGATGATAGGTAATCCTTCTGGACTCATAATCATGGCATCAAAAGGACAGCTTTTAACACAGGTACCTAATCCTAAACAACCAAATTTACAAGATTTTGGTCCGCCAAAAAGTAGGTTAGCAGCAACACAATCTTCTACACCTGTGTAAGCATATGATCTTTTAGCCTTATCATGAGTACCTGCACATTGCACTTGAGCAATTTGCGGTTCCATAGGAGCAGCAGCTTTACCCGTAAGCTCAGCAACAAGCTTTGCCACAGCTTCTTTACCTGGTATGCATAAATCTGGGGCTACATCAGGATTTAAAACAACTGCCTCAGCATAAGCCATACAACCTGCAAAACCACAAGCACCGCACTGCCCTTTCGGCAATACATCCTCTACGATATGAATGAGCGGATTAACCTCGATGGAAAACTTTTTGTTTGAATAAGCCAATAGAAAACCAAAAAATACCCCCAGAGACGTCAATACGATCAATATCAATATTGGTGTACTCAGTGTACTCATTTTTCATCACCTTCTATCATTATAGTGTGATCATTCCTGAAAAACCAAAGAATGACAATGCCAACATTCCTGCCAAAATGAAAGAAATACCCAGTCCTTGTAAGGATTTTGGTACATCTGCATATTGTAGTTTTTCCCGCAGGCTAGCCATTAAGATAAGAGCCAGAGCAAATCCAACTCCAGAACCGAGAGCAAGTACTAAGCTAGTTAAAAAATTAGAATGAAGCTCTACATTTGTAATCGGCACAGCGATTACGATACAGTTAGTAGCAATTAAAACAAGATAAATCCCCCACATATTATATAATGCTGGGGCATGTTTTTTTATAATCATTTCCAATAATTGTACAAGACTTGCAATCAGTACGACAAAGGTTATTAGCATTAAAGGCTGCAGTCCCAATGGTTCTAGAATAAAATTATAGGCTGCCCAAGCCAGTAATGAGCTTAATGTCATAACCGAAGTAACTGCCATCCCCATACCAATTGATGCGTTAAGATTCTTAGATACACCGAAGAAAATACATAGTCCTAAAAATTGAGTCAACACAAAATTGTTCGTGATTGCCGAAGCAACAAATAGTTTTAAATATTCCTCCATTATGCATCACTCCCTTGCTTTGCTGCCTTTAACTTATCTTGGTATTCTCCAATCAAATTAAAACTAGCAATCATTAACCCAATAACAATAAATCCACCTGGCGGTAAAATCATAATTAATGCAGGGTCATAAGACGTTCCCAATATATTAACTCCCATGATAGAACCATTACCAAATATTTCACGTATGATGCCAATGAAAACCATGGCTCCCGCAAAACCAGCTCCCATTCCCAAGCCATCAAAAAACGAAGGAATCACAGGATTTTTCGCTGCAAAAACTTCTGCCCGTGCTAGAATTATTGCAAACACAACGATAAGATTTAGATAAAGATAAAGCTCTTTATACAGATCTGGAAGATATGCTTGCAATGTTAAAATAAGTACTGTAACAATCGTTGCAATCGACGTAATGTATACAGGAACCCGTACTTTAGGATTCACCCATCTACGAAATATCGATACGACTACATTATTTGCTGTAATAACAAACATAACTGACAACCCCATAGCCAATGCATTCGTAACATTGGAAGTAACCGCCAACGCCGGACACAAGCTTAAGGCAAGGCGGAATATGGGGTTCTGATCAAACAAGCCTTTATAAAAGATATCCCATAAATTCTTCATATTCAGCACCTCACTTCGATTGGTTGGCTGTAAAAGCATTTACTTCTTCCACAGCTTCCTTAATTCCTTTGGTCACAGCACGAGAAGTAATTGTTGCTCCAGTTAATGCCTGAATATTTTTATCAGTAGGAACCTTTACTACTTCTAACGTTTCTGCAGTCTTTCCAGCAAATTGTTTACGAAAGGCTGGCTTTTCTGCTTTATCCCCAAGACCTGGAGTTTCTTTATGACTTAAAATCGCATAATCAATCACTTTGCCATCAACTGATACAGCTGCCAACATATTTATGGCACCAGCGTAACCTTTACTTTCTGCTGGTACAACATAAGCAATTACTTTGCCATCCTTTAACGCTGCAAACCAGCCTTTTTTGCCGTCAATCTCTTTGAAATCCTGAGCATCAGCAACAAGTGCCTTACGCGCCTGATTATCAAGCTGAATTCTTGTCTTAGCAGCAATTGGTGCCGTTATGGCATAAGTGCCTGCAATTACTGCGCTTGAAAGCAAACAGGCAAGAGTAAGATTGATACCTACTTTAAAAACACTATCATTTTGTTCATGTGCATCATGTGCCATATACCTTACCTCCTTGCACCATATTTTACAGGTCTTACCAAACGGTCAATTAGGGGCGTGACGCAGTTCATCAATAATATTGCATAACATACGCCTTCTGGATAACCGCCCTGCAAACGGATTAGGACAGTAAGAGCACCGGCTCCCACAGCAAATATAATTTGACCCTTGGTAGTAATAGGAATGGTTACCATGTCTGTCGCCATGTAAAAGGCACCTAAAATTAGACCTCCAGACATCATGTGGAAAAGTGGATCTCCACCAAAAGCAGCAGTCAACGCTCCTACAGTACCAATCATGATTACTGGAACCTGCCATTTGATATATCCTTTATAGATCAGATATATTCCACCTAAAAGTAAAAGAATCGCTGAGGTTTCCCCCATACTTCCAGCGCGTTCACCTAAAAATAAAGACTTGTACATAGTAGCTTGATCGCCGAAACTTGCTACAAGCTTTTCGTACCCTTGCAGCTTAAGAATACCCAAAGGAGTGGCTGATGTTAATCCGTCTACTTTGCCAACCATATCTCTTGAGATTGGCCAAGTAGTCATGGCAATCGGCCAGGATGCAAGAATAAATGCACGCCCAATAAGAGCAGGATTAAAAATGTTAAATCCTAAACCACCCATTGTATGTTTTGCAACAGCAATGGCAAAAATGGAACCAGCCAGCGGCATATACCACGGTAATGTTGCCGGAATATTCATGGCAAGCAGCAAACCTGTTAAAAATGCACTGCCATCGCCTATAACCATTGGCTTATTCTGCCATTTTAAAATTAAATATTCTGTTACCACTGCGGCAACAATACAAACAGCAAAATTAATAAATGCAGGCATCCCGAAATTAAAGATTGAAAAAAGTGCTGCAGGCGCTAGCGCTGCGTTAACGCTCCACATAATCTTTGAAATTGATTCATCACACCGGATGTGGGGTGATGCCGAGACCATTAAATTATCTATTTCTATTTTTGTTTTTGCTTCTATGCTCATACAGCCACCTCCTTATTTCTTCGCCGCCATTGCTGCATTTTGCGCTTTGGACAATTTAATATAATGAACAATATTGCGTTTTGCAGGGCACACGTATACACAAGAACCGCACTCCACACAATCCAATAAATCATATTCTTCTTTAGCAACTGCGTATGCATCACGTTCAGCTAATATGCTCAGCATGCTAGGCACCAATCCCATTGGACATGCCTCAACACAACGTCCACAACGTATACAGGGACGCTCGGGACCAACATTAACATCAGTCTCACTCAAGGCCAAAATACCTGAAGTCCCTTTTATAATGGGCACATCAAGCGTACGTTGTGCCATTCCCATCATAGGTCCACCCATGATCACTTTAACTGGTACTTCATTAAATCCACCACATAATGTTACAGCTTGAGCAAATGTAGTACCAATTCGCAGCAATAAGTTCTTAGGCTGAGAAATCGCACCACCAGTGACGGTTGTTACTCGTTCGATCAATGGGATTCCTTTTTCTACAGCATCTGCAATAGCTACCACAGTGCCAACATTTTGAACCACTACACCAACATCCATAGGCAATCCACCAGAAGGTACATCTGTGCCACAAATTACACCAATCAATGTTTTTTCTGCACCCTGAGGATATTTCGTCTGAAGGGATACTACTTCAATTCCGGCAATTCCAGTACAGGCTTTATTCATTACAGCAATTGCATCAGGTTTATTTTCTTCTATACCTATATATCCTTTATTTACGCCCAATACTTTCATCGCAATCTGCATACCAGTCACAATTCTTTCTGACTGTTCTAACATCACCCGATGATCGGCAGTAAGAAAAGGTTCACATTCTGCCGCATTTAATATAAAGGTATGAATTGGTTTTTCTGCAGGTGGAGCCATCTTTACATGTGTGGGAAAGGTTGCTCCACCCATGCCAACCATACCTGTCTGACGAATAATTTCCTTAATTTCTGTTGCTTCTAAAGTTTTCCAGTCACGTTGCAAAGGCAGCCCTTCTACCCATTCATCTTGCCCATCACTTTCAATAACAACAGACATACAGGCACCAAAAACTGGATGAGGATACTCTGCAAGCTCTACTACCTTGCCTGAGGTAGAGGCATGAATCGGACTTGAAACGAAAGCCTGAGCTTCAGCTATCACTTGTCCCTTTTTAACAAGATCCCCAACTTTTACTATTGGTGAACATGGTGCACCAATATGTTGTCTCACAGGAATAATGACTTTCTCAGGTATAGGCGCAACTTCAATCGCCTTACTTGCGGTATACCTTTTACGGTCGTCGGGATGTACACCCCCACGAAAGCTTTTTGCCATAATTTCACCCCTCTTAAACTAACTAATGTCATTTATTTTCCTCAGCCTGCTAAAAGAAGGCTAGATTCAACTGGAAGCTTTTCTCCATAAAATCTCATCCCCTCTTACCCTTTAACTTAACTCTGGCCTAGAACAGATCAAGGCCTTGAAAGCTCTAGTCATTAGATAAAATTCGTACAATCATCGGTTGCATCTTACTATCGGACCTAGCAGCAGAATCGAAAAACTTAATATACACTACTGATAAAATAAAAGCAATTGTACCACCAATAACCTGAAACCATAATGGCTGATAGTTTAAATGATCGGCAAAGCTTCCGCCGATAACCGCACCAATAAAAACTAACATTAGTGGCAAAATATACACAATAAAAGCAGCTTTTAACATATTCACTTCTTTGACTTCGATAGCTACACGCTGACCAATCTTGGCTCCTATATCATTTCTAGCCTCTAGTACCAATGCCGAATTTCCGGGACAAGCTCCACAGTTTTCACAATCATTATGGCGACTTGTCTTTACTTTTGCCAAATGATTGCCAACCACTTCAAGAACAATTCCTTCTTGTTGCTTATCCATAAAAAGAGCTCCTTTCTACATTACTGCCTGTTGGAATATAAATCACATAGGTTTACTCTACACCAATTAATTAGCCTCTGTCAATCATTCAGAAGCAATATTCTGAATCCTACAGCAGTTACTTTTTTCACGTTATTTGCCGCTATTTGTTATTCTATTATTATAATTATTGTTCGATAATTCTAACAATTTCCTTTTATAACTTGTACATTATACTCCTTTTACAACGATTAACTCTTTTATGTTCTTAATAAAAAAGGGCTGCCTCAAGGATTTTAGAAATCCCTAAGACAGCCCTTAAGATTATTTAATTTATATTAAATAATCTTTATTTACTTAATAACAGCCAAAACTTCGTTAGGTTTTACACTTTGATCAGCTGCTACATTAATGGATTTTACAGTACCATCAACAGGAGCAGTAATCTCATTTTGCATTTTCATTGCTTCAAGAATTAACAAAACGTCGCCTTTTTTCACCGCTTGTCCTGCTTGAGCAAGTACTTTTACAATTTTTCCAGGCATTGGGGAAGGAACACCAGTTTCACCAGCACCAACTTCAGCAGCAGCAGGTGCTGCAGCAGCAACTGGAGCTGCCTTAGGAGCAGCAGGTGCAGCAGCAGGCTTTGCTGCAGGAGCAGCCACAGCTTTTGCTTCTTTTACTTCCTCTACTTCAACCTGATATGCAGTACCATTCACAGTAATATTAAATTTCTTCATTTTACTAACCTCCAAATATTTATAATATGCTTATTTTATGCGTTTTTGCGACCAGCAATAGACCATTCATTACTATTACGTATAATTTTTACAGCCTGAAAACCTGTGCCTAACATTTCATAAATAGCCGCAGTAATCACAGCTACTACTTCTGGAGAAACACCTTTTGCATTTATCTTCATACTATTCCACACCTTCCTTTATAGAGGAATGTTGCCATGTTTCTTTTGTGGCCGTTGTTCGCGCTTGCTAGCCAACATACTTAAAGCAGTGATGATACGAGGTCTAGTTTCTTTTGGTTCAATAACCTGATCAACAAAACCACGTTCTGCCGCTTTATATGGAGTGGCAAATTCTGCTATATATTGTTCAGTTTTGGCTTTAACATCTGGATCCCCACGGAATATTATGTTTGCTGCGCCAGCAGGTCCCATAACAGCAATCTCAGATGTTGGCCAAGCCATAACCTGATCTGCACCCAAATCTTGTGAACACATTGCTAAGTAAGAACCACCGTAAGCTTTACGCGTAATTACTGTCACTTTTGGTACTGTTGCTTCTGAATAGGCATACAACATTTTAGCACCGTGACGAATAATTCCACCATATTCCTGGCTAACACCTGGTAAGAATCCTGGAACATCAACTAAGTTGACCAAAGGAATATTAAAGGCATCACAAAAACGAATAAAGCGAGCAGACTTATCAGAAGCATCCACATCTAAGCAACCTGCCATTACTGACGGCTGATTTGCAATAATACCAACTGTTTGACCATCGAAACGAGCAAAGCAAGTAATGATATTTTGTGCAAAATACGGCTGTACTTCATAAAAATCACCATTATCAACAATAGAAGAAATAACATCTTTCATATTGTAAGGCTGATTTGGATTATCAGGCAACAACGTGTTTAAGGAATCATCCATACGATTTACATCGTCTGTATTTAGAGCAACTGGAGATCCTTCCAAGTTATTGCCAGGTAAGAAACTCATCAAGCAACGAATTTGCTCTAAGCAATCATCGTCATTTTCCGCAACAAAGTGAGCTACACCAGAAGTTGTATTGTGAGTCATAGCCCCACCCAGCGCTTCAGCTGTAACTTCTTCTGCGGTAACAGACTTAATTACTTGCGGACCAGTAATAAACATTTGACTGGTATTTTTAACCATGTAAATGAAATCGGTCAGAGCTGGAGAATATACTGCCCCACCAGCACATGGTCCCATAATAACTGAAATTTGAGGAATAACCCCTGACGCCAGTGTATTATTGTAGAATATTTTACCATATCCGGATAAAGCATCTACTGCTTCTTGAATACGTGCACCACCTGAATCATTAATACCAATAATAGGAGCACCCATTTTCAAGGCTAATTGCTGTACTTTAACAATTTTAGCTGCATGCATTTCACCTAATGATCCACCTACTACAGTAAAATCTTGAGCAAATACATATACTAAACGTCCTTCAATTGTTCCATAGCCAGTAACAACGCCTTCAGCAGGAGCATTAACGGAAGCCATATCAAAATTTACACAGCGATGAGTAACAAATTGATCCAATTCAACAAACGTGTTAGGATCTAACAGTTTTTCTACACGCTCACGAGCAGTTAACTTGCCAGTAGCATGTTGCTTATCAATCCGCTTTTGACCGCCGCCTAATTTGATTTTTTCCTGCCTTGCTTTTAAATCTTCAATCTTCTCTTGGACTGTAGCCATTTTACACCTCCAACAACATTCAAATATCACTATATAGTAAGACTATATAATTTGCAATATTTTCTAATTGTATACATTATATAACTTTACCGATTCTTATTTACGTTCTGATAACTCAAGTAAAATGCCGCCAGTCGCTTTAGGATGAACAAAAGCAATTGAGGCTCCGCCTGCACCATAACGAGGTACTTCATCAATCATACGTACGCCTTTTGCTTTCAAATCAGCAATCGCAGCTTCTATATTATCCACACGCAAAGCAACATGCTGTATACCTTCACCATTTTTGTCAATATATTTCGCAATAGGACCATCTGGTGAAGTGGACTCTAAAAGCTCAATCTCACTATCTCCACAAGGATAGAAACATACTTTTACTTTTTGCTGTTCTACAGTTTCCTCGCCTGCAGCTTCCATACCAAGCACTTCACTGTAAAACTTTTTGGCCTGTTCTAAATCTTTTACGGCAATACCAATATGGTCTACCTTTAATGTTTTAAACATAATTAAATCCTCCTTTTTCACTTATCGTAAAATAGTTGTCATTATGTCGTCAACAACAGCATATGGGTTTTTCTCACGTTTTTCAACACTCATTACTAATTCATCGAATTTCCCATAAGCCAAAAGCTGTTTTCGTACATATCTTCCAACCTGCTCATCAAGCATCGCTAACAATTCATTCTTGGTACGATTGGTGCGACGACTGACAAATTGACCCGATTCTTTTGAGTGAACGATCTGCTTTTCAATCGCTTCAGCTAACTCGTTTATACCTTCACCACGATTTGCTATAACGCGCTGAATCGGTGGACGCCACTCTATTTTAGTCTGATTTAAGTCTAGCATCATTTCTAATTCGGTGTGAAGACGATCAACGCCCTCATGATCAGCCTTATTAATGGCAAAAACATCACCGATTTCTAATATACCGGCTTTAATCGCCTGAATATCATCACCTAAACCAGGTACTAAAACTACTAATGTAGTATCAGCAGTTTTAACAATATCAACCTCTGACTGCCCAACACCTACAGTTTCGACAAGAACCACATCAAAACCAAAAGCATCTAGAATCTTAATAGCTTCTGATGTTTTGCGAGATAATCCGCCTAAACTGCCTCTTGTACCCATACTGCGAATAAAAACACCTTGATCTAAGGTCAATTCATTCATGCGAATACGGTCACCCAAAATAGCTCCGCCAGAAAACGGACTCGTAGGATCAATTGCGATAATCCCTACTGTTTTTCCTTGACGGCGATATTCTTTAGCTAGTTTATCTGTTAGTGTGCTTTTGCCTGCTCCCGGTGGTCCTGTAATACCTATAATATGAGCATTACCAGTATGAGGATATAATTTTTGCATAATAGTTACTGCATCATCATACTCATTCTCCACGGCTGTAATAGCCCTGGATAAGGCTAGTCGAGATCCTTTTAATAATTCATCTGCAATATTCATTGATTACACCGCCTTATGCTACTATAACACAGCGCATAGCTATATTATTACTTAGTTCACATTTGCATTGATGTAGTCAATGATGGTAGTGGTTGATGTACCAGGCGTAAATACTTCGGCTATGCCAGCTGTCTTAAGTGCCGGTATATCGGCATCAGGAATAACGCCGCCACCGATCATCAATACATCCGTCATACCTTTTTCACGGATCAGCTCAACAATACGTGGGAACAAGTGATTGTGAGCACCCGATAATAAACTAAGGGCAATTACATTTACGTCTTCCTGCAGCGCAGCTTCTGCTATTTGCTCTGGAGTTTGGCGTAAGCCTGTATAAATAACCTCAAATCCAGCATCACGTAACGCACGAGCTACTACTTTCGCTCCACGATCATGTCCATCCAAACCAGGTTTTGCAACTAATACTCTAACACGTTTTTCCATCGTTATTCCTCCTATCCTCTTACAGTGTTGCATGCGCTTGGTATTCACCAAAGACTTTGCGCATTACGCCACAAATTTCGCCAAGTGTTGCATAGGTCTTAACTGCTTCCAAAATGATCGGCATCAAGTTAACGCTGTCATCACCGCAAGCTGCTTCTAGTTTCGCAAGAGCTGCAGTTACAGCCGCGTTATCGCGTTTTGCTCTTAGATCAGCAAGCTTTTTCTTTTGCAACTCGCCTACAGAAGCATCTACACGCAAGAGGCCTTCAATTGGTTTTTCTTCGATTTGGAATTTGTTAACACCAACGATTACTCGTTCGTTATTTTCTACTTCTTTTTGCCATTTATATGCACTATCTTGAATTTCTTTTTGAATGTAGCCTTGTTCAATCGCAACAACCGCTCCACCAATATCATCAATTTTCTGGATATATTTCCATGCTTCTTCTTCAATCGCATTTGTCATAGCTTCTACATAGTAGGAACCAGCTAAAGGATCTACTACATCGGCTAGACCGCTTTCATACGCCACGATTTGTTGCGTACGAAGTGCAACACGTACAGAATCTTCTGTAGGTAATGCCAATGCTTCATCTTTGGAATTCGTGTGCAAGGACTGAGTTCCCCCCATAACAGCAGCTGCTGTTTGCAACGCAACACGTACCACGTTGTTTTCAGGTTGTTGTGCAGTCAGCATAGAACCTGCAGTTTGGGTATGTACACGAAGCATCCAAGATTTTGGATTCGTAGCACCGAAACGCTCTTTCATTACTTTAGCCCATACACGACGGGATGCACGGAATTTAGCTACTTCTTCTAATACGTTGTTGTGAGCATTCCAGAAGAACGATAAACGTCCAGCAAAGGCATCTACATCAAGTCCAGCTTTAATTGCAGCTTCACAATAAGCAATACCATCAGCAATCGTGAAAGCAATTTCTTGTGCAGCAGTGGAGCCAGCTTCACGAATGTGATAGCCAGAAATGGAGATGGTATTCCAGTTTGGCACGTTCTTAGAGCAATATTCAAAGATATTTGTAATTAAGCGCATGGAAGGCTTTGGAGGGAAAATATACGTACCGCGAGCAGCATACTCTTTCAAGATATCATTTTGAATGGTACCATTTAATTTTTCTGGTCCAATGCCATTTTTCTCAGCTACTGCAATATACATAGCAAGAAGTACAGATGCTGGCGCATTAATCGTCATAGAAGTAGATACTTTACCTAAATCGATTTGGTCAAACAAAATTTCCATATCGGCCAAGGAGTCAATGGCTACACCAACCTTACCAACTTCACCTTCGGAAATCACATCATCAGAGTCATAACCAATTTGCGTTGGTAAGTCAAATGCGCAAGAAAGACCTGTACTGCCGGATTCTAAAAGGTAACGATAACGTTTATTGGATTCTTCTGCGGTAGAGAAACCAGCGTACATACGCATGGTCCAGAAACGACCACGATACATCGTAGGTTGTACACCACGGGTAAACGGATAGGATCCTGGTAACCCTAAATCTCTTTCATAGTCTTGTCCCTCAAGATCTAGTGGAGTGTATATTCTGTTATACTCCAGGTTTTTACGTTCTGGGAATTTAGCACTTGCTTTTTCTACTTTGGCAGTATACTCTGCCACTTTTAATTTTAAACTCTCATTATCCATACTAATAATCCTCCTTTACTACTTCTTCATGGTGCCAGTTTCAATAAACCGGGTATGCCATGAAAGAGCTTCTGTTAAAATATGTGGTGTTTGTGCACAATTCGTAGCTTTTTCGGCTCTTTCCAGATAGTCCATTAACATGGGCTTATAATCAGGATGAGCACAATTTTCTATAATTACCCGCGCCCGTTCTTTAGGACTAAGTCCACGGACATCGGCCACACCCAATTCAGTTACAAATATATCAATATCATGTTCTGTATGATCCACATGAGAAACCATAGGGACGATAGATGAAATCGCTCCATTTTTAGCAGTAGAGGTACTAAAGAAGCAGGTTAGATAGGCATTACGAGCAAAGTCTCCTGAACCGCCTATACCATTCATCATTTTTGTACCCATGATATGAGTCGAATTCACATTCCCATAAATATCAAGCTCAATAGCTGTATTCATGGCAATAACACCAATCCTTCTGGCAACTTCAGGACTATTTGCTATTTCCTGAGGACGCAGCATCATGATTTTACGATAGCTGTCAATATTTTTGTAGAATCTTTCAAGACCAGCAGGCGATGGTGAGAAGGAAGTACCAGAAGCACATTTCAACTTGCCAGCATCTGCCAAATCCAACATCCCATCTTGAATCACTTCAGTGTACACTTCTAAATCAGTAAATTCAGATTCAGCAAAGCCACTTACTACTGCATTGGCAACAGAACCTACACCAGATTGCAATGGCAAGAGTCCTTTTGGCATGCGCCCAGCCTTAATATCTTTTTTCAAAAAGTCAATGAAATGAGCACTCATAGCTCTAGCATCATCATCAATGGCTGCTAAATCACGAACATCATCCCGAATATCACATGGAACGATATAGGTGATTTTATCAAGACCGCATGGAATATAATTGGTTCCAATTCGGTCATCAGCTTTTACAATTGGAATGGGCAGACGATGAGGAGGATCCAGCGGAATATACACATCATGCATTCCTTCTAAGGCTAAAGGCTGGCTTGTATTGACTTCTACAATTACAATGTCGGCACTTTGCACAAAGGAAGCCGAGTTGCCCATGGATGTGGTCGGTATAATATGTCCTTCTTCGGTAATAGCACAAGCTTCAACAATGGCTACATCCACTTTACCGCCTAAAAATCCATATCGAGACATTTGAGCTGTGTGACTCAAATGTAAATCGCAGTATTTTACGCCACCTGAATTTAAGGATTTGCGAATTGCATTATCAGTCTGATAAGGCAATCGTTTATTAATCCCATTTACGGCGGCTAACGCACCATCTAATTCTTTTCCTACAGATGCACCTGTCCAAAGGTTAATTTGGAAATGTTCTTTTTTGATTCGCTCAGCTAATGCCAACGGTACGGCTTTTGGATAACCAGATGGCGTAAATCCACTGGTTCCGATGTTCATTCCAGGCTTAATAACTGTCGCTGCTTGTTCAGCACTCACGATTTTTGCATGAAGCGCTTTATTACGCACACGATCTTTGATATCAATCATTTTAACACTTTCCTCCATACATTTGAGTGATTAATTTGTTGGTGTCTGCCGGGCTAAGTAGAAGGATAAGCTACTTAATCCTACTGACAAGTCTTCATTGATAACTCGAACAGCTTCAGGCACCTTGATTTTTCTCGGGGCAAAATTCCATATCCCTCGTACTCCAGCAGCAACTAAATGATCAGCTACTTCCTGAGCATACATTTCGGGCACGGCAATAATGCCGATGTGAATTGTCCTTTCCTCCATCACCTCTTTTAAGCGGTCTAAATGAAAGACCTCTGTACCTTTTATACATTGCCCAATTTTATTGGGATCAACATCAAACATAGCTACTAAATTGAAACCTAACGAATCAAAATTACGGTAATTAGCCAATGCCCAACCTAAGTGTCCTACACCTACGACGGCAATATGCCAATTGTAATCAAGTCCTAAGATTTCTCCTATATTGCGAATGAGTTCACTCACATAATAGCCAACACCTTTTTTACCAAATTGACCAAAAGAAGCTAAGTCTTTGCGGATTTGTTCCGGAGTCACTCCTAGACGTTGCCCCAGTTCCTCTGAAGAAATGATCTCCATGCCTTCTTCTTGACTTAATCTCAATGTCCGAAAATATAACGGCAAACGATCTATGGTAGCCTTGGAAATAGACATTTTGTCTTTACTGTCTTTCAACCCAGAATCCTCCCTCGAATGTAAGTGGCGAATGAGCAGTTAACATTCTTTTCTCTATTTTCTCTCATTTCTCTAGTATGTACAATTTCTCACATAAACTAAAAAATCCTGCCTCTAATTAAGATATTATTTTATTTTTATTTAAATTTTTTAATTATTTTCAACATTTTTTTACTTTTTATGCCAGAAATACATTTTAGTTCCTTTTAAATTATATCATATGCAATTAACGCATAAACCGCATTCTTAAAGGCTTTGTTTTCCTTAATAGCAAAAATAGAGCACAATGGCTCTATTTTTTGTGACAATACCTTATATTACTTTTTTCAATCGATAATTCTGATCTTGGCGCTGAGAATTTTGCTTCCAGACTACTACGATGAGTGCATTCAATAACCAAAACAACATCGATAATTGTATATTAAACATTACATAATCCGTAAACCCATTTACAATCAATCCAAATATTGCCCCCACAATTCCTAACATAATTCCAGATGACCACCGTATAGACTCTCTTACAGAGGATAAGGCTAAACGTAAATGTCCATACATGATTGTTAAGAAAGTAATTAAACCTGGAATACCAATTTCAGCAGCAATATTTAAATACATATTATGAGCATGAAAAATCTTAGTATTCGGATTATTTATAAAAAAATCATAGTCGGGATATACCATCCAGTAGGCTCCCCAGCCAATACCTAGAAATGGCTTATTCACGATCATAGCAATCGTACTTTCCCATAGTGCCAACCGCAGCGTTGACGAAGTATCAGTAGGATTCATAATTGACATGAGCCGCTCTAGTAATGCGTCATGAGCGAAAAATGCAATGACAGGCAATAACAGCAACAGCCAAAATATTTTACGATTGCACAACATGCCATACATAGCCACAATGGCTAATACACTAAGCCAGGCACCTCGTGAATAGGTAAGAATTAAACATCCACCAAACAAGATTACTAGCGCAGAATATACAATTTTATATTTATTCTCCTGCGCTTTATATCCCATACCTGAAGCAATCGCCATCATAGTCACTAAAAATCCAGCCAACAAATTCGGATTTTCCAGAGTGGAAAAAACGCGCATCTTTAGATCTGGAAATTGCTCCCCATCAACCCACTCAAGAGCGGAGAGGGTCGCCCCGAAAAAATATTGATAAAAACCATACATAGCAACCACTACCGCAGATGATAACATGCTCCATATAAGCCGCTTTACTTGAGTGCTAGAGCGCATATTATTAACAACCAAATAGTAAAGTAATATGTATCGTCCCATTAAGTTGTAATAGTTATAAAAACTAAAGTCTCTATCTGGAGATGCCAAAATAGAAGCACCCGATAATAGAACTAATAAGGCTATACCAAAATCGAAAGGAGTCGCCTTAAAATCCAGTTTTTGTAGAACTATGATCTTTCCCAGCCATAACAAAGCACCCACTCCTAGAAAGATGCTGCTCCATTTGAGGGACAATGGCAAAAAAAAGGTCACCGCCAGTACGCAGTGCTCAATCAAATATTCTAAAAAATACTGAGTATGGGTAGTTCTATATGTTATATACATAAATTCACCCGTCTAATAGCATCTATCATTTAGTATTTCTATACCATTTGATAACTGCCAAATTCAATACCATTTTTAATTATAGCTAAGAAAAAGTCATTTGTCTAGCTACATATTATTTTTCGGACAGCACCAATTAGATATAAAGAACCCGCAACACAAAGAATATTTTCTTCGCCAGCTAATAATTTAGCCCGCTCTAATCCCTCTTCAATTGAAGAAGCAACTTCTACATGTTCCGACTTTATTTCCCGGGCAACCATTTCTGGTTTTCCTGCCCGTTCAGATACAGGGGCCACAACTACAACTTTATTTTGCGATCGTACTAATGTGGTAACCATAGTCTTCACATCTTTATCCTGTAAAATTCCTAACAAGAATACTATTTTTTTCCCATCACAAAACCGATCTAAATTTTCTCGCAATGCCCTTATCCCATCAGGATTATGCGCACCATCAATAATCATTGTAGGCCGCCCAGGCATTATTTCAAAGCGTCCAGGCCATCGTACTGTCCGTAGTCCCTTTTCGATTGCAAGTGTATCAATACGTCTTTCCTTTTTTCCCAAGATAATTGCAGCCATAGCTGCAAGTGCACAATTATCAACTTGATGTCCGCCTAGAAGATTAACAAGAAAGGGAACTGCTTTACTTTCTGTTCCTACCGCTACCATTACTTTTTGGCATTCCCCTTCCATTTCAAGAAATGCTGCTGAGAAATCTTCTCTGTATACGTAACAATCCGCTGCGTTTTTTTGTGATATATTTTTTATGACATCCAAAGCTTCTCCTTCGGCACCTGTAATCACCGGGACATTTTTTTTAATAATTCCTGCTTTATGGTGGGCAATTTCCCTTACGGTGCTGCCGCATTTATCTGTATGATCCAAAGTAACGTTGGTAATCACTGCGATTTCAGGCATAATCACATTCGTTGAGTCCAAAAGCCCTCCCAAACCAACTTCAATCACAGCATACTCCACACCGCAGGCTGCAAAATAATAAAACGCAGCTGCCGTTAGCACTTCAAATTCAGTTGGATGACCTAATCCTTGCGCTACTATTTTATCCATAAATCTACTTGTATACGCAATCGCCTTTCCAAATTCATCAGGAGTAATTTCTTTTCCATTCACAATCATACGTTCTGTATACGCAGATAAATGCGGTGATGTATACATTCCTGTTTTTATTCCTGAAGACCTTAGTATGGATGTTAACATTGCTGTCGTTGATCCTTTGCCATTCGTACCAGCTACATGAATCGTTTGAAATTTTCTTTCTGGATGGTCCATCAATTCTAATAGTTTTTCAATTCTAGCTAAACCTAAATTAATTCCAAACTTAGTGAGATTCGCTAAATAGGTTAAGGATTCTTCATATGTCATTATTTTCACACCTTCCGAAATAAGCTACAAAGCAGATAAAAATAATGGAACCACAAAGGCACAAAGAAACGATACGAAACTTCCCTACATACCTACCTTATATGCCTTAAATCAGCACTGTACCTTTGTGGTTCACAAAACATACCACTATTTATTACCTTATATTTTCTACAAGGTAGCCAAATAAGCCAAGCGTTCCCGGATTGCTGTTTGCTTTTCTTGATACTCTTCTGCTTTTGCTCTTTCTTTTGCAATTACTTCTGCTGGAGCTTTTGCTACAAAACCCTCATTGGAAAGCTTTCCATCAATACGAGCAATTTCTTTCCCTAATGTTGTTAATTCTTTATTTAACCGAAGAGATTCCTTTTCTATATCAATTAAACCTTTTAATGGAAGGTAAATTTCTACACCACTCACTACTGCAGTCATCGCATTCTCTGGCTTGGCTTCATAGGTCCCTAACAATTGAACAGACTCTGCTGAAGCCAGAGTTTTTATATATTGCAAATTGCTTGCAAACACCTGCTGGAATTCACTAGCTGTAATTTGCAAAATAACTTCACTCTTCTTTCCTGGCGGCACATTCACTTCCGCCCTCATATTACGAATTGACTTAATCGTTTCCATCATTGTGACCATTTGTTGTTCGATATCTTCATTAATAAGTGCTGCGGAACTATCAATTGGCCAATCAGCTACCATAATGCTCTGTCCATTATGAGGCAAATGCTGCCAAATGCTTTCTGTAATAAATGGCATAAACGGATGTAATAGTTTTAACGTATTTTCTAATACATACCATAAGACATACTGAGCAGTGTTCCGAGCCTCAACTGCTTCTTTGTTGTACAATCTGGCTTTTGCCATTTCAATGTACCAGTCGCAATATTCGTTCCAAATAAATTCATATAACAGACGGGCTGCTTCTCCTAATTCAAAGCGTTCTAAATTACGAGTTACCTCATTCACCGTCTTAGCGTAACGGCTTAATATCCATTTATCTGCTAATGTAAAATACTCCTTCTCCTTGGCTGCAGTACCATAGCTTGCTAATTGTTCCACAGTGGCTACGTCTTCTAAATTCATTAATACAAAGCGAGAGGCATTCCAAAGCTTATTGGCAAAATTACGACTAGACTCTACCCGCTCCCAATAAAAACGCATATCATTTCCCGGTGTATTACCAGTCACTAACGTAAAACGCAGCGTATCTGCGCCATTTTTGTCAATAACCTCTAGAGGATCAATCCCATTTCCTAATGATTTACTCATTTTACGTCCCTGTGAGTCACGCACCAAGCCATGAATAAATACATGTTTAAAAGGAATTTCCTTTTTAAATTCTAAACCCATCATAATCATTCTAGCTACCCAGAAGAAAATAATATCATAACCAGTAACCAGTACGCTTGTAGGGTAAAACTGCTCTAATTCTTCTGTATCTTCTGGCCATCCCATGGTAGAAAAAGGCCATAAGCCAGAGCTAAACCAAGTATCTAATACATCCTCATCTTGTTCTATGCGATGACTGCCACATTTAGGGCATGCAGTAACTGCTTCACGGGCTACAATGGTTTCTCCACATTCACAATACCAAGCTGGAATCCGATGTCCCCACCAAAGCTGGCGAGAAATACACCAATCCCGAATATTCTCCATCCAATTAATATAGGTTTTAGTAAATCGTTCAGGCACAAACTGAATAGCACCTGTTGTCACAGCCTCAATCGCCGGTTCTGCTAACGACTGAATTTTGACAAACCACTGCTTCGATACTAATGGTTCAACAACAGTAGTACAACGCTGACAATGCCCTACAGCATGCATATGATCATCCACTTTTACCAAAGAGCCTATTTCTTCTAAGTCAGCAACTAATATTTTACGGCACTCATAACGCTCTAGCCCTGCATATTTACCAGTATCCGCTGCCATTGTACCATCGTTAGCAATTACAACGATTTGAGGTAAATTATGACGCAATCCCATTTCAAAATCATTCGGATCATGAGCAGGCGTAATTTTAACAGCACCTGTACCAAAGGCAGGATCTACATATTCATCGGCAATCACTGGAATCAATCGTCCTACTAAAGGCAAAACTAATTGCTTCCCAATTAAATCACGATAACGAGCATCTTCGGGATTTACAGCCACTGCTGTATCACCCAGCATGGTTTCTGGGCGAGTCGTAGCCACTGTCACATATTCCCCTTGACTTCCCTTTACCAGATAACGAACATGATATAAATTTCCTGGTTTTTCTTCATGTTCTACTTCAATATCGCTAAGTGCAGTATTACACCGAGGGCACCAATTGGTAATACGGTTGCCCTGATAAATAAGTCCCTTCTCGTATAATGAGACAAAAACCTCACGCACTGCTTCTGAGCAGCCTTCATCCATGGTAAAGCGCTCTCTTTGCCAATCACAAGAAGCACCTAGACTTTTTAATTGTTTTATAATACGATCTCCATACTGTTCTTTCCATTCCCAAACTTTTTCGACAAACTTCTCACGCCCCAGATCGTAGCGAGAACTGCCTTCTTTAATCAACATTTCTTCTACTTTTATTTGCGTAGCAATGCCAGCATGGTCGGTTCCTGGCATCCACAAGGTATTGTAGCCTTGCATACGGCGAAAACGAATGAGAATATCCTGCAAGGCATTGTCTAAAGCATGACCCATATGTAGCTGCCCAGTTACATTAGGCGGAGGAATCACAATACTAAAAGGTTTTTTGTCCTTATTTACTTCCTCATGAAAGAATCCATTATCTTCCCAATATTTATACCACTTTTCTTCTACTGCCTGTGGGTCATACACCGTTGGAATGTTTTTTTCCATCTTAAGATCCTCCTACTATTTTAATAAAAAAGCATTTAAACATCCTTTAACTGCAAAGGGACTAAAAAATAAAAAACTCTTCCATCCCAAAAGGACGAAAGAGCATACTTTCGTGGTACCACCTTGTTTCTTTGAAATGACTCTACTTCCAGCAGTCACTCAAACTTTAATGCCGTAACGGGGCTTACCGACTGCACCTACTATCAGTTCAATGCAATAGCTCCAGGACTACCTTCCGCTATCCCACTCCCGAGAGATCTTTCAGCCACGGATCTCCTCTCTATACGGAGGTAATAACATACTCCTTCCTATCATAGCTTATCAAATATATAGTAATACTATACATAGAATCCACTATCATTGTCAAGCTTACAAACGTGCTTATATTTCGAATAGCTACTTCACTTAGTTAAATTCATAAGTTGACTTGATTTTCGACATACAAATCTTTCCATTACCAATGTTGAAATGATTACAACATATATGTAGCAATGAGACTAGTATAACCATTTAAAATATTTATTTCAACGTTTTCTACAAAACCATCTTTATCTTTTTTTAACAAACAATCAATAATTTTCCTATGTTCATTAAGGCTTTCTTTAAGTCTTAATGAATTTTTACATGATTCCACTCCTATTAAAAATGCTCTGTCATAAAGATTATTAATAATAGAAAAAAACTGCGAGTTTCCATACTTATTTAATAAATATCTGTGAAAATTAATATCTTCTGCCATAAAAGAATTAATATCATTTTGCTCCACAGCCTCCACTTGCTTTCTATAGGAATTTTCCAAATAATTGATATCATCTTCTGTGATATTAGAAAAAGCACGTTTGGCCGAATAAGATTCAATAGCAGCTCTTAGCTCATATATTTCCCGTGCGTCATTAATAGTTATAGCATGAATGATCACTCCCTGTTTAGGAACAATCGTAAGAAATTTATCATTTTCAAGTTTTTGGCAAGCATATGTTATAGGGGTTCGGCTAATATTTAGTTTCTTAGCCATAGCAGATATACTAATGACATCTCCTTGTTTAAGTTCTCCATTTACTATTTTTTCTTTTATCATTTTATACGCTATTTGAGTCAAACTGCCAAAATTATCATTTTCTTCTTTATTATTCACACTCATATCCTTTGTCCTTTCTCATGGTAAATTTCTTACATTTTGCAAATATATAATAACATATATTTGCAAAATTTTCTCAACTTTCCCATTTGAGAAGTTAAATTTGAAACCTCAATAGAAATTATGTCTCATAAATTCTATCTGTAGGGGAAGATAAATCCCCTCCTACAAAATATTTTGTAATATCACTTCATTTTTGATGTACAGGTTCAATTACTATTTTAATTCGAGGCTCCAATGGCACATTTTTACTTATTTACTAAAGTGAGATTAGCCTTCCAAAAGAAAATACCGCTGATGGATTATCTCCATAGCGGCAAAAGTTCCTGCCAACAACAGTAATAGAATGATTATCTTTATGTATACTGTAGTGCATCATTACTAATATCAGAATTCTCCAGTAGCACATGAAATTACCTATTACACTCCCACCTCTTTACTAATTTGTTCAAGTGACTTGTATCTTGTCTCAACACCTAAAGTAGCAATAATCAATGCTAATAAAATCACTACTCCTCCAAGTCCTATAAATACTGCAATCGATCCATAATTTGATAAAAGCCAAGCCACTCCATAAGGTGAAAAGATTGCGGAAATCCTTCCTATTCCATTGGCAACCCCTGCCCCCCTCAAACGAGCTTCTGTCGGCCACATCTCTGGGACATAAACCGAACAGGCTAAACAAACATAGATATAGATAACGACCGTTAAAACAAAACCAAAGAGAACAATGAACGTTTCTGATCGTTGTAAGGAATATACGTACCCAAGCAATCCAATGATGAGCAATAATGACACTGACAACCCTTTCCGCGGGAATTTATCTATGATTTGGGAAGCAATTGCTACTCCCATAGGCGCCCCCACCATGATCAAGGCCATCATACCCATAGATTTTGTAACACTGATACCTGATTGGATGAAGATGGTTGGAACCCAATTCACAATGGTGTATACTAATGTATTCATGCCAATAAGCACCGCCGAGGCTACTATTGTTCGTTTTAACAAAGCGCCTTTAAACAAACTCCAAAAAGATACTTTTTTTACAACCTGATCTGTGGCAGAATGTTCAATTTCAATTAATGGCAGTTTTATGCCTTGTTCACGCTCGATATCTTTTTCGACTTTGGAAACTATTTCTTCTGCCTTATCCAGTTCACCGCGAGCTTCATACCAACGAGGCGACTCTGGCAGGCTATGACGCATAGCCCATACGATGAGCGCAGCAACCCCGCCAATGATAAACATTGCACGCCAGCCAAAAGCAGGAATAACAAAATATGCAACTAGAAGTGCAACCGGCGGTGCGCAATTTGCTACTAGTGATAGCAGTGAAGCCCATTTTCCACGAACTCTCGCTGGTACAAATTCTGAAAACGTACCAAAACCAACAACAAGCTCAGCTCCAAGACCAATGCCCATTATCCCGCGTAGAACAATTAGCGTTGTCATGTCAGTAACAAACCCGGCTGCAATTGAAGCAGCACCAAATAACAGCAGATTAAGTTGATAGGCAAATTTTCTCCCCCAGTGATCCCCAGCAAAGCCTGCAAACAAAGAGCCAATGAAAAGTCCAATCATAGTAGACGAAACAAATGTTGCATTGAGGTAGTTATTAGACCAGCCTGTCTTTACCAATTCAGATAAGATTGCACCGCCCATATAGTTATCAAAGCCATCTACAAACATACCTAAGCCAATTAAATATAAAACCTTATAATGCCACCTTGCTATAGGCAAACGATCTAATCTAGGGCCAATATTGCTTTTAACTTTCACAGAAATATCCTCCTTCAAAATGTCGCTTCACTTCTACTGCTTTTATCATTTAAAGCTTACCATCTTCACAGCTAGGCTTTTTCGCACTAAGTATCAACTAAATATTCTAATAATTTTATTTTTTCTGTTTTTTATCAATACCAGATATTTCATTCCACTCCCTTACGTACTTGTAAACAGTGCTTTTTAAAGTAATGAGCGGTAATCAATCAGAATGCTCAATATAAGTAGATAATGTCCTCCTAAGAATGCCCCACTTATTAAAAATAAGGAAGACTCGCAAGCTTTTATAAGAACAGCTATAAACAAATCCCATAATAGTCAGCGAGTCGCCTATTTCTTTGCTTTATAATGTAGTTAATTCCATTGTCACTTTCAAAAATTCATCAATGTCCGCCTTTGAATTGCAATGCAGCGGTGAAACTCGAATCGCACCATCCATGTTGAAAGATTCCAGCATTCTCTTTGAATACGGGCTGGTATTTATTCTTTCATATACAATGACTCCTCTTTTTTCATACTCTCTTACTGCTTGTGTGTATCCCAGATTCTCAAAACCCATAGCAACTATAAAATCTTTCTTGGTAAAATCTTTATAATCCAGAAATACTGTAACCCCTCTCATATTTCTAAGTCCAGTAATTTCATCAGTGCCGTTAAGCATTGTCGACATTAAAGCTCTTTCCTGCAAAGCAATATGAGACATGCCGCAAGCAAATAATTCACGGCGGTCACTGCTGCTAATAAACTTACCACCAATAAAACAAACATAATTTACAATCTCAGTAACTACAGCAAATTGTGCAGGCGCAGGACTTCCAAGCTCCCACTCACCAGCTTTTTTAGCAATTAACTTATGGTGGGGAAGCACGGCTGCTCTGTCAGATAGCCAAGCAATTCCTGAACCTCTGCAACCAAAAAATTTGTATGGAGCAAAATTAATTCCATCAACTGGTGTTTTCTGCAGGTCAATTACATCATGGGGAGCATGCTGTACAGCATCCACAATAATGTATAAATCCGGCTTAATTTCACGAGCCTTTTTTACAATGTTCTCAATATCATAAATAGCACCTGAGATGTTTGATGCATACATTACGCTTAGAATACATGTATCTTTATCTACTAATTTAACAACTTCATCGACATCTACTCCACCAGTGATAGGATTGCTTTTTGCTACTCTGAGTTCCTTACCTAATTTTTTAGCATAATACTCCATCGGGTCATAAGCGGAAGGGTGCTCTAATACAGACGTTATCATATTGCTGCCACTGACATTTTCAGCAATAGCTCGAACCATATCAAACATAGCTTGTGAAGCTGTCAGAGATGTGAAAACACTACCTCCTTTTGCATTAAAAATAATTTTTACGTCATCCGTTCCATTGTCTTGTATTTTTTGTAAGTATAATGCCATTTTGTGAATACGTTCCGGGCAATCTGGAATTGCATCAATTTTCGCAAATTGTTCTACTGCTTTTTTTAGTCTGAAAGAGCCTCCCGCATTATCAAAGAAAAGTCTTCGACCAATTGTAGGATCATTATCTACATAAAAAAATGAATCTTTGATTTCCTTTAATAACTCATCTGAAAAGAATACTCCATTACTTACATCACTCATTTGCTAAATCTCCTTTTAATTTATTTAATTTATAATGGAACTTTACCATTATCTAATATAATTTTCCCATCAACAGTAACCGTTGGGGCAACAAAGACCATATCTAAATGAAATCTGCTTTCAATTACCCCAAAGAAAGAAGTATTGCTTCCAAATCCAAAATGAACGGTTCCCATGCACCCTTCATCTTCTAACATACGTCCGTTTAATGTGCACATAGGATTTAAACCAATCCCTATTTCTCCTAAATAATAGGCGTTAGGATCATTAAAATCCTTCATAATATTTGCCAGTATCTGTGCTTGCCTGCCACCGCTTATATCTACTATTTTTCCATTTTCCAATTTCAACTTTATCTCATCTGTTATCAGCCCTAACTCAGGATGAGGTATACTGCCATCGATCACAACAACACCACTTGATGTATCTTCCAGCGGTCCAACAGCACATTCAATATCTGGAGGAGATGAAGATGTCCCTTTCTTCAAACTTCTTGCATACTGCGGTACAGCAGGTCTTCCTGTGATTTTTGCAGTTATATCCGTGCCCCTGGCAGTTTGTATTCTTATCACATCACCAACTATCCGCTCGGCTACTTTATCCACTACCTTACCTTGTTCAATAAAATCAACATATAGTCCGCCTTTTTCCAGCATGCCGATCGTATAATCTACCATGTTTACAAATCTTCCACCATTTGCTACTGCATTTCTTCTTGCTTCTGAATGAAACAAAGAGAATTTTGTTATGCCGAAAATTACATCAGCACTTGCCATTGCAGCTGCAACAATTGCCGTTGGTTCTTGCCCATGCATAGTACGATCCCTCATCATCACAATACTTTTGTTCTTATACTCTTTAGCAGCACCCCACATCACACGAGCAACCTCAAAGCTTGTATCATCGGTAACAAATAATATATTTTCTTCCTTCTGACTGTCTGAACAAGTTGTTAACAAGACATTACAAGCTTCATATGGATTATTCACTTTATTACCTCCTTCATTTTTATCGAATTCATCTTAAATTCATCTTGCATGCAAGATGTGTCAAAAAAATATGTTCTCTTTTAAATAAACATCTTAATCTTGCACAAATAAGAGTATGATAATAATTACATTTTAAAATTCAACTTGCATGCAAGTTTTCTGAAAATAAAATAAATTCTATACAATAAGAGATTATAATACATTGAATTATTTGTCAATCATTTTATTTCATTTTTTTCTATATTGCTTTTTGTAAGAGTTAAAATTAGCAGCGCTATGATTCCCAATTCTTCCCTAGCCTTCGCCAAAATGCAAAAAGAAGCCTGTCGATGACAAACTCCTCCATAACTTATTATAAATTAATTTATATATTCTATGATGTAAAACAAGTACTACTTCAATCCCTATGAGCTGCTAAGAAGCTCCCTTCATTCACACAAAATCTTTTACTGAGAGCTTTAGTAAATGCATCATCTGCAAAAAATTATTCGCTTTTAGTTCTTGCCCGGCAAGCAAAGCGATTTGCGCACACGTTCGAGCATCATGCAGAGCATTATGATGATCAAAATCGATCTGAAAACGCTGGGCTAAGGTATTTAACTTATAGTTTTCTCCGCCTGGCCATGCTCTTTTTGCAATTTGAACTGTACAAGCATGTTTAAAAGCAGGAACAGGTAAAGAATATTCTCGCAGGATACTTCGTAACACACTAATATCAAAGGTTGCATTGTGAGCAATCACAATTTTATTTTCAAGATGAGGACGAATTCTTTCCCAGAGTTGATCAAATGTTGGTTTATTTACTACTTGTTCCGGATATATGCCATGAACCTGTATATTCCGATAATCAAATTTTAGCACAGGCGGCCGAATTAACGAATAAGCCGAACGCACAATCTGTCCATTTTCTACAGTTACAGCCGCCATACTGCATACACTTGATCGGCTGGCATTAGCCGTTTCAAAGTCAATTGCAACAAAATCCATTATCTCTTAGCGCTAGGTGCGCACTGCTCCTCTCTATAATAAAATATAGCTATTAAAATAATATACTTTGTAGTATATCATTATCTCATTAAAGTTTATAGCCTAAATGTTCTACATAAAAAAATAGATGTAGGAATACCCCAGCTTTTGCGAGAAATTCTTACATCCAATTTATTGATTCTATTGTCTTACATGATTTCATATATCTTCGGTCGCAAGGTCTTCAGCTTATTCATAAATGTATCGCTGATTTTAAGGAGCAAACCACAGCTTTTTTCTTTTTCAGTAAATGTTAGCATTCGAGTAACTCTATCATCAGCAGCCGAATAGCGATGAACAAGGCGGCTTACGCTCTTACGCTTAAAGATATTTCCTTTATATTGATTGCAATAGCTCTCCAACGAATCCAGGTTTATTGTAAAGGTACGAGAAATATAGAAGAATTGACTTGTAATGATTAGCTCTTGATTGCTTAGCACATAGGTATATCGAACAGCATAGCGCCACAGCAATAATCCACAAAACAAGCCAATATAGGCTATGCCAAGGAAACTGGGTTTCCCTGAAAGATATGCTTGAAACTCAATTCCCATCCAAATGATAAGTGCAATGATAGATAAACCCATCCAGAAAAGCTTCTCTTTACAAAATTGTGATGTTTCCTGATATTTTACCATATTCCCTCCTGTGTTCCATTTCTCCTTCTCTCCTAAATAATAGATTGCTCATTGCTACTCTTTACTGTTGACCACATCGACTAGCTGGCTTACCTATATGATAAAACATGGTGGTGCCTTGTTGGCAGGCTCCACCATGTAATACACCTACATTATATAGGAAAGGCCATTTTGAATTGTTAAAGGTTATATTGCAAAAATCATAAGATAACTTACCACGCCAATAATGCTAAACATTAAGAAACTAACGACAAATCCTTGCCATTTACATGGAACTCCAAAATGCCAGGTTTCACCTAATACTCCTCTACGAGTAAAGATGGTAGACTTTGTTCTCTTTTTAAACCATGCAGCCTTTCTATCTTCGCCAACGATTTTAGCAATGCCGTAAATAATAACTAAGGCAGTAAGGAAAGCTGATAAAATCCGCATTACCTGATCCATCTCTGCCATTAAACCACTACCTTTCTATTCCCTCAATTTACTTAGGGAAAAATGGCCACACCATTGGAATAATAATAATGGATACGATAAAGCAAACCAAGACAAGACCTGTACCAGCTTTTACATAATCCATAAACTTATATCCGCCAGGTCCAAGTACCAAGGTATTTGGCGGCGTACCTACCGGAGTAGAAAATGCGCAGGAGGATGCTACGGCAATCGCCATAAGGACTGCATGCGGACTCGCTCCTAGACCTTTGGCAATGGAAATACCGATAGGTGCCAACAAAGCAGTACATGCCGTATTGGACATAATTTGGGTTAAACCACCAGAAAGAAGGAACAATATTGCTGTTACAAACAATGGGCTTGGACTGCCTCCAAGAATACTCACCACTTGATCAGCAATCAACTTGCCTGCTCCGCTGGTTTCCATCGCAGTAGCAATGGGCATCATACCAGCAAACAGAAAGATAGTCACCCAGTCAATTCCTGTATAGGCTTGCTTTTCGGTTAAGCATTTTGTGAGAACAAGAACCAGTGCGCCAATAACCGCTGCAATTTCAAGGGGCAGCTGCTTTAAATCAAGAGCCATTACAACAACCACTGCTAAAAGAGTCAACGCGGTGATCCACATCTTCTTGGGATCAGTAGAACCGGCTGTAGCCTCCTGTTTCGCCTCTTCATCAATTTCTAAATCACCTGTAATATGGGCCTTGGGCAGTAAATACTTCCCGATAAACATCATGTATGCAATACCAGCGATCGTCAGTGGAATGCCAATCCAGGCAAATTCAAAAAAACCAAAAGGTTCAAGACCAGCTGCTTTCAATGCTCCTGCAGCAATAATATTGGGAGGTGTACCAACAAGGGTGATAATTCCGCCTAATCCTGCGCCAAAGGCTAATGGCATCAGTTGGCGAGAGGCCGGTATTTCTGCTACTTTACAAATACCAACAATAACAGGCATTAAGGCAGCTGTAGTACCCGTATTAGACGATACAGAGGAAATTGACGCCGCAATGACCATGGTGCCAAGCATTAAGCCATTCTCACTTTTTCCCGCAACACGAACTACAGATTCTCCCAGCCTTTGAGCTAAGCCAGTATGAAACATAGAAGCACCAATGACAAACATGCCTGCAAATAAAACTACTGTGGAATTTGATAACCCTGAAAAAACCATGTTCATTGGAATAATGCCAATAATACCTAGAACAATTGCCCCTCCAATAGCCGTAATGGCCAAAGGAATTACTTCCGTCACAAACAGCAAGGCAACAAAAGCCAACACAATCAGTGTTACTACAGCAGGTGACATATAGTTTCCCTCCATTTTTTTACTTATAAATTCTAGGAGAAAGTTGTATTGTATCACTACTTAAGCATTGCCAGCATAGTACCCGCTGCAACAGCAGTACCAATAACGCCAGCTACGTTTGGTCCCATTGCATGCATTAATAAATAGTTTCCAGGATTGGCCTGCTGCCCCACTACCTGGCTAACACGGGCAGCCATAGGTACTGCCGAGACACCAGCAGATCCTATAAGAGGGTTGATTTTACCACCACTGAAGTAATTCATGATTTTTCCAAATAGTACACCGCCAGCCGTACCAAAAGCAAATGCTACCAAACCAAGACCAATGATTAAAATGGTCTGTATACTTAAGAAGTTTTCAGCTTTCATTGTAAGACCAGTGCCAGTTGCCAGGAAAATGGTAACAATGTTAATAAGAGCATTTTCGGAGGTTTCTGCAAGACGAGCTGTAACTCCCGATTCACGAAATAAATTTCCTAACATCAGCATTCCCATAAGGGATGCAATCGGGGGTAATAATAAGCTGATAATAATAGTAGTAACTACAGGGAAAGCAAGTTTCTCAAACTTGGACACGGGACGCAATTGATCCATTACAATTTCCCGTTCTTTTTGTGTGGTTAACAATTTCATAATTGGTGGCTGAATCAATGGTACTAAAGACATGTAAGAATAAGCGGCAACTGCAATCGCGCCTAAAAGATGCGGTGCTAATTTCATTGTTAAGTAGATAGCCGTTGGGCCGTCTGCACCGCCAATAATACCAATTGAAGCAGCTTCCTGCACATTAAACCCCAAAGCCATAGCACCCATTAAGGCTACAAATACCCCTATTTGTGCAGCAGCGCCTAATAATAAAGTGGAAGGACGTGCAATCAAGGGACCAAAATCCGTCATTGCACCGACGCCTAAGAAAATCAGAGGTGGAAAAACTTCATGGGAAATACCAAAACTAATTAGTTGCATTAAACCTGGATCTGTTTCAAAACCCGTTTTGGGAAAATTAGCTAAAATACATCCAAAAGCAATGGGAGACAAGAGCAAGGGCTCAAATCCTTTTGCAAAGGCTAAATACAGCAAAATGACTCCTACAGCAATCATAATGGCATTGCCAGAGGTAAAAGCGGTAAAACCGCTGTCAGACCATACTGCCTGCAAAGAGACAATAAATGCGTCCATTCTTTTTCCTCCTATATTTCTTCTTATATATAATTTTACTAGCCAAGAGCAGCTAATACATCACCAGTTGACACGGTTTGCCCCACAGTTACGTTCACACTAGATATTTGACCATCTTGATTGGCCATAATTTCATTCTGCATTTTCATGGCTTCTAAAATAAAGATTACATCCCCTCGTTTTACAGCGTCACCAGCCTTAATATTAACAGTCAAGATTTTCCCAGGCATCGGTGCAAGCACAGTTTGACCACTTGCTGGAGCAGTAGGCTGTACAGCTTTTGGCGTTTGAACCGTTACTGGAGCAGTATTTGGTACAGGGGCTGGAGCAGATTTTTTTATAGTCGGGGCTGAGCTGCTAATTTCTTCAACATCCAATTCGTAAACTTGCCCTTTAAATGTTATCTGAAACCGTTTCATCTATTTTCCTCCTTAATCTTTATCCAATATTAATTCATCTTCGTGTATTTACCATTTCCATACGAGCAGCTTGCGACCACGTACTGCTATTAGCTGGTCGAATTGCGACAACGCGCATATTACTATAACCATAGGCTGCAATCGCTGCAGTAAACAATATTATCATTTCATCATAATCTTCTTGCAGTACATTAGTTGCAGTAGCTGTCGATGCCGTCTTAACTAAGGAGTTATGCTCTGATTCTTGTCTCTTTTTTTTTTGTGTAGGATCAATGACTTGAATTAAATTAACTACTAAACTTAATCCATACAAAACAACAAATACTACTGTCATATTAATAACGGCAATCAAAATAGGATCCGTTGTAACTGGCTGGCCCATCACTGTCACCTCCGTTTACTCATTTTTTATGCAGTATCAATTTTACACGGGAAAATTGCCATGACGCTTAGCTGGCCGCCCTTCACGTTTAGAAGCAAGCATGCTAAAAGTGCTAATCAGTATTGGGCGTGTTTCTTGCGGCTCGATAACCATATCAACAAAACCTCGTTTAGCAGCTTGATAGGGAGTGGCAAAAGTCTTTACATACTCTTCTGCTTTTGTCTTAATATCCGGATCTTTTTTAAATATTATATTGGCTGCACCAGCAGGCCCCATAACAGCAATTTCCGCTGTCGGCCACGCAATGACCTGATCAGCCCCTAAATCCCGAGAACACATAGCCAAATAGGAACCGCCATAGGCTTTGCGAACGACAAGAGTCACTTTAGGTACGGTCGCTTCGGAGTAAGCATACAGCATCTTTGCTCCATGACGGATGATACCACCGTATTCCTGATTCGTTCCTGGTAAGAACCCTGGTACATCCACAATATTTAGCAAGGGAATGTTAAAGGCATCACAAAAGCGAATAAAACGAGAAGACTTATCAGATGCGTTAATATCCAAGCATCCAGCCATTACTTTAGGCTGATTGGCAATGATACCAATGGTCTGCCCATCTAGCCGGGCAAAAGCAGTAATTAAATTGGCTGCATAATACGGCTGCACTTCATAAAAATCTCCATGATCTATAATTTTAGTGATAATTTCTTTCATATCATAGGATTGATTGGAATGATCAGGAATAAGTGCATTTAAATCTTCTTCTGTGCGAGACGGATCGTCATCAGAATCTACAGTGGGTGATCCATCTAAATTATTGCTGGGAAGAAAACTGATAAGCCTTCGAATTTGCTCTAAGCAATCTGTATCATTTTCTGCAACAAAATGGGCTACTCCCGATGTAGCATTATGAGTTATGGCCCCGCCCAGCTCTTCTGCACTTACTTCTTCACCAGTTACTGTTTTGATCACCTGAGGGCCTGTAATAAACATTTGGCTAGTATTTTTAACCATATAAATAAAATCAGTTAAAGCTGGAGAATATACCGCACCTCCAGCACAAGGACCCATAATCGCTGAAATTTGCGGAATAACACCAGAAGCCAAGGTATTTTTATAGAAAATTTTGCCGTAACCCGATAATGCATCTACAGCTTCTTGAATCCGGGCACCGCCTGAATCGTTAATACCAATGATGGGTACTCCCATCTTCATAGCCAGCTCTTGTACTTTACAAATTTTTGCTGCATGCATTTCACCAAGAGATCCACCAACTACGGTAAAATCTTGAGCAAATACATAAACCAGGCGGCCATCAATGGTACCATAGCCGGTTACCACGCCTTCACCTGGAGCTTCTTCTTTCTCCATGTCAAAATTGGTACAACGATGTGTTACAAAGCGATCCAGTTCCATAAAGGAATTAGCATCCAGTAACTTATCGATACGTTCACGAGCAGTCATTTTTCCTAAGGCATGCTGTTTATCAATGCGTTTCGTACCACCACCCGCCATAACTTTCTGGGTTCGTTTATTCATATCATCGAGCTTCTCAAGTGTTGTAGACAATGTTACACCTCCACATATCTTTTTACCTCTGAATACAAATAGCGCCCCTCCTTTTTATTTTCTATTATGAATGATTACGATATTAATGAAGCAATTTAAATATACAAAATATAATGATAATTTCATATATAATCAAACTTTATAAACATCTTTGTAATTAAAGTTATTTTAGTAATTAAAGTAACCAAAAAAAAACGACCTCTCGGTCGGTTTTTACAATACTCAAATTTTTATTGTTAAATTTGAGGTATTGATTACTCTATATATTCTAATACAAAATGATATCAAGATATGGGAACTATAAATAGCGATGTATAAAATTATTCATCGTATGAATACATCTATATTTATAAATTGGTCTCCCAACTGTTCCATAGATAAGTTCTAATTTTAAAGATCCAATTTGCTTTAAAAATTCTAAGTATTTGCGCATTGAAACACGAGAAACGCCAATTTGACTGGCTATTTCCTCTGTAGAAAAAGGGCTCTGGCCCAATTCCTGTATTTTCCTCCATATAACATTTAACGTATTTCTATCAACACCTTTGGGCAGTTTTGCAGCAACAGACTGCTCCTTATATAATATACACTGATCCAGCTCTACCTGATTCAGTACATCTTGTTCCATCAAACCTACTAACCCCTTATATCCTAATAACGCTGAATTTAGACGTTCAAATTGAAAGGGCTTGATGATATAATCTACTGCTCCAAATTGCAATGCCTTTTTGATGTGATTGTTATCACAAGCAGCTGTGATAACAATCACATCAACACTTTTTCCCTGCTGTCTCAGATTAATTAAGAAATCTAAGCCATTCATACCTGGCATAAAGATATCTAACATAATTAAGTCAATTTCAGCTTGATCCAATACACTAAATGCTTCATCGGCAGAATGGACTAATGCCTGCAGAGCAAATCCTTCTACTAGTTCCAAATAACATTTGTTAAATTCAGCCACCATAGGATCATCTTCCACAATCATTACCTTAATCAATGTATCCCTCCTTACCCCAGTAAAGTACAGTTACCCTAAACAAAGTTCCCTTACTAACATTTGATATTACATTGATTTCTCCGCCTAAACGTTCAAGACTTCGTTGAATGAGATATAAGCCGAGTCCCCGATTTTCGCCCTTAGTAGAATACCCTTTAGTAAAGATATTCTGCTTCACTTCTTCATTCATTCCTATCCCAGAATCGCTCACTTGAATTGTCAAAACATTGTTCATATGTGAAAAATCGATTCCAATTTCTTTTGTTATTGATTTCTCTACAGCATCTAGAGCATTATTAATTAGATTACCAATTATGGTGATTAATTCATGTACAATTTCCGGTTGATCCGGCTCAGGCAAAAAGCTAGTTTCAGACAATTTCATTTCTACACCAGATTCTCTGGCTAAACTGAGCTTCCCTAATAAAAACCCAGCCAATACAGGGTCTTTAATTTTCTTCACTACAAATCCAACTTCCAATTGATACTGCTGAGCAATCCCGCTTACATATTGGGATAATCGTTCATAATACCCCATACGAATCATTCCGAGAATCACATGTAATTTATTCATAAATTCATGTGTCTGAGATCGTAAGGCTTCAGCATAAATTCTAACTCCCGTAAGTTTCTCTGCTAACTGCCTAATTTCTGTTTTATCGCGAAAGGTAGCAACAGCCCCTACGATCTCCCCATCCACTATTACAGGAATACGATTCGCCAAAATTATAGTTCCATTTAAATCTTACTCTTGATCTAACTCTGCCTTTCCCGTTTTTAAAATATTTTGCAGTCTTGTATTTGGAACGTATTCATCTACCTTTTTACCGATGGGATCTCCTTCTATACCTGCTTGCTGAAAAAGCCTGATGGCCTCCTCATTGGCAATCGTCATACGCGAGTCCTGATCAACAGCCAGTATTCCTTCACGCACAGATTGCAGTATAGCACTGCGTTCTTCAAATATTTTTGCAATAGCAGAAGGTTCCAATCCAAATAAAATATTCTTTATATTTCTAGCTAATAGGAGTGCTCCCAGTACTCCTACTAACATTCCAACCCCAACACCAATGTAGATGCCCGCCCGATTATCATTAATTGCAGCTTGCACACTTTCTACCATAATACCTACAAGCACCACTCCTATCTGCCTGCCATCTTCATCAAATACAGGAGAAAAAGCACGCAATGAAGTTCCTAATGATCCCTGATTAATCGAAGTGTTTTCTCGCCCTTCAAACACAGGATCTGCATCATCTTCTTGGTAATACTCTCCAATTTTACTTGCAGTTGGATGAGATTTTCTCACCCTGTTCATGTCCATCACAGTAATAAATCGAACATTACTAATACTAAGGGTTTTTTCGGTAAACACCTGGATCTGCTTTTCCTCACGTTTCCCGCTTAGCCCTTCAATTACGACAGCAGAATCCGCAACAATTCGGGCAATTTTAATTGCTTCATTCGATGTATCAGTTTGGGCATTCTCAGAAATTTTAGCATTAATAATAACATCTGCCACTAATAATGCCAAAGCAACCACAATACATGCAAGTACTGCAATCTTAGTTTGCAAACTAAATAAAGATTTCTTCGACCTCATAGTATTCTCACCTTTCACTATCTTTTCACAAATTGTTCTCCACAATATGGGAGTGACCTTAATAATAAGGAGTTTTTGTAAAAAGACAAAAAAGTAAAGTGAAGCCTGTTTTGACAGACTCCACCTTTAAACGCCTATTCCACCTGATTAGCTGGAAGACGGCACTATATTCTATTCTAGCCTCTATCTAAATTAGACTCAATTACATTTTCATAACATCGGTTTTATTTATTTAGTTAGGTATAATCATTTAGTACTTTCACAGATAAACTATGATTTCTTATATGCTTCTATTACACATCATTAAATTCCTGCCATTATTTTAAAGTTAATAACAGATTTTTTACAAAATTCAGAGAAACAAAGACTGTTTATTAACACTGGTAAACAATAAGACGGTTGCTACATTATCCAAAGAGCAGAACAAATTGCTGTAAGGCCAAAGGTAGTTGCAAAACCTCCCTCTAGCCTTAAACAGTTAACCCCTTATTAAGTATTCCAAAATGAGTTTTGTATCCTCTGGCTCAGATGTAATAATTTCAATTTCATCTATTTTGGCTTCACTAAAGATTTTCGATAATGCTAGATACTGACACAATTTGGATTTTAAGTTTAAACGATCACCCTCAGATGTCACTAATTCAACTTTCCCTTGACATTTGTCAAGAACTGCTAAAAACTTGTCTACATTGGTTATACCTATAATTTTCACAGTATATTACCTCCTCTTAATTAATAGAGCTTCGTAGAGCAAAGCATACTCTAACTTTCGCCATTACCTTAATTATTCCTTCATCAGGATGAAGAAAAAGCCTCTACTCAATGCAAGCAGAGACCAAGTTCTTCTCTTATCCAATGACAATGTATCATCTATAATTCCACTGGTTCATAATGAATCTCCCAATTCAAATTACCTTTACGATTTGAATCTTGGAAAATACGCCTTTCACGGACACTATATCCCACGACAGTGATTTGTGCAGCCCTTTTTTCTGGTGGAAAAATTCGATCCTTGGTTCCAGGATAAATCGTTTCAACTTCACCATTCTCCCACACAATGTTAATCTTTGATTTATCAGCATGCTCACCAGTTGCTTGAAAATTAACAACAATTATTTTCTGTGCCAATTTTCCTGCTATGGCTTGCCGTAGTTCTACCTTACCCTCAAAAGGCACATCTTTACCGTACATCACGCGCAATGGCGTAATTGTTACTGCGTCAAAAGGAATCGCTGTCTCCACTTGCTCAATAGAAGAGTGGGATGAAGTCTCTTTTTGTCCTTGGATAAATAAATAGCTGCCTGCCATAAGTAAAAGCACTACCATGGCTCCGGCAGTAAAAGACCTCCAATGCATCATGATAATCTCCTTTTACTGACCATTTTGTATGAAGTAACATATCATCCTATTTACGAAGAAAGTATAAACGCATCCTCTCTTTTTGTCAACAAACTCTCTTTTGGTTTAAAGGCGAATTTCAAAATTATCTAAGACCATAATTTACATTCCATATATTACTTAGCATTGCAATATACATAAAGGAAAAACTATATTTGAGGGGGTGTTAATTATGTTTCGTCATCATTGGCATCACAATAGAAGATCCCATATGATGGAAGATATGATGGGATCCAAACTAGGCATGGCTTTAACTGCTGGTGCGCTTGTGTATCTTGGTTCCAAATTAATTCGCAGATTAAAATACCATTAACACCTAATCCTTTGCCCAAGCGACAAGCTTGGGCATTTTTCACTATTATTTCTAATGAAAAATGCCGCCCCCCCTCAAAGAGTTGGTTGACGGCACAAAAGCAAGGTGCTAAAGATCGCCTATGCAGTTGTTTTATTGCGAGTAAACATCCGCAATACCCATAGAAATACTACAGCCCCTATCGTACTTACAACAATAGAACCAATCATTCCATATGCAGATATACCCATCATGTTAAATAAAAAACCACCAACGTAAGCACCTATAATGCCCGTTATTAAATCTCCCCATAAACCGAATCCGCCTCCTCGAGAAACAACTCCAGCTAACCATCCAGAGACGATTCCGACAACTAAGAACCATATCATGTTATCACCTTCTTATTTTAAGGATACTTCTACTCTTTCCTTTTTTATTTTTAAATATACAATAAAAATAAAAATATTTTCGATAGATTCAATAATCTTACTAAAATAAATAATCGCTCATTAAAGAGCGACTATATCGTACTATATAAATCTACTATTCAAATCGAAAAAATTAGTAACGCACTTTAGAAATTCAATAATGTAAGTATTGAATTTCCTAGGGTATATAATACTAAAACTCCAGTAAAGAGTACAATCGGATTACCTTTCCATTCACCATTATTCAACAAACTCACCTCACTGATTCATATAAACAATTGCCATACTACTTCTTATGGCAGTTTAAAGTACATACAAAATACAGTTCCTAACGTGATCGCCCCAATACAAAATGATCCATAAACTATATCTAACAACATCGTGATCCTCCTATATAATAAAACAGCTAGTATATTTCTCTTCTTCATTTGCAATGACTGCATTGTAAAATAGTATAAAGACAGACTTAAATTCCAATGATCAATTGCTTTTATTGCATTATAAATGATAAATATGACAAAACTGTGACTAACCAGTCACAGTTCCTTCTCTAACGTTAACAGATTTATAATTCTCCTATAATAGGAGAATTATAAATCTGTATCAAAGGGTATATCCGCTATCATTAAAGGAGATATTTATTAGAATCAGGATAGTAAAACAAAAGTTTTCTATCTGATTCGGGAGGTATTCATGTTTGCTAAAAGAGTACGACATCTTAATCGTTACCGGGAAATTAGTACCGCACTGCTCAGTCAAGGATTCGACTACATTGTAGAAGAAACGGGTTTAATTCAAAAAGTTCCTTATTATCAACGTTTTCGTCCAGTATTTTTAAAGGAAAGTAATGGACGAATAGCTGAACGAATTAGACTGGTTCTTGAACAATTAGGTCCGACTTATGTCAAAATCGGACAGATTGCCAGTACACGGCCTGACCTCCTTCCTCCTGAACTGATTGTGGAATTGGAAAAACTGCAGGATGCAGTTCCTGCTTTTTCCTTCACTGAAGTACGTTTTGTACTTCAAGAAGAGCTAGGGGGAACTCTGGAAGAATTTTTTCAGCATTTTGAACCTGAGCCGCTAGCTGCTGCTTCTATTGGTCAAGTCCATGAGGCAGTTTTGAAGAGCGGAAAAACCGTTGCGGTAAAAATCCAGCGTCCCAGTATTGCCAGCGATATCCAAACAGATCTGGAGATTCTTTATGAACTGGCTCATTTAGCAGAACGTCGTTTTCATTGGGCAAAAACGTATCAACTCATTGATATGATTGATGAGTTTTCAAAGTCTCTTCGCAGTGAGCTTGACTACACTAGTGAAGCACGCAACGCAGAGAAAATCGCAAAACATTCTACAAATAATCCCATGATTTATATTCCCAAAGTCTATTGGAATTACTCCACTCAAAAGGTACTTACAGCAGAATATATCAAAGGAATTAAAATAAGCAAAAAAGAAGATCTAAAACAACAAGGCTATAACCTTTCTCATCTAGCAGAGCGTTTTGCCAAAGAAATTTTTCATCAGATTTTTATGGAGGGATTCTTTCATGGAGATCCCCACCCTGGAAATGTGATCGTATTGCCAGGAGAAATTATTGCTTTCTTAGACTTTGGGATGGTTGGGCGTCTTAGCCCTGAAATGAAATATAATTTATCATCACTAGTCATCGGTCTAATGCATCAAAACTCAGATGAATTAGCGAAAGCTATTTTCCGTATGGGAATTGTCCCCGATCATGTCAATAAAATTCAACTCAGGGAAGATATTGATGTTTTAAAAGAGAAATACTATGGAATACCATTAAGCAAAGTAAGTCTTGGAGAAGCTGTAAGCAGCATATTCGCCGTGGCTCTAAAACACAAAATTAAAATTCCTTCTGATCTGGTATTAGTCGGAAAAACATTACTTACTATGGAAGGAGTTATTGAAAGGCTAGATCCACACTTGAGCATTCTTGATATTGCTGAACCATTCGGGCAAAAATTAGTAATGGAGCGCCTGCATCCAAAAAATCTAACTAAAACATTGTGGAAAAATTTTAGTGACTTGAGTGATATATTCCTTAGTCTTCCCCAACATTTTCAAGAATTTACATCTGTTATCAAACGAGGACGACTCTGTTTAGAAGTTGCAATTCCAGAAATAGAACTTATCTTAAAAACCCAAGACCGCATAAGCAACCGATTATCTTTTAGCATTATCTTACTGGCATTTAGCATCATTATGGCTAGTATTATTGTTAGTTTAAGTATTACAGGACAATCTTCTTTATTATGGAGAATTCCAATTATTGAAATTGGCTTCGGGATTGCAATGATAATGTTTGTTTGGCTGCTTTATGCTATTATCCGGTCAGGCAGGCTTTAACTATCATACTAAAAAGATATTTCCCATTTAATTAATGTCAGCCTTATAATACCACTACTAATCTAGTTATCTGCTGATGGAGGTTTCTGCATGAAAAAAATATTTCTTTTTCTACTTAACATTCTGCTATTGTGTAGCCCAGCTATTCTCTACGCCGGACCAAAAGAAGAATACGAGGAAGCCTATTTGTTATATATTGCAGCAGGAGCCAGTACCGCTGCTTACAGCGGTCGGGTTGGTGAATTAGCTACTCGTTATTTAGAACAGGACGGTTGGCAAATCGACCATTATGTCCAACCGCAAGGTCACACTGGTATACGCTTTCTTGTAGCAAAAAAAGATCTGGACACAAATGTTCCGTTGTATGTTCTGGCAATTGTTGGTACAGAGAGTAATGGAGATATTAAGGCAAACCTTAAGTTTGACAAAGTCTATTTTGCAGGCAGCAGCATCGAAGAATTCTCAGCCAATGCTGCCAAACAAAATGTTCCCAATAGCGAACCTAAAGTCCATAGAGGTTTTTACGAGTTCGTGCAAGCCGGTCCCTCAGCAACCCTGCGAAATGCCCACCAAACACCATTTTCTCTGCCAGATTTGCTTCTGACTGACACCAGAAGCAAGATTTACCTTACCGGTCATAGTTTAGGAGGGGCAGCCGCAACCTTAACTGGAGCAAGGCTGATCAGTATGGGAATCCACCCTGAGCAAATCAGAGTCATTACCTTTGGCGCTCCTGCCGTGGGTAACGCTGCGTTTGCTGCTAAATTCGGCCCCCTTCTATCTCTGACACGGATAGTCAATTCCGGTGATCCAGTTACCGGCATCCTGCAAACCTTAGTTGGAGGATACAAGCAGTTTGGCCAGGAGATCAAATGGACTGCGCCTGCTACCGTTAATGATCCCCATCTATTGATTGGCTATTTAGACTCTGCATTAAAGAATTATTATGATAAACGCCGCCAAGCTGTAGCAGCCGGAATCCAGCTGCCTGCTCCGACTGCTGCCGCAAAGCAAGCAAACCACGGATGCGTCTATATTGCCCCACTCCAAAGTAATCTTCCAGAAACTTTGAAAGCAGACTTTTGGTATATGAACGAAGCGTTATATGATGAATATCAGCAAACAATACCAAACTACATTTTATCGAATGAACCTACATCTACTTCATGGCAAAAAACAGCCACTGCCTCCGGCTGCAAGTGGGCGATACAATCTGAAGTAAACGCCATGCGCGTAAAAAAAGAAAGAAACGCCTACTACATAACAATAAGTCAGACAGTCTATGATGTCGCTACAGGCTCTGTTGTTGATACTGCCATCTTTTCCACAGGAACTTACAACTTAACTCCTCTAGAGGCTTTTATCCATGCTTCCAAAGGAATTAATTCCCTCCAGCATACTTGGCTGCGTGATACAACCATACATAAATCTCTCCAAAAATAAAGTATATGCCAATCAGCTAGATCAATAAAACACTAAGAAGTCCGTGAATCCATCTTTAAAGAGGTGATATTCACGGACTTCTTAGTGTTTATAGATTATGCTAACAGGACTAATTCCCAAAGATCAAACGGTGATTCTGTCTATTAAATTCTAACGAAGTTTGAATTTACCAATTCATTAAAGAAATGATCAAACTGTTTTAAATCCATTTGTTGTGCGGAGTCAGACAGTGCTACAGCAGGATCTGGATGTACTTCTGCCATGACTCCATCTGCTCCAATTGCCATTGCAGCTTTGGCAGCAGGCAATAATAAGTCCTTGCGTCCTGTGGAATGAGTTACATCCACAAAGACCGGCAAGTGAGTTTCTTGCTTTAATAGTGGAACAGCTGATATGTCTAACGTATTTCTAGTTGCAGTTTCATAGGTCCTAATCCCTCGTTCGCAAAGAATAATTTGGTCATTTCCCTGTGACATGATATACTCTGCCGCGTTAATAAATTCTTCAATCGTAGCCGCTAAGCCTCTTTTTAAAAGTATAGGCTTATGTATTCCTCCAGCTGCTTTTAGCAGCTCAAAGTTTTGCATATTCCTAGATCCAATTTGAATGACATCAATGTAGTTTACAGCCATATTGAGATCAGCAGCATTTACGATTTCACTAATTACCGCCATATCATACTCATCAGCAATACGTTTTAGAATTTTTAGCCCCTCAATTCCGAGCCCCTGGAAATCATAGGGAGAAGTACGCGGTTTGTAAGCTCCGCCTCTTAGAAGTTTCAGGCCTTTTTCCTTCATTGCGCTTGCTACTGCAGCTACTTGCTCATAGGATTCTACAGCGCAAGGTCCAAATATAAAATGCTGTTTATTATCACCGATTTGTTTTCCTCTAATGTTTATGATAGTGTTCTCTGCCTTGCACTTACGTGAGACGAGCAGTGCCTTGCGATGATCATTTTTATTAAGTTCTAATCCAGCTTTAAAAATTTCCTTAAAAATATGCTCAATGGTTGATTTTTCGAAGGGACCATGATTATGTTCATGAATGGTATCCAGCATTTTTCTAACCCTGGCCGGATCGTTATGGTGAATTCCTTGAGATCCCTTGGCTTGCTCTATATCTTGAATCAGTTTACCTCTTTCATTTATTAACTTTAACAGCTCCAAATTAACATCATTGACTCTTTTTTGCAATTGACGTAATTCGTTATTACTCATTATTGTTTCACCCTTTCACCATTTGATTTAATTATTGGCTCTTAATCTGCGCTAAAGAAATTTTTAAATCATTGCATATCTTATGGAAAGTAACTAGAAAAGGTAATTTTGCAAAGTGATTCTTATTATCATGATTTACACAAACTGAAAGCCTATACTGATTATTAAGCTTATACTGTTTACAAGTAAAATCTGTAATTACTTTACCTGTTTTCATGTCCGTCAATGTTATCCTATCAGAGGTATGCTTTCTTACACTAAAAGAATTTAAAGGAATAGACAATCCTCTGCCTTGTGCTTTCACATAGCTCTCTTTTAAAGTCCATATATCATAAAAAAAAGTATTTCTTTCTTTTTTTGTATTCAACAAGTCCCAATATTCTCCTCTAGTAAAAAATCCTTTTGCCATTTGCCAATCAAAAGGTAGAATTTTTTCTATATCAACTCCAATTCTTTTATTATGAACAACGCATGCTACCCAATCTCCAGAATGAGATACGTTGTAATGAAAAAAAGGATATTGACATAAAAATGGTTTTCCATAAAAATTTTTATCAAATTCTAATTGTTCTGGAACAGAACCATATCTTTTATAGAGAGCAAATCGTACCAAGAGTTCTCCTAACAATGTCCGATATGCATCATTGATTTTAACAATTTTTTTAATACGCTCCTGCTTCTCATACGACATATGGGGCAGCAGTTTCTCTAAAACAATTTGATTCCTCTCTTTTGGTAATTCACAAAGATACAATTCGATCAATGTACGATAACCTCCCTCCAATGCGTATGGATTGTTCGTATTTATACGCATTACTCACTTACTTTTACGATTGCCCCATCTCAGAGTTTTGCGCAGAAGATTGCTTTGGGACTACAGCAGCAATATCCGCATTCCGAATTCCTAGGGCAAAAAACAAGCCCACCAATAAAAAAGCAGCAGAGGCAAGCAATGTGAACTGATACGCTGCTAAAAGAGGCGGTTCTATCCCATTTGTACCAGTACTGAATGCTCCAAGAAGGCTGGCTAACAATACTACACCCAGGGCTGAAGCAATTCGATTTTGAACGTTGAACAATGTCGTTGCCCTCCCCATTGAGGCAGGAGTGATATTATTGAAGGTGAGAAACTGTACAGCAACCACAGCGTGACCCAAGAAAAATCCGATGTTAAAAAATAAAAATCTTAGGAACCATAAATTTGTTTCTGGTCCAACCATACTTAACAGCACAAACACTATTGTCGTGTAAAGTAATCCAATGGAAATAACTTGACGCCCACCTAACTTTTTGTATGACCAAGGCATGAATCGTGATGCAAGCATCAACCCTAATGCTTCTGGAAAAATAATAAGCCCACTTTCTAAAGCTGATGCATTGATTGTATTTTGGTACATCAAGGGAAAAATAAAGAGTATCCCCACTAGACCAGCAACTGCAAATAGTGAGATTATACTCATCGTGCGAAACAATCGATCCGATAATAAACGAAAATCGAGCATCGGCTTTTCTACTCGCAGTTCAACGAAAACTAAAATGCAAACCATAATGAAACCACAAATTCCTGTGCCTAGGATACTTGGAGAACTCCATCCTTGAGAAGAGCCTTGCATCAGTGCATACATCAACATAGAAAAACCCGGAGCTGATAGTAAGAAGCCAGGCAGGTCTAAACGACCCGCCCCAGGCTCTTTGTGTTCAACAAGAAACAGGAACCCAAACAGCAATGCTACAATCCCCAAAGGAAGATTGATGTAAAACACCCATCGCCAAGATAACTGTTCTACAAATACTCCACCAATGATTGGCCCAAGAGCAGGTGCTATCGCAATGGGAAAAACAAGAGACCGAGATACTTTGGGGCGTTCTTCAGGAGAAAACATTCTAAACAACATCGCCATTCCCACTGGAGTAAGCAATCCTCCTCCAGCCCCCTGGAGTACGCGAAATAAATTCAACGTCTGAAGATTATCAGCAAATCCACATAAGACTGATGCAAATGTAAATAAACTGAGTGCAATTAAAAAAATTCTTTTGGTTCCAAATCGATCCCCAAGCCAACCTGCCATTGGAAGAAACACAGCGATACTTACTAAGTATCCAACATTAATTCCACTGGTAGCCGTCGGAGGAATTTGAAATTCATGACTAATAGCGGGCAGGGCTACATTTACAATCGTCCCATCCATTGCAGCCATAAACATAGCTGTTACATATACAATACGAACCACTAGTTTGGGATTAAGCTGTATCCTCATTGTCACTCTCCTTACTAAGACTTGTGACAGACTTTAGACTATTTGGGCGCATATCACTCCATTGCGAACTGATATAGTCTAGGCATACCATGCGACTTTCTTCTCCATATATGACACTCCATCCAGCAGGCACATCAACAAAAACAGGCCACAGAGAATATTGACCCTCTTGATTGTTCAATACATAGTAAGTACCATTTTCATCCTCAAACGGATTGATCATCCTTTATCTCCTCCTTCATTAGCTACTGCTGCACACAATTTGCTTGCAAGTATCTGCCCAATCGCAGCAAGGGGTCCCGGCTGGCACATATCCTTGTGACGGCACTCAATATCATATTGCTCAATTTGTCCATCAATATAAGGCTTCCATGATTCTGGGTAAATAGGATCAAACCATTCGGGTATTATGGTCGATCTAAAAAACAAGATATTGCCATTAAATGGTCTAGGTCGATATTGACTCAAAATACGAACTGAATTCACATACGTTTCTTTGAGATTCAAAATAGTCTTCTCTTCTAAACTTGCTAATGCGCTTCCATCTCGACGCAGTATTTCAATCGTGCCGGCAACATCTAATGGTTTGTCCCCTAGACCTTCGGGATCATAGCCACCCAAAGCAAGCAAGGCAATCAAGGATTCTTCTTCATCAGGAGCATCCTTAATCGGCAAAAAGTGACTTGGATAAGCGTCGAGCATAGCAACAAGATTAATTGTTTCCCCTTGATTTTGCAACTGAGTTGCCATTGCCTGTATGATGTTTCCTCCGAGAGACCACCCGAGTAAATGGTAAGGACCGACCGGCTGAATGGTACGGATCTGATTGATATAATCCGCTGCCATTTCATCCAGTGTCTGGGGGTATTCCACTGATTTAGAAATACCCCGGGCTTGTAACCCATAGATTGGATAGTCAGTTCCTAGGGATGTCATCAGTCCTGCATAGCACCAGCTAAGTCCTCCTGCCGGATGCACACAAAAGAGTGGAGGTTGCTCTCCATTGGGTCTAAGAGGCAGCAGAACATCTAATGCACTTTGGCTAGTACCCATTTCAAGTCTTTCGGCAAGACCTGCAACGGTAGGAGCCTCAAATAAATTCCCAATATTTAATTGAACTCCGAGGGATTCACGAATTTTACTCATTAAATGCACAGCAAGCAGAGAATGACCTCCCAGATCAAAGAAGCCATCATCAATACCAACACGTGGCAAATCGAGAACTTCCATAAACAGATCACGCAGTACCTCTTCTTGAGGTGTTCTAGGCCCACGCCCTATTACTGCTGCGCCAAAATCAGGTACCGGTAAGGCTTTGCTATCAAGCTTTCCATTCGATGTCAACGGTAAACCTGCAATTTCTACAAAAGCAGAAGGAATCATGTATTCAGGGAGAACCTCGGCAACATACCGTCGTAAATGAACTGAATCAAAACTGCTTTTTGCAGCAGATACGATATAAGCAACTAAACGCTTATCGCCTGGCTGGTCTTCACGAACGATCACCGCAACTTGTTCAACATTAGTATGTTTTGCAAGTACAGCCTCAATTTCCCCTAGTTCAACACGGAACCCTCGAATCTTAATTTGATGATCCGCACGCCCCATATAATCTAAGGAGCCATCCTCATGAAAGCGAGCTAAATCACCCGCACGATACATTCGGGCACCTGATGAACTAAATGGATTCGCTACAAAACGCTGAGCCGTCAAACCAGGACGTCCTAAATAACCACGAGCAAGTCCAGCTCCAGCAACATATAGTTCCCCGACTACTCCAGGCGGAACTGGCTGTAAGTGAGCATCTAATACGTATACATCAAGATCTGTTATACCACAACCAACAAGACTGTTTCCTTTCCTAGCAGCAATGCTCCTGTTAAGCGCAAGGTAGCTGACATGTACAGTTGTTTCCGTGATACCGTACATGTTGATAAGCGTTGGAGCATTTTCTGGATGCCTGTTATACCACTCTTCCAATCGGCTAAGCTCAAGTGCTTCACCACCGAAAATCACGAAGCGCAAGGAAAGCTCCTGCCCAAGATCCGGACATTCTCGATCAGCCTGCATTAATTGATAGAAAGCTGATGGGGTCTGATTAAGAACCGTTACCTTTTCACTTACCAGCAGTTGTAAAAACTCTGCTGGTGATCGACTGACGGAAAGAGGTACAACAACTAAGCGACCTCCATGCAGCAGTGCCCCCCAAATCTCCCACACAGAAAAATCAAATGCGTAAGAATGAAACATTGTCCACACATCATCTTGATGAAAATGGAACCAGTGTTCAGTCGTTTTAAAAAGTCTAACGACATTTTGATGGGGAATCACTACGCCTTTTGGCACACCCGTTGAACCAGAAGTATAAATAATATACGCTGAATGAAAAGGTGATAATGGTTGAACACGGTCAGCATCAACCGGATTAGCATCTGAATACTGTTTTAATTCCTCTAAGGTACTAACATCATCAAGAATAACTTGCATTCCATTCCTTATCACTGGCAGCTTTGACGTTGCTTTCGAATTTGTAAAAATGCACGTAGGCTGCGCATCACCAAGCATAAATGCGATCCGATCACTTGGATATTCTGGCTCTATAGGCAAATATGCTGCACCTGCCTTGAGTACAGCAAGCAGACCCACGATCATTTCTAATGATCTCGGCAAGACTAACGCAACAAACTGTTCTGGACCAACTCCCTTGGCAATCAGCAGATGGGCGAGCTGATTGGCTCGTATGTTTAGTTCTTCATAAGTAAGTGCGGTATCCTCAAATACGACCGCAATTTCTTTAGAGCTTCGGGTAACTTGTTCCTCAAACAATGTCGTTAAACAATTTGATCGTGTTTCTTCTAAAGTTTGATTCCAATCGATGAGTATCTTTTGGCGTTCTTCTGAGGATAGGATTTCTAAACGTCCAATCAGCTGATCTGGATCAGAAGAGGCAGCTTCCAATAACCTCAGCATACGGTCGATAAGAAGCTTAACCGAATTACGTTTAAATAAGTCTGTACTATATTCGAGAAACCCATTCAGACCAGCCGGATGCCCCTCTTTAGTATGTAACTCTCGAAGTTCCATCGTAAGATCAAACTTTGCAGCACCTACACTATGGAGCTGAAAAGTACTTTGAAGATCAGACATTTCCATATTCGGATCAGGCGTATTCTGTAATGCCAACATGATCTGAAACAGAGGATGTCTTGCTCTTGACCGAACTGGATTAAGAGCCTCAACCAGCCGCTCAAAAGGTAAGTCTTGGTTTTCATAAGCATTTAAATTAACCCTTCGGACTCGATTCAAAAGTTCACGGAAGCTGGGATCACCGGATGTGTCTGTACGCAGCACCAAGGTATTAACGAACAATCCTACAAGATTGCCTAATGCATCATCGCTGCGCCCGGCAATTGGACTGCCAATAGGAATATCAGTACCAGCACCAAGCCGGGTAAGCAATGCAGCAAGGCCGGATTGCAAAACCATAAATAAACTGGTACCACTCCCCTTGGCAAGGGCAAGTAAGCGATGGTGCAGTTCTGGATTGATATAAAATTCCAGCGTTTCACCACGATAGCTAGCCTCCTCCGGACGTTTATAATCTGTAGGATATTCTAACTGATCCGGCAGATTAGCAAGTGCCTCCTTCCAGAATTCAAGTTGTTTGCAAGCCAAACTCTCTTCATTATTTTCATTGCCCAAGAGTTCTTCTTGCCAAAGGGCGTAATCAGCATACTGTACCGGTAACGGCGACCACTTAACAGCTGCACCAGAGCGACGTGCATTATAGGCTGCACTAAGATCCCGTGTAAGTGGTGTTAGCGACCATCCATCTCCTGCAATATGATGCAATAAAAGAAGCAGAACATGTTCATTTGGTCCAAGTATATAAAGTTGTGCGCGAATAGCTGGCTCTGCTGCCAGATCAAAACTATATCGTACAGCATCAGCAAGCTCATTTTGAAGTTCGGTTTTACTGCTATTGGAAATAAGCAGCTCCACTTTTGCCGCAGCAGCATCTAAAACGTACTGATGGGAGATGCCCATTGTCTCCGGGAAGATAGTACGCAAGATTTCATGGCGTTCAACCACATCATTAAGAGCTCCTTGCAACGCATCTTGATCTAGTTTTCCAGACAGGTGTACGACCATTGGAATATTATAAGTTGGACTGGGACCTTCCAGGCGGTACAGGAACCATAGGCGGCGCTGTGCGAATGAAAGGGGAATCTTTGACCCTTTCACAGCTTTGTGTATAGGTAAACGTGCACTCTTACCACTGCTCAGCTGCTCTACAAGACCTGCGACCGTTGGCGATTCAAAAATTTTACCTATGCCTAGTTCAACACCAAAAGTGTCACGTATGCGAATCATTAAAATGGATGCAAGTAGAGAATGGCCGCCTAGATCAAAAAAGCTATCATCGATCCCAATATGAGAAATCCCCAGAACCTCAGCAAACAAATCCCTCAATATTTCCTCTTGTGGCGACCTAGGTCCGCGGCTCGTAGCGATTGCAGAAAGATCAGGTGCGGGCAGTTCTTTACGATTAATCTTGCCATTTGGCGTCAGCGGCAACTCGCTCATCAGCACAAATGCAGAAGGCACCATATAATCTGGCAGACGACTCCCCGCATACTGGCGAAGCTCACTTACATCCGGATTATCGTCTGAAGCAGGAACGATATAGGCAACCAAACGCTTATCTCCTGGCTGATCTTCACGAACAATAACCGTAACCTGATCAATGGTAGAATGCTTGGCAAGTACAGCCTCAATTTCTCCAAGTTCTATTCGAAAACCACGCATTTTAATTTGATGATCAGCGCGGCTAATGTAATCCAAAGAACCGTCCGAACTCCAACGAACAAGATCACCAGTTCGATACATTCGACTCCCCTTAGGGCCATAGGGATTCGCGACAAAGCGTTCAGACGTCAAAGCTGGACGACCTAAATAACCACGAGCCAGTCCAGTACCAGCAATGTATAAATCTCCTGCAACTCCCGGAGGAACTGGCTGCAAACCAGAATCTAACACATACATCTGGGTATTCCAAATTGGCTTTCCGATAGCAGGTACTCCTGTCTGAGCAGGATCAAGAGTAACTGCAGTTGACCAAATCGTCGTTTCAGTTGGTCCATATAGATTAGTTACTTCGCAGCCTAAACCGTGCAAAGCAGCCGCAAGACTAATTGGAAGTGCCTCTCCACCAACCAGAACTCTAAGTCCGCGTAACGCATTTGGATAGTTTGTCACTAGAACATGCCAAAGCGTTGGCGTAGCTTGCATAATCGTAATATTAGATTTTTGAATCATATTTGTTAATGCTAATGGATCTTGAACAGTTTCCTTTTCAGCAATGATACAACTCGCTCCATTGATAAGAGGAAGGAATATTTCCAAACCTGAAATATCAAAAGCGATCGTAGTTACGGCGAGAAGTCGATCTTCCTGGGTTAACGAGAATTGGCTTTGCATTGATTGAAGAAAATTGATTAAACTTTCCGCTAGTACGACAACACCTTTTGGCTTGCCTGTGGAGCCCGAAGTATAGATCATATAAGCCGGATTAAGCTGTATAATCACCGCTTTCTCCTGTGAGCTAGATATGTTTGCATCAGGATAATTCTTAAGTGTCTCAATCATCTCTGCTGTATCAATTACAATCCTGAACGGGGTACTAGTAACAGGTACTTTTGCTGCAACTGCTGTACTTGTAATGATGCAAACTGGCTGGGCATCACTTAACATAAATTCAATCCTGTCCGCTGGATAATCTGGATCGATGGGCAAATATGCAGCTCCCGTCTTAAGAACAGCCAGCATGGCAATCACCATTTCTACTGATCGTGGTATTGCTAAAGCTACAAATTTCTCTGGTCCCAGCTTTTGCTCAATTAGTAGATGAGCAAGACGATTTACTCTTTGATTTAACTCCTTGTAACTAAGAGCGATGTCACCACATACTAAGGCAGTTAAATCAGGATTTTCAGAAACTTGTCTCTCAAAGAGTGTTGGCAGGTCAGCAGACGGTAATGTTTGGGCCGTTTGATTCCAATGAACTAATACCCGTTCACTTTCCTCAGGCAAGAGAATCTCCATTTTTCCTATAGGTTGATCCTGCTTAGCAGTTGCAACATTTTCAAGAAAGCCTAGAAAGCGTTTTTGGTGAAGTGCTACATCTTTGGAGCTGTAAACTTCAGGGTTAGCCTCCAAATCAATACTTAATCCATTTCCATCTGACTTGTTATAAACATTAATGGACAAATCATCAACAGGACCGGTCGCTAACTTATGTATAATCCCTTTACTACCAGCAAAGTCCAGCCCATATTCAAAGGGCATTATATTAATTTGCGGACCAAATAATCTCTGGCTCTCTCCAAGCAGCTTAAGATCGCGGCGAAGTTCCTCATGTCGATATTTTTGATGCTTCCCCGCACTTCGCATTTCTTTTGAAACTTGTTTTACCAGCTCTGAAAAATCCATATCTGATCGTACCAGCAAGCGAAGGGGCAGCAAATTCATTACCATGCTAGGAATATTCAGCGAAACAGATCCTAACCGTCCCATCATTGGCAAACTCAGAATTACATCCTGTGACCCAGTCAAACGATATACATAAACAGCTGCTGCCGCAATCAGCATTTCATGCCAGCTTCCTTTAAATTTGTGCGCTGCGGTCTGTAAGGATTGCGTGAAAGACGGTGATAAGTTCGCAGTCTGACGAAAGACGCTCTTAGAAGTCCTAGGTGCCCGATTTGCTAAGCCAACAACCTCCGGTCCATCTACAAAACGTTCCAGCCAAAACTGACGATCCCGCAAAAAAGCCTCTGAGGCACGATACGATACGTCTTCTTCCAGAAGCAAACGTAAGGGAGCAAACGCACCTTCATCATAAGCAATCTTCTTTATAAATGCAGTGTAAAGGCTAGCCACTCGCTGCGAAATCAGTGAAAAACCAAATCCATCCATTACAATGTGATGAATACGCTGATACCAGAAAAACCGATTGGCCGAAATTTTAAATAAAGCTTGGCAGTAAAGAGGAGCCCGTCTGAGATCAATTGGCCTTGCAAGGTCATCATGCATCCACATTTGCGCTGTTTGCTGTGGATCTTCTTCTGCACTGACATCGAAGACATGTAAAGAAAATTCAGCAGCAGGGCGGATCACTTGCCATGGTCCCTGTTCATTTACGCCAAATTTAACATGCAAGGATTCTGTTTCCCTCACAGCCTGCCTCAGTGCTAGTTCAAAGCATTCCAAATCGATTTTTCCATTGATTTCTATATATTCACCAGCATTATAAATCGGATTTTCTGGTTCAAGCTGTTGAGCGAACCAGATACCGGACTGCGCACCGGTCAAGGTCCAAGGGGTTTCCTGACAATTTGGCATTCTTTCATTACCTCCTTCATAATTAGCGTTCATGAGACAGTGTTTCTTATTTGGCAGATGATAATAAATTCCACCAAGCAGAAATCGTCGGTCCTGCTGCAAGCTTCACAAAAGTAACATCTGCTCCATTACTGCGCCATCTCTCAGCAAGACTCATCATTCTGATTGAATCTAGCCCTCTGTCAATTAAGTCCTCGTTGTCATCAATATCTGATGGTGATTCGCCAAGAAGCTCAGCAACTTGCTGGCGCACAAGCGGCTGGGTCAGACTGTGTAAATTCGCTTTTGCTACCGCTTTGTTAGTTGATAGGTAAATGCTTTTCAATTGCTCAAGCAGCAGCGCTGTTGAAATAGCCACTGCACAACGATCAGCCGCATATGTCATCGCCATCTTATGATAATCTGCAGAAAAATCGGCTACCGCATCACACACAAAGAAAGTTTCCATGTCTTGCATGAAGGCATCACACGCTGTTAAGAGACAACCAATATGGGCATAAACACCGCAAATAATGATTTGATCACGCCCTTGTTCCTGCATGATTTCCATAAGTTTGGTTCTCTTGAACGCACTGTATCGCCACTTTGTAAGCACAATATCGCTTGCGTTAGGCGCAACCTCATCTATAACTTTCGTTTGAACAGGATCATCAGCAAGTCCTGGTCCCCAAAAATCTTGGAGAAGTGCTCGATCTTCAGGCCTCTGATCACCTGGCTGTGCAGTATAAACAACGGGTATACCAAGTTCTGTACATTTGGCTTTTAATAATTGTATATTTTCTATGAGTTGCATTATTGGTGATTCTCCCAAGGTATAAGCATTCAGAAAATACTGCTGCATATCATGAATAAGAAGCACTGCACGTTTGGGATTTGCTTTCCAGGATACTCTATTTTGAGGAAAATCTGATATCATAGGCATGGAATATGGTGTGATAGCCGGAATAGCCATCAAATCACTCCTTTATTTTTATACTTATATTAATTTGCAGCAGCACGGACTATCAGTTTCTCAGCAATCATCTGACGCAACTTTTTCTTACTTACTTTTCCTAATGGAGTATAGGGAAATGAATGTATAAATTCAATCCGGTCAGGAATTTTAAAAGCAGCAATCCCACGTTCTTTCAAAAATCTTTTAAGTTCACTCACAGTTGGAGTTTGGTGGCGGGTTATCACAAAAGCACATGACCTTTCCCCAAGAAATTCATCAGGCATTGAAACAATTGCTGCATCAAGTACAGCCTCATGAGCAAGAAGATGATTCTCAACCTCTTCTGCTGCCACTTTTTCACCACCACGATTGATTTGATCTTTATCGCGGCCTTCCACGACGATATTACCAGACTCATCCACTTTAACTAAATCCCCCGTACGATAAAAGCCATCGGCAGTAAAAGCCTTAGTATTATGCTCTTCAGCTTTATAATACCCGCGAATAGTATAAGGTCCTCTTGTTAATAGCAAGCCAACACTGCCTGGCTCCACGTCAACATCGTCTTCATCCACTACCCGAATTTCATCGTACTTTGACATAGGTCTTCCTTGTGTACTTACAATCGTTTCTTCAGAATCATCTAATCTTGTATAATTAACTAACCCTTCAGCCATGCCAAACACTTGCTGCAGTATACAACCAAATGCCGGTTTTACTCTTCGCGCCGCTTCCTCACTGAATTTAGCTCCACCAACTTGCAGTACTTTAAGACTAGAAAAGTCATAATGGCGTGAGGATACAGCTTCAAGCCATACTAAAGCAAGTGGCGGTACAAGTGCAGTAATCGTAATTCTTTCTCGCTCAATAAGGGGAAATGCTTCATCGGGACTAGCCCCAGCTGCAAGAACAACCCTACCGCCTGCATACAACGTACCAAGTGCACCAGGTGAACTAAGGGGATAGTTATGAGCAACAGGAAGAACTGCAAGATATACACTATTTTGATCCATCTGGCAAATCTCATCACTGACTCTCAAGCTGTATATATAGTCATCATGTGTTCGGGGAATTAACTTGGATAATCCAGTACTTCCACCAGACAATTGAAGAAAGGCAACATCCTCGGAACTTACTTCTGGTAATTCTACAAAGGTATCTGCACACAGATCTGCCAAAGATATAAACTCCTCAGAATCACCTGTTACAATTACACGCTGTAAAGTCGAAACTCTATTTTTAACCTCCCTTGCAAGTGTACGATAGTCAAAATCAGCATAAGTATCTGGGATAATATAGGCAACGGCTTCAGTAAACTCACAAAAATAGTTAATTTCACTGCTTCGGTGTGAAGGGAGAGCAAAGACAGGCAATGCTCCCAACCTGAATAATGCAAAAATAACTGTAAAAAACTCAATGACATTAGGAAGATGAAGCACCACACGATCGCCCTTCTTTATGCCTAACACGTGAAATCCAGCAGCTAAACGGTCAGCCTCATTGTCTAATGCTGCGTAACTGAGACTTAATTCTCCACTTGTAACAGCAATGCGCTCGCCTTGGCGCTTAGCACGTTCACGCAGCATTGTACCAAATGTTTCTCCGCGCCAGCAGTTCTCCTTCCTGTAAAAATCAGCAAATTCTTTAGGCCAGGAAGGGTATTTAGTTCGCATCATTTATACATCACATCCTTACTTAGTCCCATAGCAAACAGCATGGTACGAAACTTTGCTGACGTTTCTGCCAACTCTTCTTCCGGGGTTGACTCGGCAACCACTCCAGCTCCTGCGAATAACCGAAGGGAACTTGCCTCTACCTCTGCGCAGCGAATCGTGACTGCCCATTCACCATCACCATTTGCATCGCACCAGCCAACCATTCCGGCGAAAAATCCTCGGTCAAATGGTTCAATTTCTCCAATTGCCTCTCTCGCCAGCGTTGTGGGAGATCCACAAACAGCAGGAGTCGGATGAAGAGCGATTGCCAGCTCTAAAGAAGAAGTTGAAGGATTTGCAAGCTCCCCTTTTATCACTGTTGAAAGATGCCACATTGTCTCTGTATGCATTAATGAAGGCTTGTCCGGCACATTCAATGTAAGACAATACGGTCTAAGGGCAGCAGCAACTGCATTAACAACAACCTGATGTTCATGTAAATCCTTAGTAGATGAAAGCAGTTCTGCAGCTAATCGCTGATCTTCTGCAGGATCTTCACTGCGAGGTCTAGAACCTGCCAATGGATTAGCCATCAAATCTAATCCTGTTTTTGTAACAAGCAGCTCAGGGCTGGCTCCTACTAATGTTCTGCCCGTTGAGAAAGAAACAGTTAAGCCAGATTTATCTACTATCGTCTTAGGCAAATCAACGGAGAAAGTATAACCAGACGTATTGTGCTGCGCTAGATTATAAAGTAACTGATGGATATTTACTGTCGTCGATGAAGTAAGATGCAAAGACCTTGATAGCACAATTTTACTAAGGTGGCCATTTTTTATATAATGAATTCCTTTTCCTACCCCTTCTTTATATTGAGCAGGTTCCGGTACAGATTGAATTTGATATGTAGATGCCATCGACGATTGTAATGGATTAACAGAATCAAATTGCGATAGAGTTGATACCTCCATCGTTTCAGGTACAATCAATTGAACATTCTTTTTATAATCAAATGGTACTGCTCCTACAACTACTGGATTGCTGTAACCATGCTCTTTAGCATTTTCTAATGCAGACAAAACACGTTCTGTAAGGCCTTCTAATTGATTCTCTTTTTTGAGGTCACTTGGAATCACAGCAAAAGAACCTTTTCCCAAAAGCGTTCTCTTTGGTGAAGCAAAGAAAAAATCACCCACTTGATAATCGTTTAAAAGCTGTTTTTCTAATACTGCAGAATTACTCTGATGTTTCATTTTTTATGGCCTCCTTTATTAACTAAATCTCTGTATTCAAAACAATTGATAAAGGCATTTTAGACTCCTAAAGTAGCTCCGCCATCCACACACAAGTCAATCATTGTAATATGATTGGCCCGCTCAGAAGCTAAAAAGAGAACAGCATCTGCTATATCAGAAGGTATTGCTATTTTATTTAGAGGGATACCTATTTTAAATACTTCAGGAGAACCTTCAATAACAGCTCGTGCTCCATTCTCATCTTTCCACAGAGACCATTGCATTTCAGTATCTGTAGACCCAGGTGAAACGATATTGCAGCGAATATTATACTGAGCCAGCTCTAAGCCTAAACATTTAGTAAACATGGTGGCAGCAGCCTTGGAAGCCGCATAAGCTGCCATTGCTATTCGAGGAACTCTTGTGGCATTTGACCCAATAGTTACAATTGATCCATTCTTTCGAGGAATCATGTACTTACTCACAGAACGAGATACATTAAAGGCCCCTGTTGAGTTGACGGCAAAAGTCTTCTCCCAATCCTGATCACTAAGTGAACTAATTCGCTCCATACATAACACACCAGCAACATTGACTAAAATATCAATCGGACCAATATCATCTTCAATCAAATCTACAACTGTATTAACAGCTTTACTATTACTGATATCTACAGGAAACGCCGTTACATTGCATCCTTGCAGCTTCAATTCTTTTACAAGACTATCAAGTTTTGCTGCATTATGATCTAATATAGCAACAACTGCACCGGATGCAATTAATGCCCGAACGACAGACTCCCCAATGCCTTGGGCACCTCCTGTAACAAGCGCAATCTTCCCTTTCATTTTTAAATAGTTCATCTTATCATTTCCTTTCTTTAAACATTGATGGACAAACTAAGATCAGCATGATCCTCAAAAACATAATTGATTTACTGGTAATAGTAATTAAGATTATTTACTATTAAAATAAACATAGCTCTCATACAGTTACAGTAACAGCCCCCTTTACCTTCCATTATCAATCCATCCTGCAAATAATGATATTGATAATAATTATCAATATCATTATAATATCAATTCGTAAAATACCAGTAAATGGATATATTTCCAAATATTAATGTATTTTTTTCAATGCTGTTTTCTAAATAAAATTCTGTGGAGAATAGGGGCACGGTCTAGTTGACTGCATAAATTAGCGATTATACAGTCTCCATTAAAAAGCAAAATCGCAGGCAAAAAAGCCTGCGATTTATTTATCTATATTCAATTATTCGTGTTTGTATCTGTTGACAGTAATTTTTAAAATACTAAGACAAAAGAAGACTCTGTAAATATAAAAAAGGGTTTGCAGATGCAAACCCTTGAATTTACTGGTGACACACCGGGGAATCGAACCCCGAACCTACTGATTAAGAGTCAGTTGCTCTGCCAGTTGAGCTAGTGAGTCATATTAATTTCAGGAACATTTATATGATATACTATAATGTTCTAATTGTCAACTATTATTTAATCACCTATCACACTATAAAATCAAGTTGAATTCAAACTTCACCTGATTTTTTATATTATTGTAACATAAAGAAATATACAAAATATAAATTTTATTGCCAATGCCTGTAGAGATAGGAATTTTTTACAAAATGCAGAATATTGAAAATATTATCTCTTGTATGGGGGAGAAAACTATGACTAAGCTCAACGAAATAGTAATGAATCAGGAACATAAACTAAGAGAACAGCTGACAAAAGTTGAACAAAAATTATTATTATATGAAACAATTTTAAATAGTTTGGATGTAGGTATTCAGGTAATTGATAAGCATGAGACAACAATTGTATATAATACGATGATGGCAAAATTAGAAGGCGAGGACGTCAACAATATACTCGGCAAAAAATTGTTAAGCACAATGCCTTATCTGCAAGCAGAGAACAGTACACTCATTACCGCATTAAAATTGGGACGCCCTTTAAATGACCGGCGGCAAACGTATATTACTGCTCAAAATAAAAGAGTTATCACAGTAAATAGTACTACTCCGATATATTTTAACAATGAATTGTTTGGAGCTCTTGAAATCGCCAAAGATATTACCTTTATTCAGATGCTCGCCGAAAAGCTCATTGACTTACAGCAAAATCTATCTGTCCAGAAGAATGCGCTGAATATAACACACCCTTTTAGCACCCGCTATACCTTTTCTGACATCATTGGAAACTCTGATACATTAAGAACAGTGAAGTTACAAGCAAATCGCGCAGCGCGATCCTCATCAAATATATTATTGTATGGTGAAACAGGAACAGGAAAAGAACTCTTTGCACAAAGCATTCATAATGCCAGCCTCCGCAGACACAGTCCATTTGTTGCAATAAACTGCGCGGCTCTCCCGGAGCATCTGCTGGAAGGATTACTTTTCGGAACTGCTAAAGGAGGGTTCACCGGTGCCCTTGACCGACCAGGCTTTTTTGAACAAGCTCAAGGTGGAACTTTATTTCTCGATGAAATTAACTCCATGAACATTAATCTACAGGCAAAATTATTGCGAGTACTCCAAGAACACTCTATTCGCAGAGTGGGAGCAACAAATGAAATAGCTGTTGATATTCGAGTTATTTCCGCAATAAATGTGAACCCCTTTGATGCAATAGCCCAAAAACAATTACGGGAAGATCTATATTATCGTCTTGGTACTGTAGCCCTTCACATCCCTCCTCTGCGCGAACACAAGGAAGACATTCCAATTTACATTAATCATTTTATTGAAAAGTATAATCCGATTATGGGATTGGATGTAAAGAAAGTCTCAGCTACAGTATTAGATGCTTTTTATCAACATTCATGGTCAGGCAATATACGAGAACTTCAGCATGCAATTGAAGGAGCTATGAACCTTATATTGACAGAAAGCGAAATAGAAATGCACCACCTACCGGCATTATTCTTGTCTAGTCTACTAACGACATCAAAATCCTCACAGGCAGCCAATATAAATTGTACCGAACCCACAACGTTAATAGAACATCGGGACACCATCGAAAAAGAACTAATATGCGCCGCGTTCAAGAAGTCAAACGGCAATATTACATGGGCGGCAAAGTCCCTAGGACTTACTCGCCAGCTTTTACAATACAAACTAAAAAAATATAACCTAAAATAAATACTTTTCTTATCTGTTGATGCTCTGCATTAATATTTTTGTTCTTTACTAGCAAAAAGCTGGCCGCAGCAATAATATTTAATGTAAAAAGTCCATTCTTTTTTTGTTATATAAATTGCAAAATTATTGTAACAAAAGAGAACGGACTTTATTTACATATCAATTTGTTTTAATTATCAAATAAGCTTTTCCGCAATATTCCTAAAGCAGCCTGAGGATATTTCTGAGCTAACATTCCAGCGGATGCCATAATATAATCTCGGTCAAGGAGAGCTTGCCCCTGCCGTGGCAGCAGCAAATTACTACTAGGCGATGCGTTAAGATTTAACAAAATATCCAGCCCTACCGGCAAACGAGTCAATGCCCCACCCGTGCCAATGATCCATTTGATTCCAGTTAAATCTTTACCTCTAGCAATTGTTAACCTTCCGGTTGGACCATAAATATGCTCAATATTACCAACATGCCGATTTACGGCTGTCTGTACAGCCATATCCGTCAAATAGACTGCAAATCTTTTTTCTTTATCAGTAGCCGGCAATGGTGTACGTAAAGCAGTCAATTCTTGAGATGTGCAATCTAGCTCTTTACAAAGCTTATTAACGTCAGAAAGTGCCAGTACATTATCAGCATTTACGTAGACTCCCAGATCGCCTTCTACCGTGCGTTTGGCAAATGGCTCCGGACCAACCTGCATGGCTGTGATTTCCGGATTCCCTTCTGCTACAGAATGAACATCAGTCGTTGCTCCACCCACATCTAAGACCATTAAATCCCCGATACTTTCGCGCAGCAATTGAGCAGCCTTCATCACAGCTCCTGGTGTTGGAATGATGCTCCCATTCACCAATTGCCTAATTTTTTGCATACCGGGTGCTTCGACGATGTGTTTTTCAAACACATCGTGAATTTCCCGTCGGGTTGGTTCAATATTCAACTGATCAATCCGAGGATAAACATTCTCGACTATCGTCACTGATATACCGCCTGTAGCCAATATCTGCCGCACTTCATCGCTAACTGCCCTATTACCAGCATAGATAATCGGTATTGGACAAGTCAGATGACTCAAACGCCTGGCATTCGCAATGACTGTCGCTTTTTCACCATAATCGACTCCACCAGCCAATAGGATAATATTCGGTTTAGTACGTTCAATGTTGTCGAAATCAGCATCACTCAGTACGCCAGCTGTAACCCAATAAATGTTTGCACCAGCTCCCAGAGCCGCTTCCTGCGCCGCTTTCACTGTCATATCATAAACTAGACCATGCACCGTCATTCTAAGCCCACCGGCAGCACTACTGGAGGCCACCATCTCCTGCCAAGCAAGCTCCATCCCAAGCCTTTTTTCCAAACAAGCAATTGCCTGATATAACCCAATCGTAACATCACCCGTCAATGCAGTCGTAGCTGCCTGACCCTGCCCAACAAAAATCGGCGCATCTGTATCAATACTATGAAAGGCATTTACAACAGTTGTTGTGCTGCCTATTTCGGCAATCAACATATCAACAGTTTTCATCCAATTCACCCTTTCTTGTTTGCCCGATGTTGATCGACTAAAAAGCTAGCTACATGAACGCCTTTTGTACCACGGCCAAAACCAGCATCCATACCTTCTTCTTTGGCAATTTCATTTGTAATTTGGGTTCCACCACAAACAATAATCAGATCTTGGCGAATGCCTTTTTCCTGGCAATATTGATGTAGTCGTCGCATGTTGATGCGATGAATATCCGAATGGGAAATAATTGCACTCGCCAAAATAGCATCTGCGCCAATTTCCACCGCCGCATCTGCCAATTTTTCTACCGATACGGATGTCCCTAAATAATTACATTCAATTCCAAACTTCTCAATCCCACCATGCTTAATATCAAGTATTTCCTTCAGACCTACAGAATGTTCATCTTCCCCTACTGTGGCTGCCACGATTTTCAACTTATTCTCACTAACATAATTTCTTATATCCTCTTCACTTAGAGGTTCAACCAATGGCGGAATCACTAATTGAGTCGGATCGATACCAAATGGTACCTTACCTTTTATTTCAATTAATGCTCCCTCAGAGGGATGCATGGCTTGTTTATGAATAACTTCAACATCCTCTAAGCCTAATCGTTGGGCAATATCCTTTGCAGCAAATTCTGCCACACGTTCCGCCGCAGGCAAGAACATGGTCATACAAACGATGCCGTCCCCATGCCACTGTACTTCTGGGCGTAATAATCCTTCTTTACGTTCTGGCTCATTCTGGACCAACCGCTTATATACATTATCCTCTGGATCCAGTTCATCAATCCACTGAATTTTTTCCGGATGACATAAGGTACAACCGTCAATCAAATCACATAGTTCGGTAACATTACAATCTGCTGGCAGCGTATTATAACCAAAGTGATCACAGACTGGCGCCATATAGTCTTTATCTCGGGGAACTATGGTGCCTGCTCCAACGCCGCCATTCATTTGCCTTGCGATACCATCGCCACTTCGTTCTGGATAAAAACCTGAATCCACGAAGAATCCTTTGCTTACTGCTGTAAAATAACCGCCGGATGCCATAATTTCTTCCATGAATAAACAAGCCCGTTCTTTTAATTCTCGAACTTTTTCACCCAGAGGTCCGTCAAAGTTTAGAGTAACATAATCCATAATACCATCTAGACCAAGCAGTGCTTGTTTCGCAGTATTTACTCCATGGATATTATTATAATGCCAAGGAACATTACGCCCCTCATCTGGTGTAATTGTACTTTGAATATCGGCACTAGTTAATCTTGACAGCAATGTATTCAGCACATGTGTAGTTGTAACTTCCCGTGTGCAGGATTCCATATACTTAGTATTCATTTGTGCACGAAATCTATAACCTTTAAATAATTGGCGCAATGCTACAGAGTAGGGTAAATCCAAGCTAATACACGGAGCTGGCGGTGCAGTTGGCGGCACGGTAGACAAGCAAATCTTATCCTTGGGCATCCCTACCATTACAGAATATTGACAATTGATAGCATGCTGCACCATTAATTCCGGCATTACTTTCCACGCTTCACGTGCAGTAGCATTCGCATTGTGCGCGCCATCAATTTGAGCCATCCCACTTGTTGCCATCATTTTCTTGGCAACAGCAGCATCAACAAAGGAGCGGTACATATTGATATTGCGGTACAATACATTATATTGCGGGTCTTGGTGCGCTCCATTCACACCTTCTTCGGAAAACAGAACGGCAACTTCTGGTCCTGCTACACCACTTACATATGAGTGGAAATTAATCGGACGACCGACTTCTTCTTCAATATAGTCTAATGCTTTTCGGGTAGCGCGAAGCTGTTTGCGCGTAATCGGCACACCACCCACACCTTCAGGAGTACCTTCAATTAAGCCATCAAAATGGCTTTGTCCTGCAGTACGAATAACCATAAGATGATCTGCACCGTGCCAAGCTGCCATACGCATACGGCGGATATCATCCTCAAATCTTCCTGAGGCTATTTCAGTAGTGATAACACAATCAGGTTGAGGATCAATATTATTGAAATATTTGGATGCAGGTAATCCTCCCGAAGCTTGGAGAGATTCCGCTGCCTGCTTATAGGTAAAAGGTCCGATTTTCCCAGTTACATGAGGTTTGCGCCATGACCAACCTTTACGCTTGGGACGATATATCTGTAAATCGGTTAATATTGCTTCCAACGAAATCTTATCTTCATGCTTCAATATCATTTTGCTCCCCCTTTGCCCAAAACTTCACTAATTTCTCCCAACCTTGACCTTTACCTAACTGCAAGCCAGCTTCACGGTAGTCTATTTGATCTAATGCAGCTAACCGCCATACTGCATGTCCCGCCCCCTTGCCCAAAAGTCCTTGTTCCTCACAATGCTGGACAATTTCTTTGGCTTCTATACTAGAAAATCCCATGCGTAACAATACCGAACGCTCCACTGACGGCGAAGTATGAGTATGTGCCAGTTCAACCAACGGCTCAACTAGTTGTTTGGCCAATCCCCAAAATCGTTCCTTTAATTCTTCCTCTGTCAAAGGTGCCAAATGAGCTCTTCGCTGTAAATAATCATCATCTCTGTGCATATAAATCCCAGAAATATCTGGGTTCACCCCCCTGAGCAAAATTGTGACTAACGAATTGATTTTCTAACTTCACCGACCGGCTTGTATCTCACTAACTTTTCTCTCAACGCTCGCTGCTTCGAGCCTAGTTTCAGCTGCCAGAAATTCAATATCCTGTGGACGCAATACTCTAATATCGATACTTCCAAGTGCATTACGAAGATACGATTGACGTACGCTGTCCAATTTTATGTCTTTGATATTGATTTGCCCAGGACACTCCGGAATAATGATTGCTTTTCCTGGTACATTCTCCAGCGGATTACCACGACGCACTTCAATTCCATTCTTTTTCGCGAAGGTAAGCTGTGGAGATGGATGCTTCCCTGCGCCCGTATATTCTGTTTCTTGTACAACAATAACCTCATCACGTCCCATGTGCTGAGCCAGCGCAAAAGCAGCGGTCAGTGATGTATTACCAGCTGGTCCACGCTCCAAACCTTCTAACACAGCTAACATTTCAGTTACATAAAAGACTTCTCCTTGCGTGATCGTTACATAGCGATCCATATAGCGCAATGGCCGTGCTGCATTCCGCGGTACATCCGCACGATCAGGAGAAGTCGCAAACGGCATACCAAAGCCAGTATGTCCTGTAGTAAAAGATTTTCGGTTAAAATCAATATCACTGGCCATATGAAGACCTTTCAAATCAACGCTAGCGGCAATAATTTGGGTATTATCACATCCAGCCCGCTGCAAGCCTCGTGCTGTACCAGTTACATTCCCGCCGCCAGCATGAGTTACAACAACAGCATCTGGCTTGCGGCCTGTCGCCGCTAACACTTGCTCTGCTATTTCTGTTCCTAATGTTTCAATTCCACAAATACTAAATGGAGTATATAGCGAGGCGTTGAAATATCCTGTTTGTTCCAGAACAAGAAGAAATTGATAGAAAAGTTCCGGACCAACAGTTAGTTGAATGACCTCAGCACCATATGCTTCACAGGCTCGCGTTTTCTCCAGTATTTCTGGCTGACCAATGCCACGGCTGTCATAAACTTCTTGAACAATAATACTTTTTAAACCGCGCATTGCAGCTTGGGAAGCAATTGCCGCACCAAAATTCCCACTAGTTGCCGCAACAACGCCTTTGTATCCATGCTGCTTAGCATGATAAACAGATACTGAAGCCCGCCGTGCTTTAAAGCTGCCGGATGGATTGCAAGCTTCATCTTTGATAAAAATCCTAGCACCCTTTCCTGGGCCAGCTAGCTGTCTAGCCAAAGCAGTAATATTCTTCAGTTCTAGTAATGGCGTATTACCAACTCCGGTTTCCTTCTGAATTTGATGAATTTTGTCTAAGCTATAAGCCACCTGGCTCATCATGCGCTCATAATCAAAACCAATCCCACCACTTTCAAAGGCAGCATAATCAATATTCGTTGCTTTTCTGATTATTTCCGGCTTCCGAGCGATTACCGCTTGATAGCTAGTATTACTCATCTATATTCCCCTCCAAAATCGCCTTTAATTCAGCACCAATTGTCAACAATTCAGGTTGAGGAAAACCATAGTTAACCTCATAATGAGGATTTTTAGCGATTAACCGTCCCCGTAATAAGCGACCAGCCAGTGAACAAATAGTTACATCCGTACCCACTTGCGCTTGCTCTTCCTCTAAAAAGCCTTTCACCCACATCTCCAAAGGAACACTCGCAGTTTCTGCTGGAACTTGTGGTGCACGTTTTCCAGCCGGTAAAATGATTTGATAGATCTGCACCCAATCACCTTTCTGTGCTTGCGACATGGTATCTCCACCTTTTTGTGAATATTCAGAAATTATGCATGTTTATCTGTACGTTCCATTTTTTCCATCTGAATCACTCTCCTACGCGGTGAAACAACCTTGTAATAATAGATCATAACAACGACAATAAACGGTACACTAGCATAAATGGCTATACGCTGATTATCATCAAACCATAATCCGATTACAATAAGGGCATTGAGGAAAAAACCTAAAGCTGGAACTAGAGGGAACAAAGGAACTTTATACTTCAAGCTCTCTGCATTTCCTCCATTATCAACAAGCTGCTTGCGGAAGCAATATTGGGAAGCACAAATCCCCATCCATCCTAGCACACCTGCTAACCCGCAAATCGAAATCAACCAAAGGTATACTGTATCTGCGGCAATTACACTGCATAACAAGGATATACCCGAAACAGCCATGGTCAAAATCAATGCATTCATAGGGACCTGATGACTGTTTAATTTACTTAAAGCAGACGGCGCCATACCATCCTTAGACATTGCCCACAAAATACGAGTGGCACTATAGGCCCATGAATTCCCACAAGAAAGTGCCGAGGTAATAACCACTAATGTCATAATCGTGTATGCACCAGGAATGCCTGCATATTGAAAAACTTCAGCAAAAATGCTTTCTTTTACTCCAGCTTCTCTCCATGGAACGATAGCTGCAACAACAATCATCGATAAAACATAAAATAATAAAGTTCTAAATGCAGTAGCATTTACTGCTTTGGGAATCGTTTCTTCTGGATTTTGGCTTTCGCCAGCAGCAATCCCAATAATTTCTGTTCCATTAAAAGCAAACGCAACCGTAAGCATAGCTATTAAAATTGCACCTACGCCATTAGGAAACATTCCATCTGTAAAATAATTATTAAAGCCAATTGGTTCATGCCCCCCAAGATAACCCATCATTGACAAGCCACCTACTATAATGCAAGCAACGATAGCTGCTACCTTTATACCAGCAAACCAAAATTCTGATTCACCAAAAACACCTACCCGCAAAGAATTCAAAGCAAATAATACACCACCAAATATGAGTACCCAAATCCATTCTGAAACTCCTGTCAAATTATTTAGCAGCATGCCTGCTGCCACGAGATCAATTCCAATTGTTGTTGCCCCGTTTAACCAAAATAGCCAGCCTAATAAGTAGCCAATGGAAGGCGAAATAAACATGCTCGCATAAGTTTGAAATGCACCGGATACAGGCATTGCCACAGAGAGTTCTCCCAAACACATCATAACCATATACATGATGAATCCACCTATTATATAGGCTATTACACTACCAATGGGTCCAGCTTGATTTATGGTGGATCCAGAAGCTAAAAATAATCCGGTTCCAATAACGCCCCCTAGCGTAATCATAAATAAGTGTCGACTTTTCATCCCCCGATCCAAACCTGATTGCTGCGCTATAGCCTGCTCAATTTTCCCATTAAAATTTTCATTCATTATTAGTCCCCCTTGTTTATTTTCCAGTGATTACACTCTGCCTACTATCCTCCTTCATTTGTACATTTTTCCCTTTGCACTCTTACTTAAAAGCAACAATCCTAATTCATCAGGAAACCCAAAAAGGCAGTTCTGAATCATATTCTCAGTTAGGGGTATTGTCTATTATGGGGGGATGTAAATTACATCCCTATTATTCTACCTTTTCACCAATTTACGTACATCACCCATTAAAGCGGTAATTACAGGCAATTCCGGCATAGTTAACAAGCCCGTCTTAGCATTAATTACTTGTGGAATCATATTCACAGCGGTAGCCATTGTGCCAATTCCACCAGGGATTTCCTGTTCATCAGCAAATTTGATTGTCGGTGTACCTTCGATTGTAATATAGTCCCCGGTTTTTATCCCTTCTAACTCCGGATGAATTTGTTGTGGATGCTCTAGCGTAATAATTTCTTGATCATTATAAAAGCCGCGTGCAACATGGCGGCAACCAGCAACCATGCCAGGCTGGACCTGAACATGAGGTGTTTCACGATAAACCTTAGTAATAATAGGTTCACGGCTTTCTACTACTTTATCCAGCTCCCAGCCAAGAGATTTTGCGATTAAATAAATGGACTGCTGAAAACCAATATGTCCTACAATGGTGCCATTCTCTACACCTTTATGAAACTCTTCCACCGTGGTTCCAACCCCTTGCGTCTTCATTACTGTCGGTCCAAATGGCGAGAGGTCATTTATTCTAGCTGCCCAAATTTTACTGATAACCTGGCAGGCACCTGTTAACGTTAAAATCAATGTATCTAGTACAAATCCTGGATTCACGCCAGTACCCAAAATAGTCACATTATGCTTTTTGGCAAGTGCGTCCATCTCGTTTGCCAAGTCAGGAGTTTCCACTTGCGGAGCTGACATCTCTTCGGCAATCGTAATAACGTTTTTACCAGATTCTACAATCAGCTTAATCTCAGGAAATACATCTTTTGTAAAGGACTGGGTAGAATGCAATACCACATCCGCCTTCGTACTATGTAATATTTCTGCAGGATTTTTTGATATAGTTATTCCTAATTTTTTATTAAGTCCTAAAACCTCTCCTAAATCTTTTCCAATTTTCTGCGGATTTTGTCCAATGGCACCTACAATTTCAATTCCTTTCTTATTCTCTACAATATCTTTTGCCATGCCACTTCCCATCGCACCTAATCCCCATAAAATTACTTTTACTGTTTCCATATCAGTAAACCTCCTTCAATTGTTGCAAGCACATATATCAACTTGCTTATTACTTGCATATTGCAACAATCATGCCAATTTAAACTAATACTATAAATAAGTGCTCTTGCCACACCTATTTTCTCAATAATCAGATATTTTTATTGATCTTAGGATGTATAAATCTCATGAATAAAAACATCTTGTTTAATCATTGCTGCAAAAAAATTTGCACCTTCTATAAATATAAATTCCCATATTCGATAAATTATAGGCAAATACCTTGCTATATGCATAAGCAAATTTATTTGCGGCATTTTAGCGTACCAGTTTTGCCCACAGTAAAACAGAGAAATTTTTTTGCAAATTCTTCAACTCTTCCAGCAGCATGCATCTCAAAAATTTCGCGTTTTATAAACACGAGATACATAGGGCGAAACCATAGCATGAGCTAAAGCTCCATACTGCAAATAAAAACAAACTTCACTACCAACAGCAATATCTTCTGCAGCATCACTGACATCAAGAATCAAATGATCACTGCTGCCGCCTAGAATATCAATTCCTGGTACTATTGGCGTTAAATGATCGATTTCCACATCTTGTCGGCCTATGGCTGCAATCGCTCGTTTGCGGATACCTCGGTCAATAAAAACCGGTATATTCCCAAAAGCATCTTGGGCTATTTCTCCTGACGGCACGGAAGGTTTCTCCTGTACCTCGACAATCTCAGTATGCAGAATTAAGGGATTCTGGTAAGCCCCCGGAATAGGATTCCGTTTTAGGGTCTCTCGTCCAAGCAAAATACCTTCGCCAATTCGCAATTGAGTAATTCCTGCTGGTATGCCACTAGTCATTAGCAAGTCAATGGCAGCAGAATTACCACCAGAAATAATGGGTAATGCCAAAGCAAATACATCTCGAACTTGCTGAGTTAACGCAACAAGTCTCTTAAGAATCCCCGATGTAGGAATTTTTCCTGAATAACAAGCAAAATTTGCGCCAAGTCCTTGCAAACGTACTCCTGATAACAAAAGAATCTGCTGAACTAAAGGCAAAATCTTTTGCGGCATAATTCCTTCTCTTAAATCTCCCATGTCCACCATTAGGATTACGTCATGAATCACTCCAACCTTGATAGCAGCCTGACTTAGCTGACGAATTGTTGAAAGCTCAGAAACTAAACTACAGTTAGCAATTTGCACTACTTCATCCACTTCACTCGGCATTGGAATCCTTAGCAGTAGTAATGGAACATCAATGCCAGCCATTCGAAGTCTTCGAAGATTTTGGACTCGTGAATCTCCTAGCATCGGCACTCCACCAGCTAACATCGCTTTAGCTACATCAATATCAGCACATACAGCCTTAGCCACACCAACAATCTGTATATTATGAGCATTACACATATTAACGAGCAAATGAGCATTAGCAGTAATTTTCTCAAGATCAATTTCAATGAAAGGATATCCCATAGTACCTACCTCCACCTCTTTATAGATTGCAATATTCTAGCAACACCAATATAGTAAGCCTTGCATTGTCTATATTTAATAGTTTGCCAAACTGGCCGTCTATTGCCCTCCTTACCTTCTTGTAATGCAATAATGATGCCAATGCAAGTAACCTTCAAATTTCTGCATTGACCTTATCAGCCTCATGATTTCAAGATATTACTGCAAAAAAATCAATCTTAAGGTTTGGCTAAAATAAAAGAAACCGCAATGTTACTCTTTACAACCAGAACTCAGTTACATAATTTGTGCTTTGTGTTAATGAATGTCCTAATAGCACTTCTAGCGCTTTAATATCCCAATTATCGATTGATTTGACATTCTTTCATATACAATGTTATGATGGTTTCGAATTAGAGTATCTTCAACCGTAAAATTAAATACTATAGAAATAGGTGCCCGCAAGGGCTTAATAGGGAAGATCGGTGTGATACCGACGCGGTCCCGCCACTGTAATGGGGAGCAACCTCAATGAAATACCACTGAGACTAAGTTCTTGGGAAGGTTTGAGTAAGCAATGAACCAAAGCCAGGAGAACTGCCTATTTGACAGTCACCATTTGACCCACGAGCGATGGGGAGGGGATTAAGTACACATGTGCCAAACTGTACTTTTATCTCGGCGTTTTTTGCGCCGGGATTTATATTGTTATGCATGTTACTTTATAAAAAGATGCCTCCCAGTTTTATAGCTGGGAGGTATCTTTTGTAAAGCAACATGCATGCCAAAGCCGGTGCTCAATTATAACCCTCTTGGTTTGGCAGAAACCTACACTTTGATATGGAGGTAAAATAATGATAAAATCGGAAGAAAATATAATGGAACGAGAGCGCAAACTAAAGGAACAATTGGCAATCGCTGAGCAAAAGTTAATTTTATATGAAACTTTCTTATATAACTTAGATATAGGTATGCAAGTAATTGATAAACTTGAGGCAGCTATTTTGTTTCATACGATGATGACTCAATTGGAAATTGAAAATGTCAACACTATTTTAGATAAAAAGCAATTAAATACTATGCATTCTAACACGGTATTGCTTAAAGCTTTAGAAATTGCTAAAAAGATTACTGACTTTCAGCAAAACCCTTCTGCCCAAAAGTCTTTTCTAAAAAAGACACGACCTTTTAGCACCCGATATACTTTTTCTGATATCATTGGAAAATCTGATGCATTAAAAACTGTGAAGCTGCAAGCACATCGAGCGGCACGAACCTCATCAAATATACTACTATATGGTGAAACAGGAACAGGAAAAGAATTGTTTGCACAAAGCATTCATAATGCAAGTCTTTGTAAGCAAGGTCCATTTGTTGCAATAAGCTGTGCGGCTCTGCCAGAACATCTGCTAGAAGAATTGCTTTTTGGAACTGTTAAAGGAGGGTTCACCGATGCGCTCGACCGACCGGGTTTTTTTGAACAAGCGCACGGAGGCACCTTGCTCCTCGATGAAATTAACTCGATAAACATGAATCTACAGGCAAAATTATTACGAGTTCTCCAAGGAAATTCCATTCGCAGAGTAGGAGCAACGAATGAAACGGCAATTAATGTCCGAATTATTTCCACAATAACTGTGAATCCTTTTGATGCTATAGTACAGAAACAATTAAGAGAAGATCTATATTACACCCTAGGCACTGTAAGTCTTCGTATACCGCCTCTGCGCGAGCACAAAGAAGACATTCCAGATTATATTGATCGCTTTATTAAAAAATATAATTTGAGCATGAGATTAGATATAAAAAGAGTTTCAGCAGCAATATTAGATGCTTTTCAGCAATATTCCTGGCCTGGAAATATTCGAGAACTTCAGCATGCAATTGAAGGAGCTATGAATTTTGTAACCTCGGAACAAGAAATACAAATGCACCACCTATCATCACTATTTCAATCTAATCTTCTAGCACTATCACAATCTACGCAAACGGTCAGTATGAGTTGTACTGGACCAGCAAAATTTATAGAACAGCGGGATACAATAGAAAAAGAGTTAATTTGCTCTGCCTTCAATCAATTAAATGGCAATGTTACACAGACTGCAAAGCACTTAGGGCTTACTCGCCAACTTTTACAATACAAGCTAAAAAAGTATAACCTAAAATAAAAGTCTTTCAGCATGTTCATCTCACATCATTTTGCCTTTTTGCAAGACGATTGGCCGCAATAGCAATAGACTATATAAGAAAAAGCCTCCGCAGGTATAGACCGCATCCCAAGAAATAGACATTGAGAGAAAACGCCCCCTGTTGTAGGATAGAAACTACGACAGGGGGCGATTGCATGAAAAGGGAATATACGCACATCAAAATAATGGAACCAGAGATAATCGCCATGCGTGAGCAAGGCAAAACACGCCAGGAAATAGCAGATGCACTGGGGCTCACAAAGGTACAAATCAAAAATTGGGTTCGGCGTTATAACAGGAAACCGGAAGTTTGCATACCTAAAAAGCGGGGAAGACCGCGCACGTCACCATTCACAAAACAGCGTGAAATGGAGCTGCGCATTAAAGCATTGGAACGGGAAGTGGATTTGTATCGGTCTT